>CAYYEY010000015.1:0-14836 GCA_964471175.1 uncultured Candidatus Saccharibacteria bacterium
ACTAGATTCTGTACCTGTTCCATCACGTCCTCTATAGTCGTACAATATATGTTGTGCGACATTGGGTTTTTGGGCCTAATTTGACTCCCTCCAAGTCTTTGGGCCTTTGAAGGGCCTTAGAAGCGGTTTCATGAGGTCGAAATTTTTCACCTCTGTAAATTTTTGCCAAAATTGTAAAGTTGAGCAGAATTGAACAAAAATAGCAAGAACATCAAAATCAACAAAAAGCAAAACAGATAAAACCACGAAACTATAAAAAATCAAGTACAAAGTCTGGGCGCTAAACTGCGCAAACCTAAAATACTAAACTACAAAGCCCAAGCTAAAAATCACAAAATATGCACAACTACACCAAAAACTAAGAATCCAAAATCTAAAAAAACACAAAACCCCAAAATCCATGCTATAATATAACTAACAAGGAGATTTATGGAGATTATACTTTGCCTTCATAATATCAGGTCAACTTACAACGTGGGCGCAATCCTCAGAACGGCAGAGGGTTTGGGCATTAAAGAGGTGATCTGTTCGGGCTACACGCCAAGCCCGCTTAATCCTAATCTTTTGCCACACCTTGCGGATAAAATTGAAAGCCAAATAGAAAAAACTGCCCTCGGCGCAGAAAAGTTAGTGCCAATTCGTTGGACTGATGATCTAAGGAAACTTCTAAAACGCTACCACGAGGATGACTGGCAAATTATCGGCCTAGAAAATCGTATCGACGATGGTAGAAAATACACTTTGGGCTCACCTACACTCTTAAGTAGGTTAAAAAGTAAAGCCATCCTAATCCTAGGCGAAGAAGTCAATGGCATCGACAAAGAACTCTACGACGATGTCGATATTTTCATCGAAATTCCAATGATGGGCAAAAAAGAATCCTACAACGTTTCCGTTGCTGCAGGAATTGCTCTCTTTACTCTAAGGACAGCATTTTAGATGCGACATTATCTTTGCATTGACCTTAAATCTTTTTATGCTTCGGTAGAATGCGTAGAACGCGGTCTAGATCCTATGACCACCGATCTTGTAGTGGCAGACCCGGAACGCACCAAAGGGACAATCTGTCTTGCGGTCTCCCCCTCTCTAAAAGAAAAAGGTATAAAAAACCGTTGTCGACTATTTGAAATTCCAGATTACACCCTGAAATCCACTATTATTGCGCCGCCAAGAATGCAGAAATACATCGATTATGCCGCCAAAATTTATGGGGTATATTTACAATATATCAGCAAAGAGGATATTCATGTTTATTCGATAGATGAAGCCTTCCTAGACGTCACTGATTATCTTAAACTTTACCAAAAAAATGCCAAACAAATGGCAGAATTCCTAATGCAAGAGGTGCTTGAGAAAGTTGGTGTACGTGCCACAGCTGGAGTAGGCACCAACCTATATCTTGCAAAAATCGCGTTAGATATCACCGCCAAGCATGCCAAGGATTTTATTGGTGTCCTTGATGAAAAATCCTATCAAAAAAATCTCTGGAACCATCAGCCATTAACAGATTTTTGGCGAATTGGTCCTGGCATCGCTAAAAGGTTGAATGACCACGGAATTCATACCATGGGCGAGCTTGCGCATGCCGACGAGGAGATAATTTATCGAATTTTTGGGAAAAACGCAGAGCTTTTGATCGATCACGCATGGGGAAAGGAGCCTGTGACGATTAAAGATATCAAAACCGCATCCGCCAGAGAAAAGAGTTTCTCCATGGGCCAAGTTTTACCAAAGGAATATAGCTATAGTGATACTATGCTTGCAATACATGAAATGACGCGCGCGCTTTGCCTTAGGCTCATAAAAGAGCATCAGCTTGCGAGCTCACTCTCTTTGATTTTGGGCTATTCATATAGCAAATCAATGGAAGGTTTAGCAGCTAGAAGCTTTAGCAACCTTCCACATGGCACTATCAAATTTGATCAACCAACCAATTCCAGTAAAATTGCCAGCAAAAAAGTGGAAATTTTATACCACAAAATCGCAAACAAAAAGAATAAATACCGCCGGATTTATATTAATTTCAATCACCTCATCCCAGATAATAGCCTAATCCAGACTTCATTATTTAGCAAAAATAATGACCAAAAAGATCAGAAAGTTCAATCTGCAATTATTGATATTCAAAATAGGTATGGCAAAACTGCAATTATGCGTGGTGAGGATCTAGAAAACGGCAGTACCTTTTTGACACGTAGTAAGCTAATCGGTGGGCACAGTAGTGGCAAAACAGAGAACAGGCCAAAAGTAGGGAAAAACAGCAGAAAAAACAAAGGAGGTGTTAAAAATGGCAAATAGACCCAGAGAAAAGATGAGCATGGAGGACCGCGCCAAACAGTTTAATCCTTTTGCTGCCCTAAAAGGGCTAGACGAGGCATTGAAAGAAAAAGAGGATGAGATAGAGTCCGCCATAAACCAAAACCAAAACCAAAACTATGAACCATAAAAAGGGCTCAAATCTGAGCCCTAAAAATTGAGAGGGGTGTCTAGCTTAATGTCGGTATGTAAGTTATGCTTATCTGACATCACGATAATGCCTTCGGCATAACCATGTTCATAATAAAGCCTGGCCAGCTGTTCGTCTAAAGTTTTTGCGATAAAGAATCTTTGAAGCTTTGCAATTACGATAATTATAATCGGAATAACAAGCAGCCAAGGATTCAGCCACATCACAGCCATTATAGATAGCGGCAAACAAAGTGAATGACTAAGAGCTATTAAGAGTTCGTGTGTCATAGCAGTTTTTGCACCTAGTGACTTTAAAGTCTCATAAGAACTTCTGCAAAGTTTACAGGCTTCTTGTGCATCAATTCGCCACTTTTCTAAAGTCAAAGGATCAAGTTCATCCATGTTAACTTCTAAGTGGTTTACCGCATCCACAAATCCATTCAGACGACAAGGCTGCAGACCGGGAGAAATTTCTTCCCTAAAACTTTCTGAAATACTTTGATAAAAAGTACCATAGTAACTTCTAAAAATTGCCACAAAATCTAACATTCTATCACCTCCCGTTAATGTACACCCCCACATACCCCTAATTATACCATATTTTGTCAAAAAAATCAATCTATGATACAATAACAGGGATAACAAGAGAATCTAAGACGTATTAAGAGGACGAGATGGCTAGATACAATCCGCAAAAAATTGAGAAAAAATGGCAAGAAATCTGGGAAAAAGACCAGACATTTAAGGCTTGCCCAGGTGATAAGAACTTACCCAAAAACCAGAAAACTCCTAAGATATTCCTAGCGGAAATGTTCCCATATCCATCTGGCGCTGGTTTGCACGTTGGCCACGTTCGTAATTTTACTATTGTTGATGTTCTTGCTCGCTTCTACAGACAACAAGAAATGAACGTCCTCCGTCCATTTGGCTACGACACTTTTGGCTTGCCTGCCGAAAACTACGCCATCAAAACCGGCATTTCTCCTCAAGAAGCAACCAAAACCAACATCAATAATTTCAGGAAACAGTTGAAACGCCTTGGCTTTGCTATAGATTGGTCCAGAGAAATTAACACTTCCAATCCAGAATATTACCGCTGGACTCAGTGGTGCTTCTTGCAACTCTATAAAAAAGGTCTTGCCTACCGCAAAGAAAGCTATCAGTGGTGGTGCCCAATTGATCAAACCGTGCTTGCCAATGAGCAAGTAGAAAACGGCCATTGCTGGCGTTGTGGCGCCGAAGTAGAAAAGAAAAAGATGAAGCAGTGGTTTTTCAAGATTACCGATTATGCGGATGAACTGCTTGACGACATTGATTCCTTAAACTGGCCAGATAAGATTAAAACTATGCAAAGAAACTGGATTGGTCGCTCAGAGGGTGCAGAAATTGATTTTGAGGTTGCAAGTACAAATGCAAATTCAGACTCCCACATTCGTGTATTTACTACTCGCCCTGATACAATTTTTGGCGCAACATTCTTAGTCCTTGCGCCAGAGCACCCGCTAATCCCAGATCTAGTCAACGACAAAACCAAGCAAAAAATTGACCAGTATAGAGAAGCTACCCTCAAAAAGTCCGAAATAGAACGTCAAGAAAACAAAGAAAAAACAGGGGTATTTACCGGTTCTTACGCTATTAATCCCGCCACAGGCGAAAAAATCCCAATTTGGGTGTCAGATTACGTTTTGATGGGCTACGGCGAAGGTGCCATTATGGCCGTACCAGCACATGACGAACGTGATTATGAATTTGCCAAGAAATTTGATTTAGAAATTAAACAAGTAATCAAAAAACCAGCTAGTATTAAGGATGACGAGGAATGTTACCATGGCGAAGGCGAGCTTATCAACTCTAGCCATTTTAACGGGATGGATACTGCTGACGCTAGAGAAGGCATTACTCACTGGCTAGAAAAATCCGGTATTGGCAGGCCTCGTGTTACTTACAAGATGCGCGATTGGTTGATTTCAAGACAGCGTTACTGGGGTTGTCCAATTCCCATTGCTTATGATGAGGATGGCAACGAATACCCTATTCCAGAGGACGAGTTACCTGTTATTATTCCTGAAGTCAAAGATTACAAACCAGATAACACCGGTCGTTCTGCCTTAGCAAAGGCAACCAATTGGCTTACTTTTGAAATGGAAGTCAAAGATCCAAAAACCGGCAAAATGGTTAAAAAGACCTTGACCCGTGAAACCGATACACTCGATGGTTACGCCTGTTCCTCTTGGTACCTCTGGCGTTACGTCTCCCCACATGACGATAAAAACGCTTGGGACCCGAAAGCCATCTCCTACTGGGCGCCAACCGATGTTTACGTTGGTGCCGACCACGCTGTTGCGCACTTGCTTTACATTCGTTTCTGGTGTAAATTCTTTGCCGACCAGGGGATGCTTCCATTCCGCGAGCCGATTAATACCTTGCTTTATAATGGCTACATCAACGCCCCAGACGGCAAAAAGATGAGTACATCCAAAGGTAACGTGATTGACCCGCTAGATATCATCGATCAGGGGTATGGTGCTGATACTTTACGTACTTATGAGATGTTTATTGGTCCATACGATCTTGACGCTGCTTGGGATCCAAAATCCGTAGGTGGCGTTTACCGCTTCCTCAATCGTTGCTTCACTCTTTGTTTTGATCGAGAAAAAGTAGCGTCCTCTGGCAAATCATCAAAAGAATCTCAAGCGGAACTATTAAAAATCCGTCATAAGACCGCTAAAAAAGTGACCGAAGATCTGCACCGAAACAGTTTTAATACCGCGGTAGCTGCTTTGATGGAATATGTCAATGAATTATTCAAAGCCGGCGGTGGCTCCAAAGATGATTTGATCACTCTAGCTAAACTTTTAAAGCCATTTGCGCCACACCTTGCTTCTGAAATGTTGGAAGCACTAGATTCCGATGATGTCTGGCCCACCTGGGATGAAAAATACTTGAAGGCTGACAAGGTAGAGCTAGTGGTTCAAGTCAATGGTAAGCTGCGCGCCAAACTGAGCGTTGATACTAGTGATCTTGACAATCAAGCAAAAATAGAAAAGCTCGCGCTGGCTGATACAAATGTCAAAAAGTTCACTGCATCAGGGGTCAAAAAAGTAATATTCGTTAAAAAAGCTAATCTGATCAACATTGTAGTCTAATTTGAGCCTAGAAAAAACCACCAACATTGTTGGTGGTTTTTTGTTGAGAAATGTACTGCTTTGTGCTGCGCTTTTATGCTTATGTTGTAGTATAAGTTAGCGCTCAAGTCTCATCGCCCGTCACATCCTCGATGTTTGAGACGTAATACTCCAGACAGTGGCGAAGGATATTGACGGTGCTGATAGCATAAGCTGTATTAAATTCTGCCGCCTCCTCCGGACTTAATTTTTCAAAGAGATTGAACGAGATAGACTCGCCTTCTTTCAGTTGAATGTAAAGCCGAACTTTGCCACCACTCGGGTGTTTAACCCTAAAAATCAGAGTCTCACCCTTTTCGCCAGTCGGAAAGCTTTTTGAGATTACAAAGCGCGGGCAAATAGCATAATCGCCAGCGTTAACCTTCTCAAATACGTCCTTTTCTGTTTCCGTCTGATTATTCCATCTATCACCATTATAGGTGAGATGATACCTCTCAATAGAGTCCATAAAGAACTCTAGCGTGGCACGGCAACTCCGGTTCGAAACATTGGAAAACAGGTAGCTCGTTCCTTTGTTGCTTTTTTCAGCCTCGTATTTTATCATTGAAATCACCTCTCTCTCAAAGAACTAGGCCATGGCTAGGCCCAACAACAGTTAGATGGCGGAAACGCCATCACGACTAATTATATCACAAAGTCTCAATAAAGTCAATATTTGCCAGATTTCAGAAACTGTGATAAAATACTTATCAAAGTTATATCATTAAACGGAGCATTTTATGCCTGAACCTAAAAAACAGAGCAGCCCTCGTAAAACTGGCTTACGTCGAAGTCATTTACGTTTGAAGCTTGCTCGTAGCGTTAACAAGAAATCACCGGTTAAGGCCTTTGAGACCAGTAAAAAGACTCCAAATCTCAAGGTCAAAACCACTAAAAAAGCAGCAAGGCCAGCTAAGAAGGCGGCAAAATCTGCTAAGAAATCAACCCCTACCAAGAAAAGTGGCAAAAAATAATGGCAAGTAATCGGCACTTAGGCAGAATCATATCACTTCAGAGCTTGTACGAGTACGAGTTCAGAGAAAAGGCGGGCGACGCCACTGTCGATATTGATACCATTATTGCCAAAAATATTGAGCCTTATGAAAAGGCTCTTGGAGATACAGAGTTTGTTTATAATTTGACCCACGGAGTAGCAGATCGCTTTAAATCCCTAGACGAGGAGCTAAAACCGCTTGCTCCTGAATGGCCGATCAGTTCCATTGCTGCTATAGATCGCAATATCTTGCGCATTGGGCTTTACGAACTAGAATTTTGTAAGGATTCTGTACCTCCTAAAGTTGCTATCAATGAAGCCGTTGAGCTTGCAAAAGCTTTCGGCTCCGATAATTCTTCTAGGTTTATCAATGGTGTGCTGGGCACAGCCTTTCGTCAGATAGACCCAGAAGCTGCTACAGAAGGAAACTATGAAAAATCAAGAGAAAATAAAACCGAGTCGCAGGCAGAAAATAGCAAGGGAAGTTCTGAACAAAAAGAAGAACGAGAGACACAGCCAGAAAAATCCAGCCAAGAAAAGTCAGAATAAAGAAGTAAAGAACAGCACTAAAGAGACTCAAGTAAAGTCCGCAGAGAAAAGCCTAATTGGAGTAAAAAAACCAAGCTACACTTATCGCACCGCTACTGGTACCCTCAAAATACCAGAAGCTTTGCCGACTAAAAAGTATAAAGAGTCGCGCTTTGCCAGGATTTTCCATAAAAAGCCAGCGATTCAAGAAATTGTCCGCGAGCCGACTTCAGGCGGTATCGTCTATCGCCTAACCCCTGATAAGCGCGATATTGAAATCCTTTTGATTCAGGATTCAAAAAATCGTTGGACTATCCCTAAAGGGCACATCGAACCAGGAGAAACCGCCAAGCATACCGCCATTCGTGAAATCGGCGAGGAATCTGGTCTCCATCACGTCAAAGTGCAAACTTGGCTTGGCAAAATCCATTTTAAATACCGCAGACAAGATAAACTAGTCTTGATGACCACGCAAATCTATCTGGTCCGCGCTCTGGATAAGACCGAAAAACCTCAAAAAGAAAAATGGATGAATGGTATCAGGTGGTTTTCTTTCCAGGACGCACTTGACGCTATTGAGTATGAGGATATCGAGAAATTAATGTTAATTGCCAGAAGGAAAATTCGCTCCGGCGAAATTTAGGTGTAAAAGGAGGAAAATGAACGGAGAAGTAGTTGCAGAATATCAGGAATTTGCCAAAGAAAAACTGGGATTTGAATTTAAAGATCCTAATCTGATTATTACCGCTTTGACCCACAGAAGCTACGTCAATGAGCATCGTAGGGCTAATCTAGAGCATAATGAACGCCTGGAATTTTTGGGCGACGCAGTCTTAGAGCTTGTGACCTCTGATTTTCTCTATCGTAGCTACAATCAACCAGAAGGTATCATGACGGCTTGGCGTTCAGCCTTGGTTCGCACCGAGTCAATTGGTGCTTCTGGCGAGGAACTAGGCTATGGCCCACTAGTCCGTCTGTCGCATGGAGAGAAAATGGGCACAGAACGCGCACACAGCGTGATCATGGCGGATTGTTTTGAAGCGGTGATTGGAGCGATTTATCTTGATCAGGGCTATGATACCGCCAAAGATTTCATCGCCAAACATATTCTAGTTAAAATTGACCAAATCATCGAGGAAGGCACCTGGCGTGATCCAAAATCATTCTTACAAGAACTTGCCCAACACACAGATGGTATTACTCCTAATTACCGTATCCTAAAAGAGGATGGCCCAGATCACGATAAAACCTTTACGATTGCAGTATATGTAGGTTCAGAATTAAAAGGTGTTGGCTCTGGACACTCCAAACAAGAAGCCCAGTCCGCCGCTGCCGCTGAAGCGGTCAAAAAATATCATCTATCTCACCCAGAATTATTTGATCAAATTAATCTTGTAGATCAAAAATCAGAAGCGAAAAAATAGAAATCACCTCTGTGATGCGTAGATGTATGTATTGATTTTTTTGCACTTATATGATATAATTAGATAAGTTGGACGATACGTCAGAAGGGGGTGATAAAATGTCCAAAGTAGGTGAATACTATTACGAGTTTTCTCATGAGAATCCTGAGTTTGAAGGGTCTGAGGAGAGTCATAAACCCGAAAAACCAATTCGGGAGAAGCGTTGGCGGAAAAAGCCAAAGGAGTCACAAGATATCCCTGGGCAGTACAGTTTCATCGCCCATGGCACAGAGCTCATCATTGATAATACCGCTGAGCTTGAGTACAATAACAGGCTTAGAAAAGCAATTATAGCGTATTACCAGTGCTATCTGAGTCTACTGAATCGCTACGGCGATTTCAACAAATTCTACGGCCCGTGGCAGTCTCTAATATCGGAAAAGCCTTCATCTAATGCCATAAACCTTCTGGAGTATCAGTACAACAATGATATGGATTGGCTAGAGAGCTGCATGAATCGAGCTAGACACTGGCTTAACGTGTCGCTCGAGAAATACGCTGAAGCCGCAAAGAAGGCAGGGGTTCCCGAGGCGAGGCCAATCTTTGATGAAGCCTACCTCAATATTAAGAGGAGAAATGCTTTTAAAGGCTACATTGAGCGAGAACTTGCCAAAGTTGAGACAGAGCAGACGCTTGATGTTTATTCTCCCGAAGACCTCGAGGCCCGGTACCAGATGAACCGAGCAAGGAAAGAAAGCCAGGCAAATAAAGAAAGCCAGGCAAGAGAAGGTTGAGCCGCCAAAAAGGCTCAAAAAAGGTCCTAAACAGTTAGGGCCTTTACTTTTTTTAAAAACTTTGTTATAATTTTTAAAGTTAATAATTAAGGAGACAAAATGCTTGCGATTCGTTTGCAGCGTAATGGCCGAACACATCATCCGGTGTATCGGATAATCGTCCAAGAAGCGCAGCGTCACCCTCTTTCTGGGCGCGTTGTGGCAGAAGTTGGCCGTTACAACCCAGAAACCAAAGAAACAATTTTAGATAAGGAGAAAATCGAGTTCTACCTTAAGAATGGTGCTAGACCTTCTACTCGCTTGATCCGCATCTTAAAAGCGGAGAAAATCAGCCTTCCAGCTTGGGTCAAAGATCCACTAGAAAGACATTACAAGGCAAAACACGCCGATAAACTTCGCAAAAATCAGCCAAAGGAACCTACTGAAGCCGCTGAGCCTACTGAAGCACCTGCTAATGAGGCCACAACCGAAGCTCCAGCAACTGAGGCCCCAGCTGAACCAGTTACAGAAGCACCAGCCGAGCAAGCTGAAGCTCCAACCGCCAAATAGCCTTAAAAACTAAAACCAAAAAGCCACCTCATCGGGTGGTTTTTTGAACAGATAAGCTCTCAACTTTGTGTTTAAGCTGACTCGCAGTAAGCTTAAGTTCAACAGAACTTCTTATAGTGTACCACAAAGAAACCATTAGCGTCAAGGCTTTTTAATGATTTTTTTAAAATTTTAGCTTGAAATATGCTATAATAAAACTATTAACAATTAAATACGGAGTTTTATATGGCAAGTATTGACCAGCAATTTGTAGAATATATCGTAAAAACTTTAGTGGGCAACCCAGACAAAGTCGTAGTCGATCGTACAATTGATGAAAAAGGAGTTTTACTTTCACTCTCTGTTGATCCAGAAGATGTCGGCCGCGTAATTGGTCGTCGTGGTGCTACCGCTCAATCTATCCGTACTTTGCTTCGTGCACTTGGTACCAAAAATGATGCGCGCTATAATCTTAAAATCGTCAACACCGATGAAGGTGCGCCTCGCTCTGCCTCTCCAGAGAAAAAGATGGAGGAAACTGTTGAAGTCGTAGATACTCCAACCGAGGAAGTAGCTGAAAAAACAGTCACAGAAGAACCAGTTGAGGACGACGAGGACGACTCCGCCTCTGACCTCGCCGAGAAAACTCGTGCTGAGCTCGCAGACATGGATGATTTAGACATCTGATCGCCGGTTATTTACCCCAAAGACCCACCTCACATACAATTAAATGCTATCTTTTACTACATTTTTCGGCAAAAGATAGCATTTTCTGATATTCCAAAAATATTCCATAAAACCCATAAAAAACCTTGCATTTTACTAAAATATACGCTAGAATAGTTATTTAAGAAGTAGTGTGTCAAGTTTTTGGATGACCTCATAAACTGGCGATTTAGAGGTCAAAACTCAGACAGTAATCTTCGGCGCTATAGATCAGAGAATGCGAGCGTCATGGTTTCTTTGGTCTAAAAGATTATCAACACTAATAAGAAGAGGTATTAAGTGAAAACTGCGAATAAAAGCGTAGGTCGTGTATTCTTTACTGAGGGCGACCAAGCTCTACCTATTCCTGACATGATCGCCCATCAAAAAGATTCTTGGGATGATTTTGTAAGGAGTGGTCTCCGCGAAGTCTTCAACGAGCTAAATCCGATTGACGACTATACCGGACAAAAACTATCATTAAGGTTCAAGAATTACGAATTCCGCGAGCCAAAAACTGATGAGCATACCACCAAGCTCAATCTAGCCACCTATGAACGTCCTTTGCACGTTAAGGTCGAGCTAGAAAACAAACTTACAGGTGAGAAAAAAGAACAAGACATTTTCTTTGGCGAGTATCCATGGATGACCGATAAAGCTACCTTTATCATCAACGGTACAGAACGCGTTATTGTCTCCCAATTAATTCGTTCCGCTGGCGTATTCTTTATTGCTGATAACATCGGTGGTCGTAATTATTACGGCGCTAAAGTTATCCCAGGTCGTGGTGCTTGGCTAGAATTTGAGACATCCACCTCTGGTGCAATCTATGTCAAAATAGATCGCCGTCGCAAAATCCCTGTAACGACTTTCCTAAGAGCATTGGGAATGTCCAAAAAATCTGAAATTAAAGAGGCTTTCAAGGGTCTTGATGAGGGAGAGGTTAATTACATCGATGCTACTCTTGAAAAAGATACCACCTCTGGCCAAAGTGAGGCCCTAATTGAGGTCTATAGAAGGCTTCGTCCAGGTGATCTCGCTACCGTCGAGAACGCTAAATCAATGATTGAGCGCACTTTCTTTGACTACAAACGCTACGATTATTCTCGTGTTGGTCGTTTCAAGATTAATCAACGTCTTGGCTTTGATACGCCAAACGTCAGCAAAAACCGCACTCTCCAGATGCAAGACCTAATTGCAATCATTGCTGAAATCATCCGCCTCAATAATACTCAAGAAGCTCCAGATGATATTGACTCTTTGTCAAACCGTCGCATTAAGTTGGTTGGCGAATTGATCCAACGCCAATTCCGTCTTGGTATGCTAAGACTCCAGAGAAATATCCTAGACCGTATGTCTATGGCAAACGTAGAGGATGTTACTCCATCTCAGTTAATCAATGCTCGTCCAGTCACTGCCGCTGTCAAAGAATTCTTTACCTCTTCACAGCTTTCTCAGTTAATGGACGAGACCAACCCATTCTCTGAACTTGCACACAAGCGCCGCTTAAGTTCAATGGGTCCTGGTGGCCTTACTCGTGAACGCGCGGGATTTGATGTCCGTGATACTCACCCAACTCACTACGGCCGCATCTGTACCGTAGAGACTCCAGAAGGCGCCAACGTGGGTTTGGTGCTTAACCTTGCTACTTACGCTCGCATCAACGAATACGGCTTCATCGAAGCCCCTTACCGCGTCGTTAAAAACGGCAAAGTTACCGATGAAGTTGTTTATGTAGACGCTGCTACCGAGCAAAACATGATTATTGCTGACACATCCGCCAAACTTGATAAGAACGGTAAGTTTGTGGACGCGCGCGTTTCCGCGCGCGTCAATGGCGCTCCAACTCAGGTAGAATCATCCAAAGTTACCCATATCGATGCAGCTCACAAAGAGATTCTAGGCGTACCAGCCACTCTTATTCCATTTGTTGAGAAAAACCGTGTCGACCGCTCTCTGATCGCCTGCGACATGCAGAAACAGGCTGTAACTCTACTCAAACAGGATAACCCAGTAGTTGGTACCGGTATTGAGGGAGAAGTCGCTAGAAACACCTCTCAGTTAATCGTTGCAGAAGGTCCAGGTGAAGTCAAAAAAGCCGATGGAGTATCTGTTATCGTTAACTACAACAAGGGTGGCGATAAAGAATACAATCTCATCCACTTCGAAAAGACTAACGATGACCGCTGTTACAACCAACGCGTCAAGGTCAAACGTGGTCAAAAGGTCAAAAAAGGCGATATTCTTATCGAGGGTGCTTCCATCAATGATGGCGAACTTGCCCTTGGCCGCGACCTCTTAGTAGCCTTTATGCCATGGCGTGGCTACAACATGGATGATGCCATCGTCATCTCTAGTCGCTTAGTTCAAGATGATACCTTAACTTCTATCAATATCAAAGATTACGATGTTGAGGTCCGCGAAACCAAACTTGGCCCAGAACAGGTTACTCGTGATATCCCTAACGTCTCTGAACATTCTTTGAGACATCTTGGTGAGGATGGTATTGTTGCCGTCGGTTCTGAGGTCCAAAACGGCGATATCTTAGTTGGTAAAATTACCCCTAAAGGTGAACAAGAGTTAAGCTCTGAGGAACGCTTGCTTCGCGCAATCTTTGGCGAGAAAGCCAAAGACGTCCGTGATACCTCTGTTCGCATGAACGGCTCCTCTACCGGTAAAGTGGTTGGTGTCCGTATCTATACCCGTGAACAAGGTCATGAACTCAAGGCTGGTGTCTTAATGCAGATTAAGATTTACGTTGCCGAACTTAGAAAAATCGGTGTTGGCGATAAGCTCTCTGGTCGTCACGGTAACAAAGGTGTTGTTTCTCGCGTATTACCAGTAGAGGATATGCCATTTATGGAGGATGGTACTCCAATTGATGTAATTCTTTCTCCAATGGGCGTACCTTCCCGTATGAACCTCGGTCAGCTCTTTGAAATCCACCTTGGTATGGCCGCAAGAGCATTAGGCTACAAAGTTGCTACCCCATCCTTCAACGGTGTTCCAGATGAGATTATTAGTAAGGAGCTAGAAAAAGCTGGTTTCTCCAGAGATGGACGTGTTCAACTCTATGACGGCTTAACTGGTGATCCATTTGAGGAAAGAACCTCTGTTGGCGTAATGCACATGCTTAAACTTCACCACATGGTTGATGATAAAATTCACGCTCGTTCTACCGGTCCTTACACCATGGTTACTCAACAGCCACTCGGTGGTAAGGCCCAAAACGGTGGTCAGCGCTTTGGTGAAATGGAGGTTTGGGCACTTGAGGCTTACGGTGCTGCTACCACTCTTCAAGAGATGCTTACCATCAAGTCCGATGACGTTTATGGCCGTGCCAAGGCCTACGAAGCCATCATCAAAAACGAGCCCATCGAAGGCCCTAAACTCCCTGAAGGCTTTAACGTCTTGGTTAAAGAGTTCCAAGGTCTCGGTCTCAAAGTTGACCTACTTGACCACGGTAGTTCTAACGACGCTAGTGATGTGATTGAACAAACTTCCCGCGAGATTGAACGTTCGCAAGATGACGAACTCATCTATGCTGCTGCTAGAGATGAAGCCCGTCAAACTAACGAAGGTGACTTAGTCGACCTAGACGAAGATCTCGACGCCGAAGGCGCAGAAATAATTGAGGCAGACTTTACTAAGGAAGATGAAAAGGAGGCCGCCGAAATCGACAAAGAACTCGACGACGATCCCATCGACGAAGGTATAGTTGACCTCGGAGAGGAGATGTAATTATGGCTTGGATGGATAACTTTATTAGTGCCAGTGACTTTGATGCGATTCGCCTATCAGTAGCCAGCAAAGAAGATATTCTAAATTGGAGCTACGGCGAAGTCTTAAAGCCCGAAACTATTAACTATCGCACACAAAAACCCGAACGCGACGGTCTGTTTTGCGAACGTATTTTTGGCCCCGTCAAGGACATCAACCCCCACGATGCCAAAATTAAAGGCGTTCGCTCTCGTGAGGCCGCCGTTGATAAGGAAGGTAACCTCGTTACTAAATCAATTGCTCGCCGCGAACGTATGGGCCATATTGCCCTCGCCGCCCCAGTAGTTCACATTTGGTTTATGCGTGGTACTCCGAGTGCTCTCAGTACTCTACTCGACCTCACTGTTAAGAATATCGAAAAAGTCGTTTATTTTGCCTCTTATCTGATTATTGACGCCAAAACTGACGAAATCAACCAAGTTTTAGCCGATTTAGAGGCTCAAACGACCGCTGCACGCGACGCTATCGGCCTACGTTACGAAAAAGCCGCTA
>CAYYEY010000016.1:0-14705 GCA_964471175.1 uncultured Candidatus Saccharibacteria bacterium
GGTTTGGACTATTCCAATTTCGCTCGCCACTACTTTCGGAATCATTGGTTATTCTTTTTTCCTCAACCTACTAAGATGATTCAGTTCGGCTGGTTCCCGTCTCCGTACCCTATGTGTTCAGATACGTGCAATGCGACATGACTCGCATTAGGTTTTCCCATTCGGTGATCCCCGGATCAATTCTTGCTCTCAGATCCCCGAGGCTTATCGCAGAGTTCTACGGCCTTCATCGGTATTGATTGTCAAGGCATCCACTATTAGTGCCCTTTGTAACCTTTTTATGCATTGACTTAACTAGCAATCGATGTTCGAAAACATTTCTTGCTAGATCCGTCTACAATTTCTTTACTCAAATTGTTAAATGGATCGTTTGGCGGTAGATTTCGACTTCGCTATACTATTTTTAGCGCAAGAGTAAGAGAAAACTACCTCGCTTACGTTTTCCTAACTTTTAGACAGAGGAAACTAAAGTTTCTTGTTTAACTTCCCCTATTGTAGCGCATTTTTGAAAGATTTGCAAGGGTTTTTCTTAACTTTTTTGAAAAAATGCAGGAAATCGCGGGAAATTATGGAAAATTGTAAGAAATTTGGCTTAATAATACCAAAAATGTAAGTTTTTAGGGCTTACACTATCTGTTCTAGGTGTTTATGAACGTCATCGTTATCCATTTTAAGAAGTCTTAGTCTGGCATCGATGTCGGACTTGGCGACGGCGATGGTGCGAGTTAGGACTGGATTTTCTGCAAGTGGTGTAAAGAATTCGTCAAATTGCTTGGCTTCGTCTACTGTTCTAATCGCCGTCGCCAACAAGCGCGGATAGTCCTCAATTGATTTTTCTCCAGTCATCGCTATTACGTTGTCCCAATTAGCATAAAGCCAGTTTATAGCTTTAGTGCGTGTTTTGTAGCTTCTGATTAAATCTACAAACAGATATAAATGATCTTGTGGACGGACGATTTCATGCTGGTCTAATAATTTTATCAGTTTGGCAGTGTTGCCGCTTACATCTGTCATGGCTACTAAAATGTCGTTTTTAAGATTAGGATCGGCCACTTTTTGGTAACGTTTCAGATATTCGTCAAATATTTCTGGATATTCACGCTGCTTGGCAATTAAGACATAGGCTCTGATATCTGGATGAATTTTCTCAAAATCATCATCATAAAACTTTATTAGCTCGCTTTTTACCTTAGAGTCCTCGGTGTATAGTGCTAAACCGATTAGAATTTGGCGAAGCTTGGAATTATTATCATCTTCTTTTGGTTTTGGCTCTAGCCCAAGTTTTTGGAGTGGATTTTTAATCAAATCTCTGATGTAATCTTGGAATTTTGGAAAATCGGCGTCATCGTGAGTAAAGAATAGCTTTAAATCAGAGATCAGGCCAAGTACTGAACTCCAAATAGCATAGCGGGTTTCATTCTTAAATTTTGGCAAGAGATCCAGATGCGAGGCTGAGGATACCAGTGAAGTCTTTGCTAGTAATGAGCGGTCCATTAATAAGCGAATTCTTTGTTCCAGAGATAATTTATCAAAATGTTCAAGCGCATCTGCAAATTCATTACTTGATAAATTTACAATATAATGTCCTGATAAGTCATCTGTCACCTCTGGTAATGGCCACTTTGTATCATCAGTTGCGCCTGTTAATAAGAACCTCTGCTGATTGCCGTCGGTAATTACTGGGAATCCAGGCTGTGTCACCCAGGCGTCCATAAAATCTTTGACGTCAAAATCAGCATAAGGATTTAGAGCGTCCCAGAGATCATCGCCTGTAGTATTGCTGTATTTGTGCGCCTTAAAATAGTCTGTAAGACCTTTAAAGAAGTTTTCTTTACCCATTAATCGCATCAACATGAACATTAAATGAGCACCTTTGGCATAGACGATTGCGCCGTCAAAGAGAGTAGCAATCTCTGCTGGGTCATTTACTGCCTGTTTAACCGCTTGTACTCCTGGGAGCGCGTCGCGCAGCATAGAATAGCGAATATCGCCAGTATAGAAATATTCCCAGATATGATAACTTGGACGAATGGCGTCGATACAGACATACTCCATCATATTGGCAAAACTTTCGTTTAGCCAGAGGTCGTCCCACCAAGCCATGGTCACAAGATTACCAAACCACTGGTGTGAAAGCTCGTGAGAAATTACTGTAGAAATATATTCTTTGGTGGATTTTGACTCCCCTGGTGCTGCCAAAAGACAGGATTCGCGATATGTGACTAATCCCCAGTTTTCCATGGCGCCAGCTTCAAAATCTGGGATGGCTACTTGGTCAAGTTTTGGTAAGGGGTACTTAACCTTGAAAGTGTCGTCATAATAATCTAGTGAATCTGCAGCGATATCATTGGCATAATCAAGAGTTTTTGGATCTTGACTGAGGGCACAGTAGGTAGTGACCTTGACGCCATGTTTATTTGTCTTTGATTTTTTGTGGAACTTACCAATGCAGAACGCTAAGAGATAAGTTGACATTTTTGGGGTGGTCTCAAATTCTACGATTTTGCGTTTGACCTTGGTATTTAAAATAACGCCTGCTGATGGGTCTTTATCTGGATCGACGGATTCGTATTCCACGATTCTTTCAGATTTTTGAGGCATATTGCTGATAATAATGTCATCTGAATCGGTACTGATAATTTTAAGATCAAAGGTAGCCTTGGCTTCTGGCTCGTCAATGCAGGGGAAACATTCACGGGCATAATGGCTTTCAAATTGAGTAGAAACAATGCGCTCCTCTTTTTTGCCATATTGGTAGGTTGAGAGGTATGCGCCTTGCATATTCCTGTTAAGTTTAAAAGTGTACTTAATAGTAATGGTGATTTTGCCAGTTTCTTTAACATCTGGAATTATGATAACATCGTCACTCTCTCGCTTAATTTTCTGCGATGGCCCGTCGTTAATGGTAACAGAGGTTATTTCTTTAATTTTGGCATGGAGTTTTAAATTTTCATGTAATTTTTCGCCCACAATTATTGCTGTGCCGCGCACAGTCTCGGTGTCCTTATTAATCCAAAGACTCAGATTGTAATTTTCTGGTTTGAAATAATTAATTAATCTCTCCACGTTACCTCCTTTAGTTTATTTTTATTCCAAAATAGCTTTGATGCGGCGAACGCCAGCGCTGGAACTTTCTTCTTTTTTGATCTTAAAATGGCCTAGCATATTGGTATTTTTGACGTGTGGACCACCACAGATTTCAATGGAAATTGGTGCGTCATCTGAGGTCCTTGGAGCTAGAGGGCTTTCTATCTTGCCGTTTGTGACGGGGTGATTTTTGAAATAATCTGCTGTGGCGATAGTATAGACTTTGACTTTGTCGTCGTATTTATCCCAGAACTGGCCTTCGGCGTGCAGATCATCGCGCGCGTACTCTTTGTTAAATTCGGCAAATTTAACTGGCAAATCTTGAGAAATCCACTGGTTAACCTGATCTTCTACGGCTTGTTTTTCCTCTGGGGTGAGCTTACGCTCAAAATTGAAATCAAGACGCATACGCTCTGGAGTAATATTGCTTCCCTGTTGGTGAATATCTTGACTGATTAGTTTTTTGAGGGCGGCGAGTAAGAGGTGGGTTGCGGTGTGATATTTGGTGCTCATTTCGCCGTGATCCTCTAGGCCGCCTTTAAACATGCCTTTTGAGGCAGTTTTGCTACGTTCGCGTTGTTCGGTCAGAGCCTGGTCAAATTCTTTTTTGTAATCCTTTGATAATTGAATATTCTGACGATAGGCTTCCTCTACAGAGACTTCAAACGGAAAACCGTAGGTGTCTTGGAGTTTGAACAAATCGTATCCGGTCAAAATGCCATCTGTATCCTGTGAGACCATTTTGTTCATTTCTTTTAGGCCTTTGTTTAAGGTTTGACGGAAAGCACGCTCCTCTTTTTCTAGGACGGAAATAGCAGAGTTTCTGCTGGTTAAAATACTATCTGGCAAATCCTCATAATTTTTGGCAATAATTGGGATGATTTCTGGGATGAAATCTTGGGCAATGCCGAGATCAAGGGCTTTTAAGACTGCGCGGCGGATGAGACGGCGCAAAGCATAGCCCTGCTGTTTGTTAGAAGGCGCGAGATCTTGGGCGGTTAAGAGATACGCGCCGCGCAGGTGGTCCGCAATAATACGCATCTCGTCGGTATTGGTGTCGTAGCTTTTTTTAGAAATCTCCTCTAGCTTGTCAATAATTGGCTTGAGCAAAGAGATTTTAAAGACATCAAAACTATCAATTGAGGCTGCAGTGATACGTTCTAATCCGCCGCCAAAATCAACATTTTTATGTTCTAATTCCTCAAAACTGCCGTCCTCTTTGCGACGATATTGCATAAACACCTGGTTGCCGATTTCCATAAATCGCGCGCCGTCAGAGGCAGGATGTGATTTCCCGTATTTTTCTATATCTTGCTTGTCCTCGCCAAAATCATAAAATACCTCAGAATCTGGGCCACAAGGGTCGCCTATAGGAGTACTATCAATTCCACCACCACGACTCCACCAGTTTTCTTTATCATCGTAAAAGAAAATATGTTCGCCTTCCTTAATACCGCGTTTGTCTCCATCTTTTGCAGAGCCGATTTCGGCAATTTTTGCTTCAACCCCGGCTTTCTTAAACACTTTTTGCCAGATTTCTGCTGCTTCGGTGTCTTTGGGGATGCCGTATTTTTCATCGCCGATAAAACAGGTGACGTAAATTTTGTGTGGATCAAGGCCGATAACCTCTGTTAAAAATTCAAAAAATGCTGGGATTTGTTCTTTTTTGAAATAATCTCCAAGCGACCAGTTGCCAAGCATCTCAAATACCGTGGTGTGGCGGGGGTCACCTACATCCTCGATATCCTGAAGTCTAAGGGAAGGTTGAGAATCGGCGAGACGTTTGCCATCTTTGTGTGGTTCACCCAAAAGATAGGGCAAAAGTGGTTGCATACCGGAACCGGTAAATAGGGTGGTAGGATCATTTTCTAGAACTAATGGGGCTGGTGCAATAATTTTGTGGCCTCTTTTAGCCTGATACTCTAAAAATTTTTGTCTAACTTCGCTTGCGTTCATAATTTTCCCTGTTTTCTTTAGGGGTAATTATACTACAACTTGATTTTTTTGACAAAATATGATATAATCGAGGTATTGGCGCTATTCTTTGATTATTTGGAGAATTTGTGCTATATTTAAGATAACAGTTGATTGAGTCGTTTAGGCTCGCAAAGTTCCTTTAAAGGGAGGTGAACAGATGAAATTGTTGAAAAAAGCCCTAGTGGCTATTATTGCTGTCTCGATGTTGATGACGCTTTCTGTACCGGTGTACGCTGACGGATATATCGTTCGTACCACAGTGGAAACTGTCACAACTACCAATGGCGTGGTAACGGGTTATTCCAAGGAGACTTATGATTCTCCAGTACAGTATTCATATCCGACTACGACCTATACGGCGCCTACTTATACGGCACCAGTTTACACTACGCCGACTTATACGGCGCCGACTACTTGTAATACGACGAATAATTCAAGTAGTTCAAAGTGGGTTCCTAACTGGGGTCCGAATTACGCTTCAGAACAGGCCAAGTATATGAATGGCCATTCGTGCAGTAATACCAGTACGCCAGTAGCATGCTATACCGGTCGCACTATAGGTGATGAGGCAAGGGCACAGGCGAACGATATTAAATCCTATGCTGCTGACAAGGGCTGGAATGTAAGTGTCAGCTCTGACTGGGGTGATTGTAACTGTAGGTATGTTGAGATTTCGATTTCTAATCGGAAGCACAATAAAACCTACACACAGGTAACTTATCTGAATAATGGTAGTTATTACACCTATTGGGAAACTTATGGGGACCATTTATCCAAAGATTCAGTCAAGAGTTACATTAAGGATCGTCAAGTATAAAAAGTCGTTCTGTTTTCTGTTTTTGTGTCCGTAAGGACACCTCCTTTCTTGGGGCGGTTGATGGACTGCAGCCGCCCTTTTTTCATGTCAAAAAATTATTCAATAATTCCGCCACCAAGGCAGATTTTTTTGTTGTAAAAAACGACAGATTGACCACTAGCCGGAGATTTAATCTCCTCTTTAAAAGTAACTGTGGCGGTTTTTCCTTTGATTTCTACTTTTGCAGGGATAAGCGGAGCGCGGTGGCGCAAGCGAACAGTGCAACTTATGATGAAGTTTTGTTGGTTATTCTTTGATTCGGCTTTTTTTGCTGCGGTTTTCTCGTTTCTAATTATGACGTCTTTTAGCTTTATCTTGTCTGTCCAGAGATTTTTATCATTTAGATTTTTAGAAACGTAGACGATGTTTTTCTTGGTGTCTTTTTTGACTACATAATACGGTAAGCCGCCGCCAACCCCTAAGCCCTTTCTTTGACCAATAGTGTAGAAAACTGCTCCTTCGTGCATTCCTAGGACCTTTTCTGTGCTAATTTCACGGATTTCACCAGGTTTGGTTTTTAGGTATCTTTTGAGAAAATCTTTCATGCCGACTTCGCCGACGAAGCAAACACCCATCGATTCTTTCTTATAAGCGTTGTCTAAACCATATTTTGCGGCAAGTTTTTTAACGTCTTGCTTCATCATGGCTCCTACTGGGAAAATGGTGTGGCTTAAGGCTTCATCAGAGATGCGATAGAGAAAATAGGTTTGGTCTTTATTCTCATCAATAGCCCTCAGCAACTGTGGCGCAGTGGTAGTCCTGGCATAATGGCCGGTGGCGATGAAGTCGGCGCCTTTTTCCATGGCGACATCGTAAAATAACTTAAACTTTATTTCTTGATTGCACATAATGTCTGGATTAGGGGTATTTCCCTTTTCAAACTCTGAAAGCATGTAATCGACTACTTTTTTTCGATATTCTTTTTCAAAATCAAACACCTCGAAATCAATGCCAAGTTTAACTGCAACACGCTTGGCGTCAGCCAGATCCTCGGCCCAAGGGCATTTCATGCCTGGAAGGTCCTCGGACCAGTTTTTCATGTAAGCGCCAACGACGTGATAGCCTTGTTCTTTTAACAAAATCGCAGAAACAGAGGAATCTACACCGCCAGACATACCTAAATAGACAGTTTTTTTAGCTTCCTTCTTGTGATTTTTTATTTTTGGCATCGTTTATACTCCTGCTCTACTGCTTGTACGATTAATTTGCCGGCCTCTTTGACGTTTTTGTCGGTGTTTAGTACACCAAGAGATATCCTAAGAGAGCCTGCGATTTCTTTGTCAGATAGATTGATAGCTTTTAAAACATGAGATACAGTACCTTTGTTTGCCGAACAGGCGGCACCGGTAGAAAGGTAGACTTGTTTGTCCTCTAAGAGATAGATTATCCTTTCCGCGTCAATTCCTGGGAAGCTAACTGGTACGAAATTTGCAAGCTGACGCTTCTTATCCCCTAAGAAAAGAGGTTCTACTTGACAGTTCTTTAGTTCATTTCTTAATATCTCTGATTGTTTTTGGTATTTTTTGCGGTTGCTCGTAATATGTTCTTTAGCTTCTTTGGCAGCTTCGGCAAATCCTACTACCCCTGGAACATTCTCCGTACCAGAGCGAAGCCCTGCTTCTTGACCGCCGCCATAGATAAGAGGCTTTAGTTTTACGTCATGCGATACATAAAGCGCGCCAACTCCTTTTGGACCGCCTAATTTGGCAGAGTTGATCGTTAAAAGGTCTACGCCTAGTCTCGAAACGGAGATATCAAGGAGATTTAGCGCTTGAGAAGCATCAGAATGAAGGAAAATTGGCAGGTCATTTTTGGATTTTAAGCGATTTTCTCGCTCTTTTTTGATTAAATCGGCGATTTCGGCAAGAGGTTGGATAGTGCCGAGTTCGTTATTGGCTAGAGAAACAGAGATAAATATGGTGTTTTTGGTAATATTTCGTTTTAAATCATTTAGATCGATTACGCCAGATTTTTTGACTTTGAGCTCGATAAGTTTACCGTTTAATTCTGACGCGACGTGGCTAGCCGCGGCTCTTACGGACGCGTGCTCTGTTGACAAAATTAAAATTTCTGGTTTAACTATATCTTTAGAAATAGCAGTGAAGGCTAGATTAATGCTTTCGGTTGCTCCAGAGGTAATGATGAGATCTACCCCTTTAGCGCCAATGGCATGAGCGATTTCGTCTTTTCTAAATTCGTAGTTATCTCTGACATGCTTGGCTGGCAGATAGGGTGCAGAAGGATTAAAAAACTGATCCATAAAATAAGGTCTCATGGCTAAGTAGGCTTTTTCGCTAACAGGGGTAGCTGCAGCATGGTCAAGATAAATCATAGGCCTATTATACCACTATTGACAGATGGAGGCAAGTGTGGTGTAGTTTAGAATGATCATATTTCCACTAAAAAACCTCCCGTATTGGGAGGTTTTTACGGGAAAAGTGATTATTTTCCGGATTTTGCTTTTTTAGTCTCTTCTTTTCCAGCTTTTCCGCCGTCCTCAGAGACTTTTCTCATTGGAACTGCAACTTGCTTGAAAGAGCCGCCAGCTTTTTTGATGGCACCAATTGCGGTTTTAGAGGCAAATTGAGTCTCTAGGGTGATTTTGCTAGTGAGTTCACCACGGGTGATAATCTTGACCTTGTTATAAGGGCTAGAAATCAAGCCTGCATCAAAGAGCGCGAAATTATCAACGTTTCCTTTAACAGTATTAAGACGGTCTGTATAGACAACTTCGGCTTTGGCATGGATAGACTTAAAGCCTTTAAGTTTTGGTACGGCTTGCATAATAGCACGCTGACCACCCATGAATCCGGCTGGCATTTTGTGATGACCAGTACGAGACTTTTGGCCTTTGGTGCCGCGTCCGGCGGTTTTACCCTGACCAGCAGAGATGCCACGGCCTTTTCTGCTTGGACGAACGTTTTTAGAGACGTTTAAATCATGATATTTCATTATTTAGCCTCCTTTTTCTCGACCTTTTTAGTAGTCTTTTTAGCTGCAGCTTTTGTAGTCTTCTTGGCGCTATCCTTATCCTTAGAAGTGGCTTTTGCTTCTTTTTTAGGAGCGGTATTAGATTTCTGCTTAGTAGTTTCCCATTCTTTTCTTGGGACCTGAGCGCGAAGACCTTCTACTACTGCATAAGCGATGTTGACTTTATTAGTGGAGCCAAGTGATTTAGAGATCAAGTTCTTAATACCGGTTAGACCGATGATTGAGCGAACTACGCCACCGGCGATAATACCTGTACCAGGAGCGGCTGGTTTCATTAAAACGTCTGCACCGGTAATTTTGGTTTCTACTTCGTGACAGATAGTTTCTCTATCCATATTGAACTCGATCATGTTTTTCTTGGCTTTGGCGGTAGCCTTAGAGACAGCAGATGTGACATCGTTGCCCTTAGCAACGCCGACACCGACTTTATTCTTGTGATTGCCGATCGCGACAAGCGCTTTGAAGCGCATACGGCGACCACCAGCTACGGTACGAGAGACACGATCGATATTGATAGTAACCTCATCGTATTCTTTTGGCGCGACATCAGCCTTGATGCGGCCTCTGCGACGATTATTATGGCGATCAAATGGACGACCACCGATATCGCGAGACTTCCTTGTTGCGGCGGTCTCGTCGGTCATTTTCAAAGTACCAGACTTGTTAATGACCTTTGGTTGATTTGCATTATTTTCTGCCATATTAGAACTCCAATCCTTCTTTTCTAGCGGCGTCGGCTAAGGCAGCCATGTGACCGGCGTAAGCCTTGGAGCCACGATCAAAGACGACAGTTTTAACTTTTGCTTTCTTAGCTTTTTCGGCGATTTCTTTGCCGATTGTTGCAGCCTTTTCGGTTTTAGTTCCGGAAAGCTTTTGACCAACAGTGGTAGCATAAGCTAAGGTTACTTTCTTATCATCGTCGACAACCTGAGCAGTGATGTGCATATTGCTAATATGAACAGATAGACGAGGACGCTTAGAAGTGCCATGAATTTTAGCACGAGTACGATTAGCGCGATATTCTGCTTTCATTATTTCTTACCTGCCTTTCCGGCCTTGCGGATGATATGTTCACCCACATACCTAATACCTTTGCCTTTGTATGGCTCTGGCTTCTTGAGATTTCTGATTTCGGCAGCGCATTGACCGACTTTTTGCTTGTCGATGCCTGATACAGTGATTTCCATTTTATCGACTTTTAGTTCGATGCCGTCTGGAGCAGTGTATTTGACAGGGTGAGAAAAGCCTAAAGCCATCTCAATCTGTCTGCCACCGCCAGAAAGACGGAAACCAACACCTTGGATTTCGAGTTTTTTCTCAAAACCCTTAGTGACGCCGATGACAGCGTTATTAAGTAGTGCTCTCTGTAAACCATGCCAAGCCTTAGAATCAGGCTCGTCATCTTTACGGGTCACTACGATTTTATTCTCTTCCACCTTAGTGGTGGTATTATTCTGGATAGGAACCTGAAGCGTGCCCTTTGGCCCAGCGACTGTTATTTCTTTGTCGCCGACCGTAATTGTCACGCCAGCAGGAATATCCACTGGTAGTTTTCCGATACGACTCATATTGGATCCCTTTTAATGTTATCTAGTTTATTTTACCACGAAATCTAAAAATATACAAGGTTCAATCTCTTAAAAATCTCTTAAAAACTCTTAAAGATCCTGCGGTGTGACATCTAACTGCGACAGAGACTTATATTTATGGGATTACTGGTTGATTTTTGCCGTTTTCATTGGTGCAGACTTCCCCAGAGAAAGCGCGCTTCAAAGCGTCAGTGCTATATTGTTCACAAGGTAGGACGGCTTGCGTTTCGGTGAAAAATTCCCAGTTTGCAGTTTTGCTGGCGCGGTAGAACATGCCAACTGAATCTAACATTTTTGCGCTAATGCGTTGATATGGCGTATAGGGACTATCCTCTATCATGTCCTCTGAGGCGTCAATTACTGCTGGATATTCACCAGTAGATTCTCGGTAGGCACCAGCGAGATCACTACTTAGCTCAGTGCGTTCATCAGAGATCCATTTAGTACTGCCACAACTAAAGGTGGTTGGATTAGTATTGACAGTGATATGGCAGAGGATTTTAAGATTAGAATTTAAATATTGCTCGTCATCATCTAAGAGGGTTACTTTGTTATATTTTTTGAAACCATCCTCCATCAAAGAGTCTCTAATTAGAACTGCGGCTTGATATAACTTATTAGCTTCCTCAGATTTTTCAGAACTTTCGATTTTTAGGCCGTAAGAATTTTCTAGTGGCATACCAACAGGTGTGCCAGCTGGCATAAAGTAAGGTGGGTTTTCGTAGTAGGTTTGGGAGACTTTGCCATCCACCTTAACCTGTCCTCCAGTGTAAGACAATAGGATTTTCTCAATGCCATTTTTGAAACTACTTACTAATTCTTTGATTTCGGCTTCGCTGGCGCTTTGATCGCCAGAGGTGGGAGTGACATCAGTAGTATTACCACTGGTATTAGCGTTGTTTTCCTCGGTATTTCCCTTTGGCAGAGTTAGAATTAATATTAAAAAGATTATTCCTACGATAGCGATAACAGAGATTGCGATAATGATAATTAATTTTTTCTTTTTGCCTCTAGTGTCCTCTTGGTTAACGGTAATTACTGGACCAGAAGGGGATTCTATGGGGCTAACTGGAGGGGTTACGTCTGAGTTGTTATCCATTTTATTCCTTTTTCATCATTATAGCATAAACATTATAAAATAAAAAACTACTCCTGAATGTCCAGGAGTAGTTTTTTTAAGCTTTGTTACCAGACTCTAATTAGAACTTCGCCACCGAGACGGAGCTTCTTAGCTTCTGTGCCGTTCATTACGCCTTTAGAGGTGGAAATTAGTACGATACCACGTCCAGATTTAATTACTGGAATATCATCGGCGGAACTATAGACACGGCGACCCGGTTTAGAAACCTTGGTAATCTCGTTGATACGAGCATTGGTGCCATCTTTGTTGATAGTAACACAGAGAATATCTCTTGGATGAGCTTTTTCTATGTTGTAATCCTCGATGTAGCCACCTTTTTTAAGGCCATCGATTACGGCGACTTTAAGTTTAGAAGTTGGAACTTTGACTTCAGTTTTACCAACCTGAATAGCGTTGCGGATACGAGTAATCAGGTCAGCGATTTGATCAGTAGATTGTAATGACATATTTACTCCTTTCTCCTTACCAGCTACTCTTTGTTACACCAGGGATTTCTCCCTTACTTGCTTTTTCACGGAAGTTAATACGAGAAAGACCAAATCTGCGCATATAACCACGTGGACGACCATCTAATAAGTCGCGATTTTTAAGCCTTGTTGGGCTAGAATTTCTAGGAAGTTTTTGCAAGCCTTCCAAATCTCCAGCAGCCTTCAAAGCGGCTCGCTTATCCTTATATTTGTCGTACATTTTTTGCCTTTTAGCGTCGCGAAGGACAGCGGACTTTTTAGCCATATTACTTGTCCTCCTTTTTCTCAAAAGGCATACCAAATTGTTCTAGCAATTTAGTGCTCCCTTCTTTACTTCCGTTCTTAATGATAAATGTTACCTCTAGACCATGCAAAACTTGAGCATCCTCAAAGGTGATCTCTGGGAAAACAGTTTGCTCGCTGAGGCCTAGGCTGTAGTTGCCTTGGTTATCAAAGCTGTTCTTGGAAACGCCGTGGAAATCACGAACGTGTGGCAAGGCCACATTAATCAAGCGATCAACAAACTCGTACATCTTAGCGCCGCGCAAAGTGGTAAGATAACCGATTGGCGCGCCCATGCCCTTCCTAATTTTGAAGGTGGCGATGGACTTTTTGGCTAAACGAGAGGTAGTAGCTTGGCCAGTGATTTTGGCTAAGGTTAAGGCTACGGTCTCGGTATAGCGTTTATCGTCGCGTTTTTTGCCTACACCAGAGGAGACGATAACTTTCTCTAACTTTGGTACCTGATTTACATTTTTAATGTCTAATTCCTTCATCAGGTTTTTGACGATTTCTTTGTCGTACTGCTCTTTGAGTCTTGGGATGTATTTAGAGTCAGCCATTACTTACCCTCCTTTTTAAGATTAGATAGGTCGATACCAACGTGGATGGTTTTCTTGCCACCAGCTGGATTGTACTGAGTCTTTCTCATGTGACGCTCGCGGATTCCAATACCTTCAATCATTGCTTTGTGATTTTTTCTGTCAATTTTGACGATTTTACCAGTTTTACCCTTGTTATCGCCAGAGATAATTTTAACAGTATCTTCTACTTTCAAATTCTGTGCCATTTTAGAGTACCTCCGGTGCTAAGCTGATAATCTTGGAATAACCCTGGTCGCGAAGTTCCCTTGGAACTGGCCCAAAGACACGAGTGCCTCTTGGGGTTTTGTCATCATTAATCAAAACTGCAGCATTATCGTCAAAACGGATAGTAGAACCATCTGGACGACGAATTTGAGCGCGTGTGCGGACAATAACAGCGCGAACTACGGCTTTTTTCTTGACTCCTCCAGTTGGAGAGGCGTCTTTGACGCTAGCGGTAACAATATCGCCAACGCGTGCATAGCGAGCACGAGTTCCACCGAGGACACGGATTACACCAAGTTCCTTGGCGCCGCTGTTGTCAGCAACTTTTAATCTAGTTTCCTGCTGGATCATATTTACTCCTTTTCCCCTTCTGAGGTAGATTCGGTCTCGGCTTTAGCTTTTTTAGCTTCAGCGTCAGCGCCTACTTTCTCTGGAACTTCGACTTCGTTCACATCCTCTTTGAGGGCAACTGTGCCGTGTGATTTTTCAAGAATCTTCACCAACTTATAGGTAACGGTCTTAGAAAATGGACGGCATTCGGCGATTTCGACTTTGTCGCCGAGTTTTGCTTCGTTTTTCTCATCATGAGCAGTATATTTACGAGTTTTGGTGTACTGCTTGCGATAGAGTGGGTGCGTTTCGCGGCTGGCGACGGAGACAGTAATGGTCTTATCGCGCTTATCGGAGGAAACGAGCCCAACAATAGTCTTTCCCATTACTTTGCTCCTTTCTCATCTTTAACTTTGGCTTTCGCCTTTGGTTCTTGATTCTGCTCTAATTTAGCAGCGCTTTCTTCGGTCAACTTTCTAGCAATTTCTTTCCTGATAGCCTTGATTGCGTGAGGATTAGTCAAAGTACCATCATGCAAGCTTTTTCTAGCGATTAATAAATCATTTCTTAGCTCAGCTACAGTTTTGTTTTTGCTATCATCTTTAGTTTTTACAACTTTGGTCTTAGTATCTTTCTTAGCCATGATTAGAACTCCTCTCTTTTCACGATTTTGCATCTAACGGGAAGCTTGTGAGAGGCAAGACGTAGTGCTTCTTTGGCTTGTTCGTCGGTTACGTCGGCAATTTCAAACATTACGGTGCCGGCCTTAACCTTAGCAACAAAGAACTGTGGTTCGCCTTTACCACCGCCCATCTTAACATCAAGAGGTGTCTTGGTAACAGGGGTGTGTGGGAATATTCTAATCCAGATTTTACCACCGCGCTTAATGTAGCGGGTGATTGCCTGACGTGCAGCCTCGATTTGGCGAGAGTTGATACGCTCATTGTCTAGAGATACTAGGCCATAATCACCGAAATCTACGGTGTTACAGCGAGTGGCAATACCATTGTTTTTGCCAATTCTGACTTTTCTGTGAGCGGTTTTCTTTGGTAGTAAAATAGCCATATTACTTCTCCCCCTTATAGATCCAGACCTTTACGCCAACGATACCTGCGGTAGTTGGTGCGTGATGACAGTAGAAATCAATGTCAGCACGGAGAGTGTGTAGAGGTACGGAAC
>CAYYEY010000017.1:0-2021 GCA_964471175.1 uncultured Candidatus Saccharibacteria bacterium
GGACAAGATTCGAACTTGCGGTACGATTGCTCGCACACACGCTTTCCAAGCGTGCGCCTTAAACCACTCGGCCACCCTTCCGTCTACCCTATATCTTATCATAAGATGAATTTTTTGGGAAGTACCAGCCAGAAAAGTACCAGCCAGACAGCCAGAAAATAGTGTTTTAACCACTAGCATAAATATGCTATAATAAGTGATAACTTAAGACAAATAAATATGTGGACAATCTGGACCATAATCGGAATCGTAGCAATTTCTCTAATCGGAACTTTAGCACATTTTTTATACGATATTTCTGGGCATAACAAAATATTAGGGTTATTTACTGCAGTCAATGAAAGCACTTGGGAACATATCAAAATTGCAATCACCCCAACCTTACTTTGGAGCGCCGTAGATGGCTACCTCTACGGCAGCAATCCAAATTATTATTTTGCAAAAATAATCTCTCTAATCAGTTTAGTAATAATTATTCCAACTATATTTTACTCTTACAAAGCCATTTTCAATAAATCAATTCTAGCAATTGACATCTTAACTTTTTACCTCGCAATTACCGTAAGTCAATTATTATTCTACTTTATACTAGGTCTTAGTCCAGTCCCTTATGTTGTAGACTATCTCTGTTGTGGCGCGACTTTCGTATTCTTTGGTGCTTACTTACTCTTAACCCTTTTACCACTAAAGGCATTGGTTTTTAGAGACCCAATTACTAATCGCTACGGATTTAGAGGTCATTCTGACAAGTTTAATCCCTTCAAAAAGAAGCATCGCAAAAAATCAAAAAACATCTCAGGATTTTAGATCACATTGTCTCCCAGTAATATTTAAGATGCTTATGATTGCGAAAAATCGTGGCATATAATATGATGATAGTTATAGTGGTGGTGCACGTTAATAGGGGGGGTGGCTGATGGCAACTGCAAAAAGACCAACAATGGGGGAATCTTATAAAGATGCTTTAGAGCAACGCAAACTAGATATCTTTAGACGTCAGGCTAATGAGATATCAAAAAAAGATAAAGAAAAGCATCGCGTAGTTAGAGTTAAGCGAGAGGATGCATTAGAAATTCATCAGAAAAAAATTGAAAAAAAGCAAGCAGAAGTCGCATTTCACGAAAAGAATCTAATGGAGATCAAAAAAGCAGCGAAAAATGATTTTTTCAATATTCTTGCGACATTCATGTTAATGTTTTTTGTAGTTTTTCTGGTGGCAAGTATAGTGTTATTCCTTAGAGGTTTTGATCGAGCAACCGAAATTGGCGCATTAATTTTAGCGCTATTGTTTCTTTGTCTATCTATTATCGCTCAAGTAAAATCAATCGAAGCCGAACAGCAAATCAAAAACTACACTATAAGATTGCAGAGAGCTACACGTGAGCTCCAAAGCCTCCAAAACTTCCACTTGCCGCCGCAATGAACTTGCGGCGGTATCTTTTATGATTATCTGTTGTCTAAAGCAAAAGATCAGCTAATAGCCAGTGGCACTTTCTTCCCCACAATCCTAATCCTATTATTGCCAGCATTGATGGCAGACTGTGATAAATTAGTAGTTAGTGATATCAAAAAAACAAACTAAATCATAGCTCTATATGGTATAATTAAACTAATAATAACCCTGAAGGGAAGGAGTTTTTCTAAATGGACAATAAAGCAGTATATAAGAAAACCATTGGGTTTTCTATCCGCCGTTTGCTCTGGGATATTTTAGCAACGGTAGTGTTCGCTGGTTCAATGGTAGCCGGTTTTTTTATTATGGATAAAGCTAACAACTTAGGCCTTGTTGGTCTTGGAGTTGGTGCAATCGTTGGTGGCATTTTTGCCTACCTTATTTTACACTATCTTGCCTACACCTACAAAGCTGGCCAAATTGCAATGATGACTAGAGGAGTCTCTGAAGGTAAATTACCAGAAGATACTATTTCAGAAGGCAAAAAAGTCGTTAAAGAACGCTTTGCAACCGTTGCTGCATACTTTGCAGTTACCGGTGTAATTAAAGGTATCTTTAGACAAATTGG
>CAYYEY010000017.1:2121-14362 GCA_964471175.1 uncultured Candidatus Saccharibacteria bacterium
TTCCCAGATCTATTTGCAAGCTTAAGCGCTGAAATCGTAGAGACCGCCACAAATGCCAATGCTAATATTCCAGCCTGGGTCTCTGATACAGCTACTCTTACCCTCGTCTGTGCTGGTATTATTGGTATCATCATGTGGTCCATTCTCCACTCCACCTTTGTCCGCCCATTTATCTTAGTTGGCGTACTCAGAAACTTTATTAAATCTGGTATGGAAGATAAACCTTCCGAAAAATCATTTGATGAACTCGATGGTAAATCCAAGAAGTTCAAGGAACTCCACCAAAAGCTAGAAGCTGAAGCTTAAGAATATCTCTATTAACCACGCTATGAATATCTTAGCCATTGAAAGTTCTTGTGACGAAACCGCCGCTGCTATTATTAACGGTGACCCCTTCCCTGCAGCAAACAATCATGACAATGAGATTACCCCCCCTAAACTTCTTTCAAATATTGTAGTTTCCCAAATAGATATTTTTAAAAGTTACGGAGGTGTAATTCCAGAAGTTGCCGCGCGTTCACATCTTGAGGCAATCCTACCCGTTATTCACCAAGCATTCAAAGATGCCAAATTAACAAAAAAAGATCCAGAAAACAAAGATAAAACTATCGACGATTGGAGTAAAATTGATTATATTGCCGTCACTCACACCCCTGGTTTGCTTGGTTCCCTGTTAATTGGTACTCTCACCGCTCGCACTCTTGCAATCTTGCACAATAAACCTCTTTATGCTGTTCACCACCTCAAATCTCATATCTATGCTAACTGGTTAATGACGGGGAACTCGGGAGATAGTTTTTCTGCAGACTCCAAGTCCAAACAAACAGACCTAAAACCTAAGTCTGCAAGAAAAACTATCCCCGAGTTCCCCTTACTTGCCTTAGTAATTTCCGGAGGTCACACTCAAATTATTTACATGAAAAAACATAATGACTTCAAAATTATCGGCACCACTAGAGATGATGCAGTTGGCGAATGTTTTGATAAAGTCGCCAAAATTTTAGGTCTTCCCTATCCTGGCGGCCCATCCATTGCTAACGCTGCCAAAGGCATCATTCCAAAAAATGCCAATGATATTATTTCAAAAAACGATAAGAAAGTACAAGCAGCTTCCAAAAATAGCGAAGTAAAGCCAGGAGACGCTCATAAATATCATTTTCCGCATCCAAAGGTAAGTGACCTTGATTTTTCTTTCTCTGGCCTAAAAACAGCCGTTCTGCGTTCCGTACAGCAAGAACTAAAAAAACCAATTTCATTCCCTTCTTTTAAGTTAGCACCTTTTCTATCCGCAAAGCAAAAAGCAGATTTCGCGGCATCCTTTCAGGATGCCGCCTGTGACATCCTCTTAGAAAAGTTAGAACTTGCTCTCAAAAAATATCCCGAGGTCAAAGATATCGTTATTGCTGGAGGTGTTTCCGCCAACGAATATCTCCGGTGGAAATCTCAAAAGTTTTCCACAAAAAATGACATCAATGTCTATTTCCCTGTGCAAAACTTTGCCGGTGATAACGCTGCCATGGTCGGAATCGCTGCTTTTTACGAAATTTCCTCAGGCAAAAAACCTACCGACCCCTATAGGTTAAACATTATTCCCCGCTCGGCTATTGCATAATTTTCAATTCTATGCTATAATAGAAATAGTCTTGTTCTAGGCAGGAAAAATTTTAGAAAGGAGATCTCCATCAAAAAAAGAAACTACCTTTTACGGATCCTAGATATGCACATTATAATCTTAGCTAGCAAGGACACGAACCTATTTCGGAAATTGGTCACCCCTCATCGAATATTACCAACGGACAGTTATGCGACAAAAATCTCAAAAAATAGCAACCATGATATTACTAGAATAACTACCCGACAAAAAAGATTTAAAAAATCGATGAATCGCCAAAAAATTTAGCTAGACATAAGATTATCCCTTAGGGAGCCAGATGGCTCCCTTTTTTTAGTAAAAAACTAACTAACTCTTACTGACATCAGTCATATCTATTTATCGTATCGCTCTAAATTAAAAAGAGGTGTTTTTTCTGCGTCAATAGTTCCCTGCGCTTTGTGCATTAAAGCCAGAACACCTTTTTCCGTACTAGCCGTCCCTATATGCACTGTTTTTACAACCCTACCATGCTCTTTATAACAAACTTGCACTCCAGTTGTCCCAGATCCAGTCTTATATTTCCTGATATATGCCATACACACATTCTAACATACCTTATCTAATTTTTAATTCCCTTTCTTTTTATGCATGCCTAAGGCTACTAAACTTCTTTCACTACACTAAGCGCAAATTTCGCCTTTAAAATTCTTAAGCTTCCACTTTCTGTGCAAATCACAATTCTTTTTTATATCTTACTCTTATACATCCTATTGACTTAGCAACCCGCTCATGCTAAACTAGAACTAACAATTACCAAGTGTAAATGAGGGAATAAAAGACAAAAAGAGTTTGGAGGTAATTGTTTAAACATAAAAGGTATCATTCGTCAATACCAATGCTTATTTTTGTATAAAAACGCAAGCAATTTCACATCAAAAATTAACTGTGGAAAATTTTTTGAATTTAAAATGAGGATTAACTATCCTCTTTTTATGACTCACCTCTGTAAATATACGCGTCCGTATGACTATTGCCAAATATAGAAAAAATGTTATACTAATAAAGTAACTTACATTACGCACCTTAGGAGGTTCATATGGAAAATGTTGTCATAATCATGGGTTCAGCAAGCGACGACAAAACAGTTGAGCCCGCAATTACCATACTCCAAAATTTCAAAGTAGATTATGGAGTTTATTGCATCTCTGCTCATCGCGCACATAATGAGCTAATAAAGCTCCTCAAAGAGCTAAACAGTAGTAGAGAGCGTACAGAGGTCATCATTGCCGCAGCTGGCATGGCAGCAGCTTTGCCCGGAGTAATTGCTAGTCTTACCACAGTTCCTGTTATTGGTCTACCAATAAGTGGGCCAAATTTAGGAGGGAAAGACGCACTTTACTCTATGACACAGATGCCGCCCGGCATACCCGTTGCAACTGTTGGCATCGATGCCAGTAAGAACGCAGCTCTCTTAGCTATTCGCATTCTCGCTAACACTCATCCTAGTCTTGGACTAAAAATTCAGCAGTATAACGATGATATGACCGAGCGAGCAATCACGGTGAATAGTAGAATCCACAGAAAATATATGGATGAAAAAGCAGAAATCGAAATGCAAGAGAAGCTCGGAAAAGCGGCCAGGGAAACGACCAACGAGATAGCCAGCAGATGAAACCCGGGAGACATGATGCAGAAAGCGCAAAAAAATACGTACAAAGACATAGCGTGATTCCCAAAATCCAAACCTCAAAAAATCCCCCCAAGTATTTAGGGGGATTTTTCTATACCAATATTAACAAGCTAAATTGCCGCTCTCTCAGCTTTCAACCTTTCGATTAACCCCTGTTTTTCAGCAATCGCATCCTCAGTTTCTTTTACCAGTTCCTTTGGCGCTTTATCGACATAATTAGGATTCATCATCCTTGCGTTCAAAGCATCAAGCTCCGCTCCCACTTTCAAGATCTTTTTCTCTAAACTAGAAGCGTAAGCTGCTACCGCCTCAGGAGAGACATCAAGATATAATTCAGAATTAGCCACCGCAAGACGCAAACCTCTTGGCTCCCCCTCCATAGAAATCACGGATTTAACGCGCGCCAAAGACTGCACCAGAAGGGAATTATCATCCACTAGCGCATCCTCGCCATAAAGCAGGGTAGTTTCACGCGCAGAAATGCCCTTATAAGCCTCTGAGAGGCCCTGTAAGGTGCTTCTGGTGTGCGATACTATAACCATAAGCTTTTCAAACTCCTCAGCACTTATTGGGTCGTATTTGAAGTCAGACGGCCATCCAGCACGAATCAAGAATCCGTCTGTCCAGGATAAATTCTGCCAAATCGCTTCTGTTACAAACGGCGCAAACGGATGTAGCATCTTTAAAATTGCCTCTAAAGTCTCCATCAAAAGGGAAGTATTCTTGTATATCTTTTGGCTTTCAATAAACCAATCCGCATATTTATCCCAGATTAATGAATGTAGAGTTTCCACTGCTTCAGAGAAACGATATTCTTTCATCTGTTTTTCAATCTGCCATCTAGCCTCATTAATCTCTCTCAAAATCCAGTCCTCACCCATGTTGTCATTCGTCGCTGCAACGGTGGTCTCCTCAGTATCAACCATCTCCTGAATAAACCTTGAGACATTCCAGAGTTTATTGCAAAGATTTCTGCCAGCCACCACTGATTGCTCAGAAAATGCCTGATTCATACCAGCTGAACGACCCCTCAAAATCCCTAACCTAAACGCATCCGAACCATACTTAGATACCAGATCTATTGGGTTAATCACGTTCCCTTTAGATTTACTCATTTTTTGTCCATGTTCATCCAGCACCAACCCGTGCAAATACACCTCACGGAAGGGAACTTCACCTGTTACATAAAGCCCCATCATAATCATTCTTGCCACCCATGCAAACAGAATATCTGAAGCCGTCTCCATCACGTCCAAAGGATAATAAGGGCTTGGTGCGCTCTCCTCCCAATTCGTACAGACAATTGGCCAATGTGAGGAAGAAAACCAAGTATCAAAGGTATCTTCATCCCTAACGTAGCGTTGCCCACCAATTTCAATTTCTGAAAGATTGGTTCGCGTGTCAAACACCCATTCATCTGAACCTCCCCTGGTTGAACTATCATCTGGAGAAGTGGAAACCTTTCTAAACATTGGTATAGCGATCCCCCATGGTATCTGTCTAGAAATATTCCAATCTTTAAGCCCCTTGAGATAGTTAATCAAAACCTGTTTTTTAGAAGCAGGGAAGAACTTAATCTCTCCCACCTCAAGATGTTCTATCGCTACTTTAGCCAATTTTTTTACATCAATAAACCATTGTTCTTTCAGCATTGGCTCAATTACAGTATCACATTTATAACAATGCGCCACCGAGTGAGAAATCGTCTTTTCGCCCCTTAGAAGCCCAGCTTCTTTTAAGTCTTTTAGAACTTTCTTACGACACTTTTTAGCATCAAGTCCAGCATAAGACGGTCCACAATTCTCAAGCATCGTACCGTCAAAAGAAATTACCTGAATCCTTGGCAAATTATGCCTCTCACCCACTTCAAAATCATCATTATCATGTGCCGGTGTAATCTTCACCGCACCAGTACCATATTCTGGATCTGCATGCTCATCAGCAATTATCGGAATATTTCTATCAGTTAGCGGCAATCTCACGGTCTTGCCAATTAACTTCTTGTAGCGCTTATCCTCTGGATTAACCGCCACCGCTACGTCACCAAACAACGTCTCTGGGCGAGTTGTAGAAACGACAATTTCACCACCATCATATGGGTAGGCAATATCCCAAAGTTTACCTTTCTCTTCTTTGTACGAGACTTCAATATCCGCAAAAGCGGTCTGATGTTTTGTGCAATAATTTACTAATTTCTCACCCCTGTAAATCATTCCATCATCCCACATTTTCTTAAATGTATCATAAACCCTACGTACTACATTTTCATCCAAGGTAAATGTTAGATCTTTCCAAGAACAAGACGCTCCCAACGCTCTCACCTGCAATTCCATATTTCCACGTTGTTCCTGTACAAAATCCCAAACTTGCGCATAAAGCTCCTCTCGAGAATATTCAAACCTAGTATGATGATTTGCCTCAAGTACCCTCTCATATACCACCCAAGTCTCAAAACCAGCATGATCCGCACCAGGAATATACCAAGCCATCTCGCCTCTTAAACGATGATAACGAATCAGACTGTCCTCAACTGCAATCGTTAATCCATGACCAATATGGAGATTACCATTAGCATTTGGTGGTGGCATTACAATAGAGTAAGTCTTTGGGTTATTATCTGGATCCTCATCAAAAAGTTCTGCATCCGCACCGACCTTACCTCCAGGCAAAAACTCATCCGCTGCTTCCCAGGCAGCGTAGATATCTGGCTCATAGTCCCCCGGTTCATAAGAAGTCGCAAATTTCATCAAAATCTCCAATAATTACCCTTTTATCTATTATAACACAGTGTGGCCAGGGCTAAACGGTATTTTCTTAAACCTTATTCGGTATTTTCAATATTCACCAGAAACAAACAAATCATCCAAGAAAATACCGTTTAGCCCTAGCCATCATCATAATTAACGTATTTGACAAAATTAATATAAAGCACAATAACTATTGACTTTTTAACATAAGTATGATAGAATATAAGTATAACCGTTGTTTGGGCAGGTGTGCAAACTTTTAGCCCAAAAGTTCTTGAAAAGGAGTGTAATATGAAACAGACAGAATCGGACTATACTGTAAGCAGATCCAGAACTCTTAGCCATATTCCTAAGAAGTGGAGTTATAACGAAAAGACAAAAAAACTCTACGTACTATTCGAGGAAAACGGGAGAAGTTATCTCATTATCGAGAAAGCACTTCTTAGTGCCAATCTTGGTAGGATAACCTTCGGAACGCTTCTCGACGGCCGCGAGTTCACCCTTTGGAACAAAAGAAGAATCCCTCTCGCCACCACATAACACCCCATTGCTAGCAAACAAGACTGCAGTCAAAAAAGGCTATTAATCAGCCTGAAACTATATCAGTTAGCGTTGCTAGCCCTCGGCGCAGGTTTTACAACCTGCGCCTTTTTCATATCCTAACCAAGCAATCAAATAAGTGTCAAAAACTTCTCAAATTTACCAGTCTGTTGAAATGCTATCCTAAAATTTTAATTTTTCTTGCATTGAACGCATTTCATCCTCAGACATCTTAACTTCTCTGCCATGCGTCCAGGTTGGATCATGTGGCAAAAGATGAACATGTGCGTGTGGTACATCTGTACCAATTACTTTCATTAGTGTTCTTGCGCCAAGCACTTTTTCCATCCGCTGAGCCACTTTACGAACCGTATCCCACAAGGCTTGATAGTCCTCATCAGAAAGCTCATATACTTTATCAACCTCTACCTTTGGTATCACCAAGGTATGTCCTGGTGTTTCTGGCGCAATGTCAAGAAATGCCAAAGTTTTGTCATCCTCATAAATCTTGTAACAGGGAATCTCGCCCGCCACAATCTTTGCAAAAACTGAAGCCATTATTAATTACTCCTTTTCAAACTATTCAACGTAATTACCGTTTTCATCAAACTCCAACATCTCGCCAGTATTACCGGAACCATATGCCTTGACAAGAGCGACGATAAAATCAACCAAAGGCCAAATTCCAAATGTCAACCAACCTAATAACAATTTACATACGCCTAAGCCTATCTGTCCGCGAATAAATCTATCCACGCCAAAGCCACCAAGCGCAAAAGCAAATGCCCAAACAAACAAGTGTTTATTCACCTTGTGATCACCAATTAGATCCTCAGCAGATAGGGAACTAGAAGCTTTGTTTACGATATAAGTTTTACCATCCTTATAGACTTTAACCTTATCCCCGATCTTTGGATCCTCAAATCTTATTGCCGAAATCGGAACCGTGATTACTTTCCCGTCATCTTGTCCAATTTTAACCTTATCGTTCTGGATGTCAATTATTTCTGCCATAAAAATCTCCTTTTTTCCTATTGTATCACAACCTACGCTGTAATTTCATTGAACTTCTTTGTTCCAACTTTCTTTAGATAAAATAATAGCAAGAGTAATATTAAAGCATAAATTACTACTAGAGCACCAAGCGTCAAATCTATTGACCCACCAAATACCTCTATTGCCTTAAAAATACCAAAAACCGATACTGCTGTCATCCCCATCCCCAAAAAAGTTGCTACCATTGGGCTTGTACTTTGTTTTACTACCTCAGCATCACTCTCCGCATTCATTTTTGGATATTTCAAATTAATCGCAATCCCTATCATCTCCGCTACAATTGGCAAGATTATCGACGCTGCGAGTATTAATAGAATCTGCACTAGACTAAAATCAAACTTCAAAAACATTATCAAATCACCAATTAAAATAAACGGTATCATAATCAAAACCGCAGTTAATACTTTTCCCATTACTATCGTAATCGGCTTTACTGGCAAACTTTTTAGAATGTTAAAAGATCTACCTTCAAGAGAAATCATCGAGCTTGTAATTGAAGACATCAGAGAGGCCATCATAATTAGTCCCAGCAAAATCACTGGCGCGTATTCCCTTACCACTCCAGCAAAATCGAATGACATATCCATTCCATAATTTTCTAAAAGCCCAGTAATTGCCTCAAAATTAATGCTCAACAAAATACAGCCAACAATAAATAGCACTAATCCAAATCCTGCGTTAACCACAAACACCGGCGTATCAATAAACTTCCTTAGCTCCTTTGTAATTAAAGCTCTCATTACACTTTTTCTCTTAATTTTTACCATACTGCTACTATGCGAAACCGTAGTCCTTACTACTTTCACTCGTGAATTAATCTTGTAATAAATCTTTCCAAGCACTACCACCATCACTCCAAAAATTGCTACGTTTATTACTACGAATATCAGCAAATTCAACCAACTAAAATCCGTTATCATCCCTATGTATGCCCCCGCAGGATAGTATAACTTAGTAATCAAATCATTAATCGAAGTGGCATTTGTTGCAATATTCTGGAGTATTTGGTTTAAATTACTTGCCGCAAACACCACCAGAAGTAGCACCGCAGTGGTAAGTACAATTTGTGCCAAATTTTTCATCTTAAATCTTGTAGAGATTCCCGTTGTTATCCCACCAATAATACAGGCTATTGCAATCGGAATCACTGGGAGGAGTAATAAAGCCAGTAGGGAAGCAAGATAAAATGTCCACCCTACGTCCACTCTTATTGCGTAAGCTAGCATCGCTGGCACCAGAAATAGTGCGTTATACAAAGTTTCAAATACATATAGCTTAAAGACCCTTACAAATAGCACTGTTGACTTTTTTATTGGCAACGCCAACATCAAATTATCGTCTCGACAACTAAAAAGCAAACTCCCAGACTTATAAATCCCTTCCGCTAAAGTCAAAACTGAGGTGATCATCACAAAAAGCGTTAGCATCACAAATCCTGCACCTACTTCTGCGAGAGAGTCTAGCATCATATTGGCATACCCCCAAATAGCAATCCCTATAAAAACTGCTAACACTATAGGCAGAGCCGGACTGGCTTTTTTGCCATTTTTATTTCTCTTGCCAAATCGAAAAAGCTGCATCCCTTCAGTCATACTAGCTTTAAGCAAAGAACCAAGTTTACTCATTATTTCTCCAATCCCTAAAACTCCAATCTATTTTTCTAACTCCAAAAAGATTTTCTCTAACGATTTATCGCCTTTGACCGCTCTCATGCTACCAACTTTAAGTAGCTCGCCCTTTTTGATAATTGCCACTTTAGTACACAGTTTTTCTGCTACATCCAGAATATGTGTTGAGAAAAAGATTGTTTTACCTTCTTTTACCATCTTGTGCATAATCTCTTTCATATCATATACCGCTTTTGGATCTAGCCCTACAAACGGCTCGTCCATAATCAAAACCTTCGGATCATGAGCAAGCGCCGCAATCAACGCTACTTTTTGTTTCATCCCATGTGAGAACGAATCAATTGTATCATTCAAGCTCTGTTCAATCTCAAAAATCTTAGCATATTTTTTGATGTTTTTTTCTCTAACATCTTGAGAAATTTCATACATATCACAAATAAAATCAATGAAATCAATTGCTTTCATATTCTCATATAACTCTGGATTATCCGGCACATAAGCCATCTCTCTCTTACAAGTAACTGGATCTTTTTTGATTGACTTGCCATTTATTAAGATTTCACCCTCGTCAAAATCATGAATCCCAGTAATTGCCTTAATCAGCGTAGTTTTACCAGCTCCATTATGCCCAATAAAAGCAAAAATCTCCCCGTTATCTACCTCAAAAGAGATATTTTTTAAGGCCTTTTTATCGCCATATTTTTTAACTACATTCTTAATCTCTATCATACTAACATTATACCACCACCCATACTTATGGTATAATAAACCCATAAAAGGAGTTTTAATGAAAAATCTTTCAAGTATTGTCTGGGGGCTAGTACTTATTGCAGCCGGGGTCATTCTTGGTGGCAACGCGCTAGGATGGTTCAATGTTAACCTTTTCTTTAATGGTTGGTGGACTCTTTTTATCATTGTTCCTTGTACCATTAACCTTATTACCGATAAAAACCGCCTTGGTCCGCTTATTGGCCTTCTAGTAGGTGTAGCTTTGCTTCTTGCCTGCCAAAACGTCTTTAGCTTTGATATTATGTGGAAATTAGTACTTCCGATTGTCATTATTCTCATTGGTCTTTCTTTGATCTGCAAAAACCTATTCTCTCACAAGTTCAATGAAAAAATCACAGAACTAAACAAAGAGTTCAATAAAGATGAAGAAATCGGTGCCGTTTTTAGCAAACAAGATATTGATTTTGACAGCAAAGAGTTCAAAGGTAAAAACCTGAGCGCCGTCTTTGGCTCTGTTATTCTAGACTTAAGGAAAGCCAAAATTAAAGATGACGTTTTAATCAACGCTAGTGCGATTTTTGGCTCCGTCGAAATCCTTGTTTCAGACAATATAGCAGTAGAAACCAAATCAAATTCAATTTTTGGCGCTGTAACCAATAAGAAAGCTGAGTCAAGTAAAAAAGGCCATACTCTCTACGTTAACGGCATGAGTCTATTTGGAGGCATTGAAATCAAATGACATCCGCACAAAAAATCATTAAATATTTTGCTATTGCCTTTGCGGCTTGTTTAATTGTTGGAATTTTCTCCGCAATTATTTTTGGAGGACTTGGCATTTTTAAAGCTATCGGCGCAGTTAATGTTGAGACCAAATTAGAGCTTGATTGTGAAACCATTAATGCTCCATGTCTCTCCATTGCCACCGGCATTTCCGAATTAGAAATAAAGACTGGTGAAATTTTTAAAGTAGAAGCCGATTCTGAAAAAGTAAATGTCAAACAAGATGGCAATAAACTATCTATCACTGAAATTTCCAGCAACGTTTTTAGCTGGTTTGAAAACGATAAAAGAAAAATCATTGTCTATGTCCCCGAAACCCTAGTGTTTGAAAAAGCCGATATTAATAGTGGCACCGGCAAAATCTCCGTAGACAACTTAACCGCCAAATCTCTAAAAGCTTCTCTTGGTATTGGCGAAGTTAATTTCACCAATCTCACTGTAGACAAAGCTGAGTTTGATTGCGGCATTGGTAGCGTCAACGTTAATTTAACTGGCAAAGACGGTGACTATGAGATCGATGTTGACAAGGGAATAGGCAATATCAGTTTTAACGGTAAATCTGTCAAAGATCACACAACTATCGGCAATGGTGACCGCAAAATCAATATTGATGGTGGCATTGGTGCAATCAATATCACTACAAAAAGTTAACTACCACCTACCGCATGCCAGACTATATCTATTACAGAACACCTCATTAAGTGGGTAATTGCTATCAAGCGACCCCAAAGCATACTGATAGCTCAAACCATTATAAGAAAACCCATTTCCGCCTACTGGCAATGCCGTAGCTGGCGCATATGCTTCCCAAGTTATTGGATCATACCAAAAGTTAATGTAATAATTGCCATCAACCAAAATCATTACTGCTGGCGCCGAACTGCTTTCTCTAGTTACTGAAGCATTTGGATAAAGTTGAATGTAAGAGCTATTCAAATTATAATCAGAAACTCCAACAAGATTTATTTGGTTCTCTGGTTCTCGTGCTATACTAGATGACACTTCCTCATCAGAAACTAGTACTCCATTTTTATAAGTTAATCTATGGACAATCTGTCTTATCCCAGTTACTCCATTTTGGGCAACGCTAACTTCACCCCTAGGCAAATTTACCTCTTGCCTAGTTTCTGCGCCATAGGAAATCTCCTCCTCACGTATTTCCTCGCTAACTGTAATGTTATCACCATTATCGTCTGTAAATTCTATTGTTTCTGGCACTTTTGGAGCTTCTTCTTTTTTCTCTGGATTATCCTCTTTTTTACCCGCTTCCTCCTTCGTCTCCGACTCTTTAACTTTAACTTCATCTTTCTTTTTGACCGCAGTATTAGTTTCGGCTTTGTCTCCGCTCTCCGCTCCTACCACCATTACATCTCCACCACCCAAAAAGATTACCGCCATCGTTCCAATCGTTGCTACAAATGTGGCTGAAGTAATTGCTGCAAGTTGAATTGTGAATTTTTTGTTTTTGATCATTTTG
>CAYYEY010000018.1:0-1097 GCA_964471175.1 uncultured Candidatus Saccharibacteria bacterium
TTCGGCCTTTTCTAAGGTGCCAGATTTTGACCGCGTAGCCAAAATCGGCAAGAAAATTGGAGCATTACTGATGGCGGATATGGCTCATGTGGCAGGTTTGATAGCTGGCGGCGTACATCCTAATCCGTTAGACCACGGTTTTAACGTAATGACCACTACTACACATAAGACTTTACGCGGACCCCGTGGTGGCTTAATTTTGTCTCGTGGTAATGTAGCCTCCCCGCTAAGAAAGCCAGAAAAAACCCTAGAAAATATCCCAATCTTAATTGATCGTGCAGTGTTCCCTGGTACTCAGGGTGGTCCACTGGAACACGTAATTGCGGCAAAAGCCGTGGCGTTTGGCGAGGCACTTGAGCCATCATTTAAAAAATATGCAAGAGATATTGTCAAGAACGCTAAAGCTCTGGCAAAACGATTAATAAACAATGGATTTATTTTGCAGGGCGGTGGTACGGAAAACCACTTAGTGCTTGTTAACATCAAAGAGAGTTTTGGGGTTTCTGGGAAAATGTTTGAGAAGGCGCTAGACAAAGTGGGTTTGACACTAAATGCCAATGCACTTCCCTGTGATAAAACGGCAGCGTTTAGGCCGTCGGGTGTGAGATTAGGTACGCCGGCTATCACTACACGTGGCATGGGTACTGCTGAGATGGAGAAAATCGCCGATTGGATGCGCGAGGTGGTAGACATTTGTATTAAAATTGGTAATGAGGAGCAAATCAATGATAAGAAATACGAAAAAGATTTTGCGCCAATCAAAAAACAGGTAGAGAAATTAGCACTGAAGTTCCCTTTGCCAACTGAAGGCTGCTAGTTTAGCTAAAATTTAGGACAAAAAGTAGCCCCAGGGTGGTTAGCCCTGGGGCGTGGGGGTGATTATTCTAGCTGTCGGATATTACCTCCTCTATGCAATGGAATAGTACATATCCGATTAAGAATATCGGTATTGCCGCAATTATAACAGCGGTGACTGTACCGCCATAAGAAATTCTTCTGAGAAAGTTTGGCGAACAACTTTCCTCGTCATCCTCATCGCAATAGCTAACGACGTATGGGTTAAACGGGTAAGGCCCGTACTCTGCTGGCTCTGGCTC
>CAYYEY010000018.1:1197-14161 GCA_964471175.1 uncultured Candidatus Saccharibacteria bacterium
AAGTGGGGACGTAGCTCATCTGGTAGAGCGCAGCATTCGCATTGCTGAGGTAAAAAGGTGGAGTAGTTTTTTATCCATCCTTGTTTGATTTACCTGTCAATGTTCGTTCGTTATTCTAATATTAGCACACCACAACCTAAATGTCAATGCTTTTATGCTATTTTTTTAAATAGTGTGGCATCTTTCATATTTTTCCCTTAGATCAGGGTTCTCTATATGGGTATATATCATGGTTGTACTTAAGTTAGCATGACCCAAGTCTTGAGCCACATATCTTATGTCGGCGCCATTCCTTAATAGATTCGTAGCGTGTCCATGTCTAAATGTATGTGGAGTAATATGCTTTTTTAAACCAGCACGTTGAACAGCATTTTTAATTATTAGCTGCACTGTGCTATCCGATATTCTATCTTTAAATAAATTTGTAACGATCAGAGCTTTATTGTTATCGTTTCTCGACGATAGGTATTCGTCCATAAGATTCTCAGTCCTCTCATCAATAAAACACAACCTCTCCTTTTTACCTTTTCCAATTACAGTGAATTGTCTATTTTTTATTGAATCTCTGTTAAGTTGTATCATTTCAGATAATCTTACCCCTGATGCGTAAAGAAAAGATATTATGAACTTAGTTCTTACGTTTGATGAACATGATATAAGTTTCCTGACGTCTGCCGGCGTCACGTATGATACCGTTACTGGTATTCTTTGAGGGACAAATATTAACGCTGGATCAATACATTTTATGCCTCTTATTATTGCATATTTTAAAACCTGTTTTAAGGCGCATATATATCCTCTGACTGTATTCTGGCATCTTGCTTCAAATAGATACTTTTCCCAGTTTCGTACATCATCTATACTTAATTTTTCAATTTCCTTGTTCCCAGTAAAGAACACTATGCTATTCCTATAATACCCATAATGTTCCTGTACGCTTTTTGAACGATGCTGGAAATATAGATTATCGTTGATATACATATTGAAAGCCTCTGATAGCTTCATTTTAACTCCTTCCCACCACTTAAGTTGATATTAGTGGGAAGTTAAACAATGCAATTATTTTGACAGCTTAATCTTTGCTACTCGAGTAAAGTAATTCTTAGGCGATATAATACCAGGTCTTGTGGCGCCTTCAAGTATAATTTCTATTTCGTTCTCTGACATTGCATAGGCACATTTGCAAAAAAATGGTCTGCACTCTGGAGCATCCAGCTTCTTTACTAGGCGATCAGCGATATGATCGGCTCTTTTGATTGCTTCATTACTACACATTTTCTCCATCCTCGATGTTATGCTCTTTCATATGGCATTGCGCGCATAATATCTCCATGTCTTCTGGATATTGTAGTTCAGAACCAATATGCTCGTATGTCTTATGATGAAGTGAAAGGTTAGAATATTGTTCTTTTCCACATCTTTCACATCTGAAATTAGCTCTACACTTATAGACGGTGGCGACAAAACTCCAATATGGGCTAGCTAAATAGTCTTTATAGGCTAATCTTGTAGCCATAAACTTTCGCTCGCTTTCATTTAGATCATTTTGCCACTTGTGCATAAATTTTTGTAATTTATAACAAGCTAAATTCAGAAACTGCTTGTTACTATAATCTCTGTAACCAGAAATTAGAAATTCCTCTAAAAGTGCTATACGATAATCAGTAAGTCTTGTCTTACTTGACTCATTGTCATTGACATTGTATTCACTTTCGTTCAAAACATTGTCATTGTGTTCACTTCCCATATTACCTCCTTAAATACTTTACACCAAAAAGGATTCCGCTCTCAAATCTCTATTTGGCGGTCTGGCCTAAAATGCAGGGCGCGCAAAATAGGCCAGCACTTAACTGTTGGGATTTTTTACACAAAAACCCCACGTTAATGTGGGGCCACTAGATCGACAATTTAGTATCTTTATTGTAGCGCACTTTGCCAAAAAAGTCAATAGCTTTGGGAAAATGTGCAAAATATGCCAGAAATAGCTGGAATTTTGTGTCAATAGCCGGTAGTCCAACCAGCAGCAGATAGAGCTGACCAATTAGATAAGTTAGTGCAGGTTGTGGCCTGAGCAGATGTAAGCCCGATATATTTGAGCGTCTTGTTGGATGATCCTCCCCACGTAGCCAACGAAGCCAGTATATTATTTAAAGATGTGTTAGAAAGTGAGGTGCAGCCAGAAACAAAATTCTGTAATGAGGTCGCAGATGTTGCTCCAGACATATCAAATTGTTGCAAGTTGACTAATGCTGCGCAATTATTAAACGCATAACTAAAGTCGGTCACATTATAAGTTTTTGTAAATGTTGGGATCGTAGTCAGTAAAGAGCAACCTCTAAATGCATTTTGAATTGTTGTACATTCTGAGATATTAATGTTTATTGAGCAATTAACAGATACTAATTTTGGACAGCTTTGGAATGCTTGTGAAAGGCCACCACATCTAAGCTCGGTATCACCGCTTGTATTGAATGTAACACTTTGTAGTTTGGAACAACTTGTACACATACTATTAAATCTTACACTTTGAGCCTGCGCTGTTGCCGTACCTACTGGCATAGTTATAGTTGTAATATTAGAACATCTTTGAAACATAGTAGCGCAGCTATTAAACTTTCCGCCAGTTCCTGTTATTACAAATGACGTTATGCCCGTACAATTTTGGAATGCATTATTTGCTGAACAATAATTAGCTGTCTTTTGATAACTTATACCGCCAGATATATTAGTACACCCACTATACATATAAGTTATATCGCTTGCACGTGCAAGCGAAATATTTGGGAAAGTTGTCAAGCCAGTGCATCCTCTAAACATATATCTAAAATCATGCGATCCTGTGCTTGGCAAAGTAAGGGTTGGCGAAGTAACTAACGCAGTACAGCTATCAAACATATATGCGTAGACTGTAATTCCACTAGGCTGCGTAAATGTTGGAAGCTCGGTTAGGTTAGTTAGACCTGCAGCAATACCAGCATAGTTAGTTTTATGCTCTAACATATATTTCAATGCTGACGTTTCATCAACTGTGCCTCCTCCACCTCCGCCCACAACAACAGGATTGTCTATAATAGCCATTATGCACCCTCCTTATAATTGATTTTAAGCGTTATGGAAGCACTTGGTTGGCCAATAGAGTATATTGTTACGTTCTGACCACTCACAGCGCCTACAGCAAAGCCATACGTGGCAAAATTGACCGCTTGATCGTTCATGAGATGTACTATAGTATCATTCCCTATGGTGGAAGTAGCCGTTACCGTTGTTGAGTATGTATACGGAGCAGAGCTTGCAAGTGAAGTCCAGTCGTTTGTAGCAATGGTATAACTCTCTGTCGTGCCAGATATATATTGATCCAAATCAGTTTTGGCGATCGTTACGGCGCCATCTTGAAGCATACTAGTTGTAACGCTATTAGCGGCCATTGCTCCTGCTACTGGGTAAAAGTTATTTCCGTCTGCGTCTTGTAATATTCCAAATCTATCTGCCATTTTTTTCTCCTTTTTTAGCTATTCGTTCCAATCGCAAAATAATTCAACCAAAATATATTCTGGTTCGCTAATGGGGTATAGCAATAACTATCTATGTTGCCCGTGCTAGGAATAATGCGGGCGTATTGCGTATATGATCCTATGGACACATTCTGATATACGCTTACGACACCGCCGAGTGCGGTAAAAGTATTATTAAATTGTAGCTTAATATTAGTACTTGAACCAGCAGTAACTGATGTGGCTGAGGCATAAACAATACCAGTAACCATAAATAACCCGTTTCCAAGGTCTATCTTTTTCAACGTAACATTAGTTGCTGAACCGTTCCCTACAGTCATAGTAGCCGAGACATCAGAGGATGTAAAAGCGACCTTATCAGACGTTACCGCGCCATCCTGGATATTAGCAGTTGTCACAAAAGCAGTAGAGCTTGGCGTTGTAGTATTGCTACTGATTCTTGCGGCCGTGTCATAACATGATAATAATGACTTGTTAACTCCATTATCTCTTAATCTAAGGTCGGCCGTACCTGACGAATCATATAAGGTCAGATAGCCTGACTCTGATTGCAACCTCTGTGAGAAGTCACTCGTGTCCTCATGCGATAAATGCAAATCAACATATTTACCAAGCTCTGTTACACCACCGGAGATAGTAGCAATGCCATTAAACCTAGCGCCAGACGTGCTTCTTGTACAGGCTGTCAAAGCACCATTATTTGAATATACCGGTGTTAGCGAGCTACCCACAGACGCGCCAGTTACAAATCCGCTGTCATTAGTCAAATCTGAAGTCTTTGATGGAATATTTGGTTTATTTTTAATGAAGTCGTCGGCTGTATCATCAGCTTCAGTCCAATCGCTCTGTACATTAACTTCTGCACCACTGGCAATAGTAGCAAGTTTAGAAGTATGATCGCTGACGGTAGCAGTGAGTGAATCCCATCCATTGACTGAGCCAGTACCATCATTCTCAGCAAATACTTGTCCAGCTGAAGTTGACCCCATAATAGTACCAAGAGATGAGTTAGTAAATTGGTTTACGGTGACAGAGCCACCGCCAGCTGATGCCGAATACCAAGTAGACGTGTTGGTATAGTAAGTCCAGAGCTTGCTGTTAGTCACGTCATAAATAACAGCACGGTTTATCAAATTAGAAATGCCTGTGGCTGTTTTCCATGCCGTAGTTAGTTCAGTTTGGGTTGGAGATGCTGAAATCCCAGAGATGGCCACAGCGCCGTTTAGCAGAGCATCTATATCGCTTGTATTCTGGGTCAAAGCCTGATAAGTAGCTGAGTTCATAATACCAGCTTGGGTTGCAGAGGCTACCGGAAGTGGCAAATTTCCAGTCGTAGTTACCCCAGTCTTGATGTTTGCCTTAGTAGTGTCTAATTGTACAACGGTAGTTGATGGGTTTGAATCAACAGCCAGATCAGACATAAATACCTTGTTTATGGCCGTGTCAATCGCATCAATCGAGTTACCAAGGCTAGTATCAGCATTTTGCCTAGCAGTTGCTTCTAAGCCTATAGCCTGTGACACTTCTGTACCTGTTTGGAAGTCACTATCATTTATCAATTCTGATGTTTTAGTGGCTCCATTGTTTACTGTAGCCGTAGTAGTGCCTGTTTTATCAGTAATAGTGATGGCTGCGCCTACGTCAGTCTGGTCAACTCTAGCCGATGGGCTATATCCATCCTTACCGTTTTTGCCATCTGCACCGGCTGGGCCCGGAGGCCCGGCAGGCCCCGGACTTCCGGTAGCACCTTTCTCACCCGGATCACCTTTAGGGCCAGTTGCACCCTGTAAACCACCAACACCTTTGACAACAACGTGTTCTTGTTTTTGTGTTACTTTGACTACATTTCTTAAAAATCTTTTCTTTTGTACCATATCTGCTCCTAACTTGGCCACGCGTCAGTAGTTAGCCACGATGCGCTTAATGCTGGTCTAAAGCTACCATCCGAGGTAAAACTCGCGTACCATTCAATCTCTCCATTAGCACCTATTCCAATACCACCTGTACCACCACGACCGTGCATAGCAACAAGGCCAATATTAATTTCATTAGATGGACGATAGCCAGCCGGAATAGATTCTGTTGCATTACCAGAGCCACTCTGTGGATAATTTGAGTTTACTTGCGTTGGTGTTGTTAAAATTACAACGTTGAATATGCGAGTCAAGGTCACTTGGATGGCATACGGAAGCTGAACGGTCCTAGTAGACATTGGGAATGTCGATCCAGTGATTGATGACATATTAATTTTTGCCTGAGTTACCGCAGAATCATTAATTTTAGCAGTTGTGACCCCACTATTTGCGATTTTGTCAGTCGTAACTGCGCCATCGTTGATAGTGGTAGCCGTGACCGCGCTATTTGCGATTTTAGCGGTTGTAACGGCTCCATCTGCGATTTTGTCTGTAGCTATAGCATTATTTCTAATATTTGGCGTACCAACAGTTGAAAGAGCGATTTTAGAGCCTGTGACGGTAGTTGCATCATTAGCTGCGCCGTTGATAATTCCATCTGTGAGCTGCGCTCCATCATATACATTAGCCGTGGTAGTACCATTTCTATCTGTGATGGTAATAGTTGTCGTATCGCCAGACTTAGAGACAGAAGCACTTGGGCTAAATCCTGTAGGTCCGGCAGGCCCCTCTGGTCCTTCAAACTGCGAGCCTTGACCATCACTTGGAAACCTAGTACCGGACCAAACGTAAAGTTTTCCATCTGCTTGGTTAAACCAAGCCTTGCCAGCATCGTCTGGGCCAAGTCCTGTAGGTAGTTCAGAATAAGTATCTACAGAGCCAGTAATGGCCAGACCGGCACCGGCATTGCCTCTAGCACCAGTTTCCCCTTTAAGGCCACCAACACCCTGCACGGTTACGTGCTGGTTCTTTTGATAGACCTTAATTAGTGCTATATTCTCATCCATGCTATACCCTCAAAGTAGCAACATCCATAATAGCGATATTGCCAGTAATTAACGTGTTTTCTGCTGTTTCATTGTTCTCTACGAGCTTGATGTCGTAGAAATATTGACCAAAATCAATATCAGTTTGTTCAGCGGTTAATTTGAGGTCAATAGTATTGTCATACGGGTCAACAGTGACATCTGTTCCAATCGTCCAGCTAGCCTTGATAAGGGCTGAATCGTCTGTTTCGTCATTATCTGGCGCGGTCTTAACAGTAAAATACAAAGTGTCTCCATCTTTGAATGTATAATCGCACACATCAAGAATGATTGTAGAGCTGTTTTTGCGATAGAATTTTAGAAGGTTCTGCATATTTTGCATAATTTACCTCCTATTTAGATTCTAGGCCAGCTAAGAAGTTATCAGCTTTTTCATCAATTTTCTTGTGCATTTCCTCAGAAACATCAGATTTCTCTGCGAGCATTTTTTCCGTGATGCGCATAGCACCTTTTGCATAGGCCATAACGTCAGTTAGCTGGTCTTTTTCCTCATCAGATAGCATATCAGAAGCTAGTAATTTATATCCTTCCTCAGAAATGTTACCAAGTGAGCGAGTAATGTCTTTGATACCATAAACACACTCTTTTTTCTTTTCCTCTTTGCGGCTTTCGCCACTTTCTCTACCTTCCCCCTTAAGAATTTCGATTTCCACGATAGTTACCTACCGCATCGCCATTAGTTACATTATACCACAAAAAACTGCCCTTTGTGGACAGTTTATTGTTTTTTTGTTATCTACAACGTTTTCCGCCTGGTTTTGCCATAAAGCCTCCTTATAATTTGCATCTATCAGTTTTTAAGTATTCAACGTCTTTTTTGATGCTGGCCACTTCGTCCAAAATGTTCTTTTGGTTGATTGACAGCTCGATGATCGTTTCTTTAGTCTGCGCAAACTTTTCCGCGTATCCATTATGCTTGTCGAGACGTGTTTTAACGCCCTGAAGCTCTTTTTTAACTTCCTCTAGCCCATCCTCTTGCTTTTGCTCGTGTGCGGCCATTTTAGCGTCTGTCTCGCGGTTTTTTGAGTGGCTGATGATAAATTGGCACACTATCGACCCAGCCGCCGCTATAATGCCCACAATGACCGCGTCAGACATTTATCTAGCCTCCAAGTGGATTTCTGTACCGATAGGAATATTGTTCCAGTATTTGCCATCTCTGTACTCAAGAATCCCTTGGTTCTTAAGTTGTTCATTGTAAAAGTTGACATCTCCATTTATTCCCCAGAGATTTTTGCCATCAGATAAGCCTAGTTTAACTAGCACAGCCGAGAAATAGTCTCCTTTTTGGTAAACATAATTACCAGTTGGCTGTGGTTCTGGAGTAGGTTCTGGCTTGATATAAGTCTTTGGACGGAACGCGCCAGCAAAGCTAGTTAAGCTCATGTTGATTACATTAGTAGCCGATCCACCACCTGCACACCATGGACCACCTTGATTCTGGCCTAGAAGCGCAATATAGTTGTTATTATAGCCACCAAGAGCCATGCCAACATGGCCATAAATGCCGTTGTTGAAAATAATCCAGTCACCGGCCTGCAAGCTATGGGTATCAGTTATAAGCTCGAACTCAGTGCCAGCGTTCTGCTCTTTACAAAGCCAAGCACCTTTAGCACCACCAGTTCCACAAGTAGACAAAGTACGTCCATCCTCGGTGTAATTCATCCAGAAGGCTGCTCCGAGGTCCCAGCATTGCGCACCATAATAACCATCTACGTCTATACATTTGCCCAAAGTATAGTTATAGAAATCGGTATAGGTATCTGTTGGGACGTACACATACGCGCCCTGTCCACATTCCTCATCCTCTGGACATCCTTCAATAAGTCCGGAATCGACAAAATTAACTGTTGCTGGTTCGTCAGTAATTTCTACCTGACCATCGGCAGTTTCTAGTACGGTAGATACCTTATCTTTATCGTCTGCATATTCAATGGTAGTGCCAAGTGTAAGTTTGACTTCACCGCCATCAACGCTAAATATTACATTTATGCCAAAGAAGGTCGCGACTACACCGACAAGACCAATTAACAAAATAGCTGTTATATTTTTGTAGTTTTTGTTCTTAGAAATTGATGCTTTAGACATAAATTGTCCTCACGCATCGCCATTAGTGCAATTATAGCACATATTCAGAGTTCTTGGAATGGGTAGAACTAAATGTCCTACCCAGATTAGAGAATAGATATGTTGGATCACCTCCCAAAGATAATGCTGAATCCGTGCGTGTCAACTATTTCCAGAACGTTGATAATCCTTTTGACGGTGCTTTCTATAACCGTGTCAGGATCATCATCCTCCGGCATATAGTATGCCTCAATACGGTCTCCCATTTGTTCGATCTTGACGTCCGGTAATCTCTTTAGACCAGCTATGACTGATTCGATTTCTTTATCGTCAGAGCATTTTACTAATCCAGTGAACTGTATCATACATACCACCTCCTTTGAAAAGAACTCATCGCCTGTCTATATTATATCACTTACAATGCGGTCAGAATTGGTATATAATAAAATTGTCCGCATGAACATAAAGAAGTGATTAATTCCAGAGATGGGCTAGTATTTATTTAGCAGGAATTAATCCTCTATGCTCGTGCGGACCATGAGTAAAATACTAGCCCATTTTTGTGGGAGAAAAGGAGAGTTTGGTAATGTATAGCAATAATTATTCAATTATTGGTATTGGGATCATTATTGGAATAATATACCTTATATATAAAGTGTTCGATTTTAGAAACCAAAGGAATGCATTACAGAGGAAATTAGATGATAATGCCAACTTCCTAGATAAGACCGCTGGTGACTTGAAACGAATACACAATCTGACCAACCAATCATTCATAAATCTTTATGAAAGACAACATGATGCTTATTCAACAATGCTATCCAATTACAAGGTCACTACTTCTAAAATGCCAATTGCATACCGTAAAAAAATAGCTCATAAAATCGCCCGAAATTGTGTCGATTCCGTTTTGCGAAACCCAGTAAATAATATTGAAACAGATAATGACAAAAAGATCACATACTATTCCGTGATATTCCCAGGGATAGAAAATAGTATTGCGGGGTTTAATGCTGACATTGACGCAAAAGAACTCGTATCTGCCATTGAACAGTTTATACTCAAAAATTACAAATAGACGATGTGCGCCTCTACCTTTTCCTACGCTTAGTAGTTATTATTAGCATCAGTCGTATAGGTATTTTGGTATTGCTGAATGATTTTTCTAGCTTGCTGTAGCTTGTATTGCCTTGTGGCATCATTGTCGAATGGCTGTGGCACATAAGCCTTTCCTATTGCCTCTGCTTCGTCTTGCTTAATATTTGCGCCGGATAGCATATAACCGATGTTCATGGCTAGGCTTTTGGCCGTAGAGTCATAGTTGTTTCCACCTATGTTCACAAGGTTGAGTAGAGGTATATCAGATACGGTATAGCCAAAGTCTGGGTTCATCCCTTCAAGTTGGTCAAGCGCCAGTGCGGCAGCATTGGCCTGTTGCTGAGTCTTGGATAGCTTTATATTAGAAGTACCAGCGGTCGAGCTAGAACCTAGGCCAGACATCTCTGCCTGTGCTTGATAAATCTTATATGCGGTAGAGTACATATCAGCTAATTGGCTATAGGCATTTATATCTCCTGCTGCCAAAGCATTGGTCATAGCTCCTGCGATTTCGTTCATTTGGCTGGCTAGTTGGCTTGTGGCTCCGGTCTGTGGGCCATAACCGTACCCAGTACCACCTAGGCCATCTAAACTCATAACTTCGCTATTGCCAGAGCCGTAGTTAGCAACATCAGCAAACATATCCTCAAGATTTTTATAATCTTGGGCTTTTTGTAAGTTTGTCATATTATTATCTGCTTTTTGCAAGCCAGTAGTACGACCAATAAAGTTTCCGAGGATATTTAGGTTATTTGGCTGACTGGTTGCCTGCGCTGAAGTCATATTTTGTAGACCCTGGTTAGGTACTATTTCTGCTTCCATGACTTTTGGCTGGTTAGCTGCAATATCTGCCGCTTTAGAGTAGCCTTTAGACATTACTCTTTTTGCAATGTTAGAATTTGCAACTCCCTCTGCAATTTGGCCTGCGATTGGTACTTTGAATAACGCTTTAGCAAATTTGCCAGCCTCTTTCGCGCTATCGCCTACTCTTTGGCCATAAGTGCCGTAGTTCATGTATTGGTTTTCGATAAGTTTACCCATGTTGACAAAAGGCGCAACAGTATTTCTTAGCTCACCAATATCACGCGACTTCATAATGGTGTTATCAACATAATTAACCCATTTCTCGTTTTTTGGTGCGAGATTAACTAAATCTTGCCTGACTTCTGGAGTGAGTACTTGTTCCATTGGTGCTGCGCCCTCGTAGATGCGGTCTTTTAGTACGTTAGCAATCGAATCAAGCACAGCAGCTTCATCTTGTCTATCTGGATTAGTAGTACTATAGTTATTCCCAGATTTGCCTTTGAGATTAGCAGATCGCTTTTCTAGGCTTTTTACAATGTCAAACACATCCTCAGCATTGTCTGTATAAGTTACAGAACCTTCTCTACGAGATGGTAATCTGTTTAGCTGTGCTTTCATTATACTTCTTACATATTTAGCAGCGTCTGTACCATTAAGACCAGCAAGCGTAATTTGATTTTCAATTAGGTCATCAAGGCCGTCAAATGTATTGACTGGTGCAGCCGTTGCGACCAATTGCCTAGTTAGTTTTGTAACTTTGCCATTGTCACCAGTTATAGCGCCGATCATTCTTTCCACATCTGCTGGCTTCTCAAAGCCCGCATCAGCTACTTTTTGGACATTATTAATTGCGTCAGCAGATTTAGCCATTGGCTTATCAATAGTGCCGTATTGATCTAGCAGCTTCTCGGCCGCTTTCTTACGTAGCTGACCAGGTAGGGAGGTGGAAAGCTCTTGCTGGTTGACATTTTTAGTATTTTGTGATACACTAGAATTACCCAGTGCACCGCTTGTATTGCGGCTGGTTGGATCTCCCGTAATAGTGTTATCATTAGCACTCGGTGCAGAAGTTTTAAGACCAGTAGGTAAGCCATCGAATGATGAAACTACCCACTGTTTTTTATTGCCATTCCAGTCTAATCTAACTCCAGTAGTATTGTCGTCTGGACTCACGAGAGTTATTCGTTTTTCATTAGTGTATCGTGGATGATCTACTACTGACCCGTTTTGCAATATATCCGGGATCTTTTGCAATGTTTCCAGACCATGTTTTTCTGCTATATGAGCAAGTCCATACCCACCCTTCCCAGTTTTTCCATAGACAAAATCAATTCTATCATTCCCGGTAATATCTCCGACAGCTTTACTAGTAATAGCTGATGGAACCTCACCTTTTTTCCTTTTCATTAAGTAATCGATGGCACCATCTGGGTTGCCAGAATATTGGTGGTAGCGTCTGCCGAACCCTTCGCTTGAATCGGCCCATATATCATCTCTCATATTTCTTGCTAACTTACTGGTCCCACTCATAATTCCACCCTGAGCAGCACCTCCCATAGCACCAGTTAAGCCACCCTGTAATGCTGCAGAGCCAATATCTTGGCCTGCAAGAGCTGCAGAAGTACCAGCTCCAACGCTACCACCCAAAGCTCCAGATAATGCACCACGTCCAACAGCGGATGTTGCTAGTTTATTATTGAGCAGAGCTGAACCGACTTTAGAAGTAGCATTCCCCAGTTTTTTGTTTAATCCACCAGTAACAAGACCTGCAGCCGCACCGGATATCGCACGGTTAGTAGCACCCTCAAGGCTTGCATTTTTGCCTTGTTCTTGCAGTTCGTCAGCAACACCACCTAATGCACCAGCTGCTGTGTTAGCGGCTGTTCCGGCAGCTATTTTTCCAGCTGTAGTGCCAGCAGCCGCACCGGGTAAGATAGTTGATGCTAAAGTTGTAGCGGCATTAAGAGAAGTGCCGGCTGCTTTAGCGGCCGCATCTGCATCATCCTCTCCGCCATACCAATATCTTTTAAATGAATTGGTAGCTTCGGTTGTGACTTTTCCATCCTTAATACTATTAACGATATCTCCAACACTAGCTCCTGCCGTACCTAATAACCCTCCAACGCCTTTTCCGACATCTCCAATAGTTTTACCAATTCCACCCACAAGATCGCCTAAAAAACCACCCAAACCTTTGTTTTCATATTTTTGATCTAGCGCGGATTTTTGGTTGTTGTAATTGTTAGCAGCTCTTAGCTGGGCTAGCTGTTGAGCTTTTATTCGTTCTTGCTCCATTACTGATTCAAAACTCATATTCCTCCTATACCAACCTTAAACCTAAAATATTAAGAGCTGTATTGTCTCTATTACTGTTATACCTAATACTTGGATCATAATAACTCGTGCCAGCAGCAAGCCTCTTATTGGGGTTGCTGTTAAGTAGGTTAAGAACATATCTTGCATCCGCTGCACCATTGTTAGCCATCTGCTGCAAGTAATCTCTAGCTCTCTGGTTAAAATCACC
>CAYYEY010000019.1:0-13631 GCA_964471175.1 uncultured Candidatus Saccharibacteria bacterium
CCTCTATAGTCGTACAATGTACGTTGTGCGACATTATGGAAGTGATATAATAATATTAATGAAGGCATTATATAGAAAATACCGTCCGACCAAAATGTCAGAGGTAGTTGGGCAGGAGCAGGTGACAAAACCTCTCTCTAGCGCCCTCAAATCTGGCAAAATTTCCCATGCCTATCTTTTTATTGGCCCAAGAGGTTGCGGCAAGACCTCTGTTGCGCGTATTTTTGCCCACGAAATTAATAATTTCCAATACGAAATCGAAGATACCTACACTGATATCATTGAGATTGACGCCGCTTCTAATACCGGCGTTGATAATATCAGGGAACTAAGAGAAAAAGCCTGCGTCGCGCCATCGGAAGGGAAATACAAAGTATATATCATCGATGAAGTTCACATGCTAACTAAATCAGCCTTCAACGCTCTCTTAAAAACGCTTGAGGAACCGCCAAAACACATCGTTTTTATCCTGGCCACTACAGATGCTTACAAGGTACCAGCCACTATTACTTCACGCACTCAAGTCTATAATTTCCACCTTGCCACCCCTGATGTTATGCGTCAGCACCTCCAAGACATTATCAAAAAAGAACAAATCGAGATTACAGATGACGCTCTTAATATCATTATCGAGCGCGGTGGCGGCAGTTTTAGAGATACCATTTCTCTACTTGACCAAATTTCTACCATCAAAAATCAAAAAATCGACCAAAAGACTATAATAGATATCCTTGGACTACCAGAAAATAATATAATTAATAACTTATTAGAAGCGTATACTCAGGGTGATACCACTGTTATTATTAACACCCTAAAAGATGTATTAAATACTGGGGTCAAACCAGAATCTATTGCCGAAGATCTAATTAACGCTATTATTAAAGACCCTAAACCATATTACCTATCCCTGTTAGAGAAATTGCCAGAAGTAACTTATCCTTTCCCAGAAGCCAAATTATTATTAGCTTTTCTCCACCAGACGGCCGAACAGCCTCATTTTAGCGCAAATCGTAAAAACCTTAGTGTAGCAGCGTCAAATACCAAAAACCCCACAGATCCGCCTAAAAACAGCACTATTCCAAAAAATACTAACTCGTCCTTCTCTTGGGACAATTATCTTTCCGCCATTGCAGAAAAAAGTGTCATAGTTTCCAATTCTCTAAAAAAAGCAAAATATTTGCTAAAAAATCAGACACTCTACCTCTATTTTGTCCGCAGTTATGATCAAAAAATTATATCTCACGAAAATAACCTAAAAATCCTAAAAACCTGCCTGCCGGGGAACCTTGAAATTGAAATCACTGAAGATCAAAGTCTTTTCAAAAATTCCGCCACGACGCCACAAATTTCTGATATAATGGGTAATGTACAGGAGGTTAATTTAGATGGCAACCCATTCAAGTAATAGTGGTGGACGTATCCCACCTCAAGATATTAATGCCGAAAAATCATTACTCGGCGCTATTTTGCTATCCGATGATAATTTCCCAGACCTCTTAGAAAAAGTCAAATTCCAAGATTTTTATGAGCAAAAAAATGGCCAAATTTACAAGGCCATGACCACACTTTACAATACCCATCGTCCTATTGATCTACTAACTTTGACCTCCGAACTTCGCGCGGAAAAAACCTTAAAAGAAATCGGTGGAGCGCCATATCTAACTGAACTTACCAATTTTGTGCCTACTGCCGCCAACGCAGATGCATATGCAGATATTGTTGCCGATTGCGCTACCAGAAGGAATTTAATTAACACTGGTACTGTTATTGCCGAAACCGCCTACGATGAGAGTCAAGATACCGCTGAACTTGTCGCCGAAGCCGAGAAAAAACTCTATTCCGTCTCTGATAAATCAACCAAGGCTGACTACAAATCTCTGGAAAATCTAACCTTGGAAACTTTTGATCGCCTAGAAAAATTAAGAGAAAGTGGTGAAACTGTTTCTGGACTTAAAACTGGTTTTAAAGATCTTGATGCCAAAACTGCTGGTCTCCAAAGGGGCGATCTTATCATCATCGGTGCACGTCCTGGTATGGGTAAAACTACCATGGCCCAGAACATCGCCTACAACATTGCCACCATCAATAATGTCGGCGTGCTATTTTTCTCAATGGAGATGGCCGCACGTGAAATTTCCGACCGTATCGTCTCTGATATTGCCGAAGTCAACAGCTGGAATATCCGTGGTGGTAACATTTCTGATGACGAATTTAGTAGAGTCAATGAAGCTCTTGGCGAAATGAGCGAAGTGCCACTCTACATTGACGATACCAGTGTCTTGACATCCTTAGAGATTAGAAACCGCGCCCGTCGCGCCGTCCACGACCACAAAGATGATCACCCTATTGGTCTTGTTGTTATTGATTATTTACAGTTAATTGCTGGCTCTGATCGCTATGCCGGTAATCGTGTCCAAGAAATCACTGAAATATCCAAAGGCCTAAAACAGCTAGCGCGCGAACTTAATATTCCAGTTGTAGCTCTAGCTCAGCTTTCGCGTAATGTTACCGGACGCGATGACCCTCGCCCTGTGCTCTCCGATCTCCGTGATTCTGGCTCTATCGAGCAGGATGCTGACCTTGTCATGATGCTCCACCGCGATGACTATTATCATCATAACGAAGAAGGCTACGAGGATACCAATATTACCGAACTATTAATCCAAAAACACCGCCACGGCTCTGTAGGCAAAATTGAATTATTTACTCAATTTGAATACTCTCGCTTTATGTCGCTAGACAAAAAGCATACCGACGAAGTCTAGACAAGCATCAAGTTAGAATGTTATAATGTTTATGTGAAGAAAATAACCATTTCCAAGCTTTTTCTATACCGACATCGTTTTGCCATCGGTTATATCTTACTGGCGATTGCTTTAATTATTTTACTTTTTGGTATGCCGCTAATCTCTCCAAACGGACTCTCCGAGATGGAGATGGAATCAACTGTTACCTCACATGAAGTTTCCATAAAATCAATCATGGACGGCCAAATAGCTGATCTGCCATACCATTTCTTACAACAACTATCTATCAGTATTTTTGGACTTAATGCTTACGCTATTAAACTTCCAAGTATTATTATTGGTTGTTTGTTAGGCATTCTGCTGATTTTGCTCTTAAACCGCTGGTTCAAAAATAATGTTGCTATTATTGCTTCAATTTTAACTGTACTTTCTGCACCATTTCTCTATATCGCCGGCTCTGGGACTCCGCTAATTATGTTAGTTTTTTGGCCAACGCTTTTACTTTGGCTTGGCTCTAAGATAGAAGGGAAAACTCTCCCCAAAACAATTTATTCCATATTCTTTGGCTTGTGTCTAATCCTTTCGATTTTTACACCGTACTTAATCTACTTTGCAATTTTTTGCATAATTTACGCTTTAATCCATCCGCACCTTCGTTTTATTGTAAAATCTATGCCAAAAGCCATCTTGGTACTAGGAATTATTATTACTCTTACCGTTATCTCCGCCTTTACCCTAGAAGTGCTTCGCCATCCAGAAACTCTAAAATCTCTTACTTTTATGGATGATTTCTCTTGGGGTAAATATTTCTCCAATATCAAAGATGCTTTCTTGCCGTTTTTCTCTTGGAGCGGCAATATCGAATCCGTATTCTTAGCTCCAATGATCGGGCTCGCTTCGCTCGCCCTCGCTATCACTGGCCTAATCTCCACCACCAAAGGCTTCTTTGCCTCTAGAAACTCCATCGCCTCTATGTTTATCATCTTTACTATTTTACTTGCCGGCCTTAATCCTTTTGCCGCTGTACTCATCATCATTCCATTTGCAATCTTAACCGCACATGGTATCCGCTATATCCTGGAAAAATGGTATGGCCTTTTCCCAGAAAACCCTTACGCACGTATACTTGGCCTCATACCTATTGCTACTATTCTTGGAATTATGATTGTCACGAGTCTCAGTCACTATCTCTTTGGTTACCGTTACAACCCAGTAGTCGCTGATAAGTTCACAAATGATTTATCACTAATCTACGAAAAGGTAGAGCCAGGCACTACTATTCTGATCCAAGGCGGCGTCTTAGAATACGATTTCTATCACATCTTAGAGGATAAAACAGATTACACCATCACTACTTATGTCTCTAATCCTGATTCTAAGAATATTCGCATTGCCACGCTTGGTAAATGGCCTTCTAAATTATCTTATAACTTATCTCGCATAATCACCTCGCCAAAATCTACAAATTCTGATAGAATATACATATACGAAGGTGCATTAGAAGCAAATCAAGAAAAAGGAGAATAATATGGGTCAAACCATGGATCAAATGAAAATGTTAAATCAACTTCGCAAAGCCCAAAAGGAGCTCAAAAACGAAGTCGTAGAAGTTGAAGCTGGCGATGGTGCCGTTGTTGTTCAAATTAATGGTGAACTCAAAGTCAAAAAAGTTACTCTCGATCCAGAAAAAATCGATTTCGATGATATCCACGAACTAGAGCGTTGGATTGAAAACTGTTTCCGCGATGGCTATGCTAAAGCTCAAGAGATTGCAACCGACAAAATGAAACCGCTAATGGGCCAACTTGGCAATCTTGGCCTATAATTTGGTGTTATGCTGCCAAAATCGTTGCAAGATACCATTGACGCCTTAGGCGCCTTACCGGGCGTTGGTCCACGCACGGCAGAGCGTTACGCTTATTATCTTTTTCGCGCAAACAAAAGCCTCTCTGCTAATATTTCCAGTGCACTAGAAAATCTCCATCAAAATGTCAAATCTTGTCCAGTCACTTTTGCTCTGATTGATAGTAACGAAGAGGTCTCTCCACTTTATGCAGATGATTCTCGTGATAAAACCACAATTCTAGTGGTTGAGGAACCTTTAGACATTTACGCCATAGAGCAAACCAGAGGCTATCACGGCACATATCACGTCCTTGGTGGTGCTGTTTCCCCTATTGATGGCATCACCCCAGATCAACTCCACATCAAAGAGCTACTTAAGCGTGTTGAATCAGATAAAGCAAAAGAAGTTATCATTGCAACCAACCCCTCCGTTGAGGGCGAGGCTACGGCTTTGTTATTACAAAAAACTCTTCAAGAAAAATATCCAGCCCTCAAAATCACCCGCCTCGCCCGTGGCCTTCCTCTAGGCGTCGATCTTTCTTATGCCGACCAAATCACCCTCTCTGCTGCTCTTGAAAACCGCACAGATATATAATATGTTATAATTAACATATGTACGACGTATTTTCTGAATTTCTAAAAGACAAGTCAAAAATCTGTATAATTCAAGCAGAAAACCCTGATGGCGATTCTTTAGGTTCTGCTCTTGCTCTAGACTATCTATTAAAAGACCAGGAAGTATCTCTATATTGCCCAGTAGAAGTCCCTAAATATCTAAGATACTATGATGACTGGTCACGGGTGTCTCAAGAATTCGATTTTCAGGCGGATGGCTACATTATCGTTGACACAGCTGCCGAAATTCTACTGTCCAAGCTTCTTGATGTTCCAGCCATCAAAGAGCGCTTAATTAATTCTCCAGTGTTTGTCCTTGACCATCACGAAACCGATGATGACATTACCTTTTCTCATCAAGGCTTGATCCAAACTTTACCAGCTTGCGCGGATTTGATTTATAAAGTCGCAACAGAGCAAGGCTTACTATCTAAGACTCCACTAAAAGAAGGGGATAAATACTACAACTTAGAAAGAAAATCCGCTGAATATCTCTATTATGGTATTCTTTCTGACACCTTAGGCTTAGTTTCTCCTTCTACTACTGCTGATACTTTTAACGTTATTGGTGATCTTGTTTCGAGAGGCTTAAACGTCGCAAAATTAGACGACCACCGACGAGAATTCTCCAAGAAAACCCCACGCATTCTAGATTACAAAGCAGACCTAATCAAGCGTCTTGAATATTTCTTAGACGGTGAATTAGTTACCGTCCATATTCCCTGGGAAGATATCTCTGAATATTCCGATCAATACAATCCTAATGTCCTTATTCTAGAGGAGCTACGCATGGTAGAAGGTGTTAAAGTTGCCGTCGCAATTAAAACCTATCCAGATGGTAAAGTAACTGGCAAAGTTAGGACCATGGAAGATTTTCCATATGCCGACAAAATCGCCGCTTTCTTTGGTGGCGGCGGACATCCCTATGCTGCTGGATTTAGGACCTATGATATTTCCTATAATGACACTGTCCATGAATTAGTGGGTGCCATTATAAGTATTAAAGAAAATGCTAATAGCAATCCTGATGACAACAATCCTAATAAAGATAATAACACCAACGATGATAATAATTCTGACAAAGGTTAGGAGCACATAAATGATTAAGTTATACAACCAGTTAGAGCATAAAATCACCGAGTTTAAACCGCAAGACGAAAAGAACGTCACAATTTATACCTGCGGCCCTACAGTTTATAGCTACGCCCATATTGGCAATCTTACTTCCTATATTTATTGGGATTTGCTAATTAGAATGTTAGCCCTACACGGGTTTAATGTTAATCGCGTACTTAATTTAACCGACGTCGGGCATCTTGCCTCTGACGCTGATGACGGCGAGGATAAACTAGAAAAAGGCGCCAAAAGGGAAGGAAAAACCGTCTGGGAGATTGCTGATTTTTATAGCCAAGCTTTCTTAAAAGATTTTCGCTCCCTAAACTTAGTAAAACCTCAAAAAATCGCCAAGGCTACTGACTATATCAAGCAGGACATGGCACTAGTTAATCGCTTAACAGAAAAGGGCTACACCTACGAAACGTCTGATGGCATTTATTTTGACACTAGCAAGTTCAAAACTTATGCCGATTTTGCCAGGCTAGATCTAGATCAAATGCGTGCTGGCGCCAGAGTAAAATTTAATAGCGAAAAGAAAAACGTCTCTGATTTTGCCGTTTGGAAATTTATAAAACCTGGCGAAGATCACGCAATGAAATGGGATTATCTTGGCCGCCCCGGTTATCCTGGCTGGCACTTGGAGTGTTCCACCATCATCAAAGAGGAACTTGGTATTCCTATCGATATTCACACCGGCGGAATTGACCACATCCCCGTTCATCACACCAATGAAATCGCACAGACAGAAGCTGCTTTTGATACTAAACTCGCAAAATTTTGGCTTCATTGCAATTTCATTACTATAGACGGCGAAAAAATCTCTAAATCTCTTGGCAATATCTATACCCTAAAAGACTTAGAGAAAAAAGGGTTTATGCCACTAGATTTTAAACTCTGGGTTTTACAGGGCCACTATCGTGGAGAGAGGAATTTTAGTTTTTCCGATCTTGCCGCCGCCAAAACTCGACGACTTGGTTGGAGAAATCGCATCGCAAAACTCTATCAAGCCCCAAAAAACCAAACAGACAGAGAAAAAGTCAAATTTAATAGAAATAAAGCTCTTGCCTTCGTTTCAGAAAACCTTAATTCATCAGAAGTATTGGCCTACATTGATAATTCCATCCTCACTCTTTCTGATTGGCGCTTTGTAGACGATTTGCTCGGTCTTGATTTGGTCGCCTCTGTCCCTGATCTTACACTCAAGCTGCTCCCAAAAATCACCGAGCGTGAATCTGCTAGAAAAAAGCAGGATTTTAAAACCTCCGACCAAATCAGAGATGAACTCGCCAAAGAAAACATCACACTCCTAGACACCCCAAATGGTGCTATCTGGCAATTACTTAAATAGGCTAATCTGCTTTTCCTTTGAGAGCTTTAATATTCGGATACTCATCAAAGAGGACCTTAATACATCCAGCAATCGGAATAGAAATAATCGCACCGACTAGGCCAAACATATACATACCAATTACAATTGAAATTAAAATTACTAGCGGAGGCAACGACATAGAATTGCCCTGTACTTTTGGTGAAATTATATTATTTTCTATTTGTTCATAAACGATATAAAATACCAAGAACGAAAGGCCCGCAAATGGATCGGAAAAGAACAAGATGAGAGAAACTACACCAGCAGTAATAATCGGCCCAACCATTGGAATGAGATAAAAAATCATCGCCACCATGCCCATTGGCAATGCAAGCCCAGAATTGAACCTAAAGATAATAGACAATACAAACACTGCAACTGTAGTTACAATGCCATCTAGAATTGCTACAAGAACTTGCCCAGTGACATAACGCGTAATAACATTTGCAAGTTTGCCAGCGATCTGTTTTGCAGTAGCAGCAACCTTGGAATTCTTGCTACCCATTCGATTCCAAAATGACTCCATCAGTGCCGGACCTTGAGTCAAGAATAATATCGTCAAAACCACAACTATGATTAACCCCGCGAGTACACTCCCAACGGTCCCAATACTTGCAAAAAGAGTTTGTGGAAAAGAAGAAAGAAAATCAGAAGACATCTGTTTAAGTTGTGCAATGATCTGGGCCCTAGCATCATCAATCCCAAAAATACTACCAAAGGTATTGATCCCATCCCAGCCAGAAATAGTTTTTTGAATTTGTTCTGGCGCCGTAGAAACAAATTTCGAAGTTTCCGACACCAAAACTGGTCCCACTACCATTACTGCAAGCAGAAATACTAGCACTACGCCACCAACCACGATTCCAGCGGAAAGTCCAAGTCTACTTTTTTTACGGTTAATTGTTTTATCGACTTTTTTAACAAGCGGCCAAATCGCCAATGCCAAAAACAACGCCGCGCCCACCAGCAAAAGTCCTGTTAGAGCCTGGTTAATAAAAAACAAAATAATAAACATGGCTGCAACCACAAGCCAAAACCTGACAAAAGTTTTTGTATCTACTTGTATTGCTCTAGACATAGACCTCCTATTACTCCGATTATACCATGAGTTAACGTAAAGCAAAAGCCTTTTGCACTTCTAAAAGTTTTTTATCGGCGACATTATTAGCGTATTCCTCACCCACCTCAAAAAGTTCGTAAACCATCTCATCTGGAATTGCCGCCATACTTTCCTGAAAATGCGACAAAAATTGCGAAATCGAACCCGCTACTTGTTTCTTCAAATCTCCATAATGAGATTCTCCTTGCCAAGTAGAAATCACATCTTGAAGCGGCTTATCATTGATTAGGGCCTCAATTTGCAAAAGATTAGATATACCAGGCTGATTAAACATATCGTATTGGATTTTGCCCAGAGAATCAGTCGTAGCGGACATAATTTTACGTGTGGCAAGTTCAGGTTTGTCCGACAACATAATTTTACTATTTTCTGAGGCATTAGATTTGCTCATTTTCTTAGTTGGATCGGAAAGATCACGAATCCTAACTCCGTCCGTTGTTCCCATAAATTCTGCCTGTTTTTCTGTTTTTTCTGGAACCGTCAGAATATTACCAAAACGGTTGTTAAAACGCATTGCAATATTACGCGTCAGCTCTAAATGCTGAAATTGGTCCTCACCCACTGGTACATATTTTGCTGAATACAACAAAATATCCGCTGCCATCAGTACCGGATAGTCAAAAATCCCAACGTTAACGGATTTTTTACCTTCACTTTTATCCTTAAACTGAGTCATGCGCTGCATTTCACCCATATTAGCCACACAATTTAGTATCCAACACATCTCCGAATGAGCCGGCACATAACTTTGACGGTAGACATGAACATTTTCATTAATTTTGAGTCCCGCTGCAAGATAGATTTTGATGGAATTGACTAAATTTTTCTGAAAATCTCCATCTACTTCAGCAATAATTGAATGTAGATCCGGAATAAAAATATTAATGTTATGGTCTTTGCTATGTTTGTTAGAAAGCCTTACCATCGGAAGCATCGCGCCAAGAAAATTTCCAAGTGTTGGCTCACTATTTACTCTAATACCAGTTAAAATTGTTTCCATACTTTTATTTTAGCATAATCTGTGCTAAAATAAAGTAAATGGGGTGTTAGCTCAGTTGGTTAGAGCGCTACTATGGCATAGTAGAGGTCACGAGTTCGAATCCCGTACACTCCACCATTTATTGTTATGATCATCACTGGTAAAAAATTCAGTAAACCCGATATGTCGCGCGTCAAAAACGGCGACTTAATTTTGAGTAAGAATACAGAAAAAAAGCGTGTTCGCTTAGATTTATTACTGGTAGAAAAATATCCAAATTATAATCGCAGTACTCTCCAAAACTTCATCAAATCAGGCTATGTTACTGTTGATAATAAGATAATCAAAAAACCAAATGCTGAAATTATCACCGAAATCACAGAAAATGATATTACCACCAAAACCTCCCCAACAATCACTTTAAAAGTTCCCCAAAAAACTATACCAAAAGATGTTGAAAACTTTAAAATTTACGAGGATGACAATGTATTAGTCTTAAACAAACCAGCTGGGCTACTTTCGATGGCAAAAGGAGAATTCACTTTAGAGCCAACTTTAGAGGATTATGGATTACTTGTCCATCGCTTAGATCGTGGCACTTCCGGAGTAGTAATTCTTGCCAAAAATGAGGCCACTCAAAAATTCTTAAGAAACCAATTTCAGGAGCGCAAAGCTCATAAAACCTACTATGCTATCACTACCGGAATCCCTAAACTAAAAACCGCTAAGATTGACCTTCCAATTGCCAGAAATTTAAAACACCCTACTACTTTTATGGTGGATCCCAAGGGCAAACCTGCCGAGACCATCTATCAAGTCTTGAAGGAAAATAATAATCTAGCCCTTCTGGAACTTAAGCCTATTTCTGGACGCACCCATCAACTACGCGTTCATCTTAAATACATCGGTTGTCCAATCCTGGGTGACAAAGTCTACAACAAAGAACATCCTGCCGATCGCCTATTCCTTCATGCTGGCTCTCTAGAAATTACTATTCCCGGAAAAGAAACAGGGGAGAGAGCCACATTCAAAGCTCCACTTCCTACCGAATTTGAAAAGGAACTCCTCTAATGTTTCTAGATAGTCTAGAGAATCTAGAAGATATCGCAAGAAAGTCTGATTTTTGCATATTTGTGCTTCCAGATAATACCCCAGTCAACCTAAGCGCCTCTTTAGAAATTTCTCCAGAAAAAGACAAGATTACAATTGATAAAATCAGAGAAATTATTGACTTCTGTAAAGTCAAACAAAAAAAAGATACTATAATCCTCATCAAATCTGCCGAAAAAATGAACGAACACGCCGAAAATGCCTTTTTAAAACTGCTAGAGGAACCACCGCTGAATTACCACTTTATTTTTATTACTTCCAATCCTTCCGCCCTGCTTCCCACTATCCTCTCTAGAGGGGAATTATACTTGCTGAGAGTAAAAAACGCACTTGACAAACCTCTAAACTGCGATGAGACCATCAAATTCTACGCCAGAAGTCTAGTTTCTGCAAGAAGTGCTGATTTGCCAGCTATTACTAAAACAATTTTCACAGACCCTCTATACAAGAAAAAGGACTACTCTAGAACCTTTATCCTTGCGATCACCTCTGCCGCCATTGAAATTCTCTATAAATCTTATTTTAAAACCAGCGACCCTATTTATCTCAAAAAATTACCAAATTTCCTAAAACTTCACGAAAATCTTAAGCAAAATGGCAATATAAAACTTCACCTTGTGGCCGATCTATGCTAAAATAGAACTTATGTTAGGCATTTTTGCTATTCTTTTAATTGCAATGTATATGGTTTTTGTTTTTCCTTTATTCAAAAACAAAAAAGCCGAGGAAAAACCTGATGAAAAAACCGCTATTCGCGTCAAAAAACTTTGGGGCATTGCCCAAACTTCTATGCGGGAAAGAAAGCCAATTCGTGCCGAAAAAGCCTTGCTGGCCATTCTTAAAATGGACGAGAAAAACGCTGCCGCCTACAACCGTCTTGGTATTCTTTACGCCAAAAGTCAAAAATTTAATGAAGCAATTGAATGCTTTGAAATTGCTCAATCTCTAGATAATAACGCCTCATCACTTCATAACGTTGGTTTAATTTATTTAGAAACTGGTGAATACGAAAAAGCCGCCATGGCCTTTAACCAAGCTCTTGAACTTGAAGGTGATATGCCAGCTAGATATATCGCCCTTGCTAAAGCTGAAGAAAAATTAGGGAATCGCAAAAACGCACTCTCCGCGCTAGAATCTGCTTATGGGCTAGATCATTCACTAAGTACCCTTCGCCAAATTTTAGCCATCCATGAGGCTGCTGGAGATACAGAAGCTATCACCGAAACCACTGCCAGAATCGAAGCACGTATTGCCGAAAACGCCACCAAAAAATCCGCCAAGAAGCCTCGTCGCTCTCTTTACCCTAGGCGCATTAATCGTACCGCAACACGTCCAATGCGAACAACCGCCCGTACCACTGCCCGCTCTACTACAGTTACAACACGTACTAATGCAGCACGTGCCACTACTGCTCGCGCTCAAGCTGCGCGCCAAATACCACGTCCAGTTCCACCTCGACCAACTTCATCACGACCAGTTCCACGCCGCAAAGCCACCCCTCGTAGCACATCACCAGTCTCTACTCGCCACAAAATTCAATAAATACTATTTCTTAATATAAAGATACTTATCTAACCATTTTTTATCGGAAACTGTGCCATTTTTATCTATTGGCACACCTCTAGCCATATCGTCCGCAAGTTCTAGAATCAAATCCTTAAGTTCAACATTTTCTTTGTAGTATTTTGGGATTTTTTGATATCCAAGTTTCGCGCCCACAATATTCCCCGTAATTGCCCCAGTAGAATCAGAGTCGCCATTGTGGTTAACTGCACATATCACCGCACCCTCAAAACTGTCCTGGTATTTTACTGCGCTATAAATTGCAATTGACAACGCCTCCTCCGCTATGAATCCACTACCTAATCTAGAGATATTAATGTCATCATCAACATTATTTTTGGTAAATTCCAAAGCTCGGTTGATTGCATTTTTTACGATATCTTTATTACTTTTATAAATCGCATTTAGAAATTTAGCGTTTTCTAATTCCTTATAGACTACACCCCCTTCTATCCATTTCTCCATGCTATCTGTGGCATACTTCAAAGCGGTTTCAATCTTAACATTACCACTTACGAGATAAAAAATCATCTGGCCAAGAATATAAGCAGAAATGATCGCCGTTGGATTACCATGCGTCAAAGCACAAGTCATCGCAGAAAACTCTCCAGCGACGCTTTCATTAAGAAAAAGTCCAAGTGGCGCAATCCGCATAATTCCACCGCAGCCTTTACTATCATTTATCGGTTCGTTCAAAGTGCCTGCCGTACCAGAGGACAAAGCCTCGATGCAGGTCATACCTGGCTCTCGCATAATATTAAGTTCCGGTGTATCTTTAATCCAAGAAATAACTTGATGGCCATCATCTAATCTCTGCTGCGTTCCTAGCCAATCTAAATAAGCAAGATAAACTGCTTCTGACGGCAGCATCGCAATACCTCTAACTGAAAGTCTCGTCTCGCGCCAAAGCAAAGCATTGGCGGTAAAAAGCGTCATCTGTGTGTCATCAGAGATAATGCCCTTATTATCTTTAAACTTTGTAATTTGACGCGGGCCCTTGACGGTTTCAAATTCAATTTGATAACCCAACGCATCGCCTATCGCTCCACCAATTAAAGCTCCACGCACTTTATCTTGATAAGATATATTATCTTTACCCTCACTCATATATAATATATATTATTATGATTTTTGCTGATTTGTCAATTTATAAGAATGTGACCCCCA
>CAYYEY010000020.1:0-13454 GCA_964471175.1 uncultured Candidatus Saccharibacteria bacterium
GACGCGCTAGCTTCAGGTGCTAGTGTTCGCAAGGATGTGCTGGTTCGAGTCCAGTCTCGGGGACCAGCATTACAATTTGAATTACCCATGTGGGTATTTTTTTGTAGACTTAGACTTTGTTGATTACTGGAATTACAATTGGGGTGTGACCAGTGGCGTCAAATAGGATATGAGTAACATCCTCTTTTATTTCTTCTTTCATGGCCTTTAATTCTTGTTCGGTAGAGAATGAGCGTTCGGTTTTCATACGGAGATAGTGACGAATTTTGCCAATTAGCTCCTCGGAGTTATCGAGATAAATAAAAGCACGCGAAACAATATCTGGCGTCTTAGCAAGACGACCGGTTTTCTTATTGAGCGTCAAAACTAGGACAAAAATGCCCTCACGAGAAATATGAATCCTATCTTTAACCACGGCTTCATGCACTGGCTGATCAGCATCATCATAAAGTTTATTGCCAGCATAGATGCGGCCACATTTTCTAATCTTTTTCTCTTTTGAAAGCTCAATCACGTCGCCATCATCAGCAATAATAATATTGTCATGGGGGATGCCAATTACGTTTTCTGCCATTTCGGCATTGTGCTCAAGCATGTAAAACTCGCCGTGATACGGCAAATAATTGGTTGGATGGAGACGGGTAACAAAATCGACATGGTCCTCATAATATGCATGACCAGAAAGGTGAAGTGGGCCAATATTAGTCTGATGGGTTTTGCCGTTTTGAATGACCTGTGCACCTTCGCGAAGCAAGCCATCAACCGTATTGACCACATGAGGTTCATTACCTGGAATAGGATTGGACGAGAAAATAATAGTGTCCGTTGATTTGATCTTGATATACTTATGCGCGCCAGTCACCATACGATTAAGGACAGCATTAAGTTCGCCCTGAGAACCAGTACAGACAATCGTTACCTTATCATCTGGCAGCTTAATAATATCCTCCATTTTCATAATGGTATCTTTTGGTACTTTAATCTCTTTGGCGCGGATGGCAACTTCGATATTATTAATCATCGAGAAACCAGCAAAGGCAACTTTTCTACCTCTTGCGGCGGCTTCTTTTAGGACTAACTCAATACGGGCAATCTGAGAGGAAAAGCAAGAAACGATAATCCTGCCACTAGCATAGTGGTCCATTACCATGCCAAACGAATCGCCAACGTCGTATTCAGAGTGTGGATGATGACCTGGACTATCGATATTAGTGGACTCATTAATCATCAAATCAATTCCCTCTTTTTTGACAATCTCGTCGATACGCTCATAATCCGCTTGACGACCCATTGGGTTTTCCTCGTGACGCCAGTCTCCAGAGAAGTAAATTAGACCGTTTGGAGTGCGAACCACAATAGCAGCGTTTCCTGGGATAGAGTGGAGCATGTGAATAAATTCCACCGAAAGATGCTCTGATACTTGAAATTTCTCATGTTTTAATGGGTCTACTACCTGATAATTGAGGTCTGGTTCCTCATCAAGTTCAGACATCTGACGCTTAATCATGCCTAATGTAAAATCTGTACCGTAAATAGGGGTCAAAGGGTTAAATTTTGGCAAAAGATGGCGGCAAGCACCAATATGATCTAGATGGGCGTGAGTAAAAAGAATCGCCTTAACCTTATCTTTATTGTCCTCTAAAAATTTGATATCTGGGATTAGGTAGTTTACTCCTGGATAATCACTTCCGGCAAAAAGTACTCCCATATCAATAACGATAATTTCCCCTTTATATTCAACGATGGTCATATTCTTGCCAATGCCGAACTCACCAACACCACCTATCGGCATAATCCTTACTGCGTCTTTATCTGGGCGGGAATTCTTGAGCTGAGCATGAGTGATTTGCTTGCCATTATAACCGTTGTACCTTGATTTATTAACAGGGATACCGATAATATGCTGCGTAGCCTGAGCATTGACATCCTGAGAAAGCATTCTCTGGTGATGTACCATCTCACCTTTCCTAGTAGAAACAGAAAGATTAACCTTAGTTTTTGCACCAGGGGTGGATTTTGCAGATTTAGCGGATTTTGCTTGATTTTTGCCTGATTTTTTTGCGGATTTTGCCATATTTGGCTTTTTCGCGCCTTTTTTAGACGATTTACCTACTAAGTGGGCATCCTTCCCACCTGGCCCAAAATTACTGTTAAAATGGCGATTCTGAGCCTCTTCGAATTGTTCCTTGATCCCTGGTAGACGTTCTTTGGCACTCTTTAACAAACGTGCACGACGCTCCTGTTCTTGTTGATTCATGTAAAAAATTCCTTTTATTTATCTTATGTCGAGTTCTCCATACCTCCATGGAGAGCGATACAAGTATTATTAGTTACCTCTATTATAGCACAAGCGGTGGGATTTGGGAATATGTTTTTACGCGGTTTTGATGACTATTCGGCATAACTACAAAAAAAGTGTCGTAAAAATTACAACACTTTTTTGATGGATTAATTAGCGAGTGTATTTCTCGTTCAAATCAGAATAGTCATAAAGCTCGTCATCAGAGAACCAGAGTTTTAGCTCTTTTTTAGCTTCCTCTGGGGTAGCGGAAGCATGGACAAGGTTAGGAACACCTTGCTTCTTGGCATCAGAATAGCCATAGCTCATGTGAGCGAAATCGCCACGAATGGTGCCCATATCTGCAGACTTCGGCTCGGTAGGACCCACGATTTTTCTGACTAGAGGAATAGCTTCAATTCCCTCAAGACACATTGCAATAACTGGCCCAGTCATCATGTAGGCAACATTGTAGCGGAAAATATCCTCACCGTGCCTCGTAATCATCTGGCCAACGTCCTCATAGTGCTTGTAATATAGGTCCTCACCTGGCATGACCATTTTCATACCGACAATTTTGAGACCAACGCGCTCAAAGCGGTGGATAATCTCACCGACAATACCACGCTGAACGGCATCTGGTTTTAATACTACTAAACTTCTTTGGATTAGATCTTTCTCTTTTCCCATAAAACTCCTTTTTTTGATTATAGCACATTTTGGATTTTCTATCCAAAAAGCAAAAATACTTGAGTTTATATGTCGCAAAATGTGCGATTTTTAATATTTTGCGACATTTGGAGAAAAACGGTATATAATAGTTGTTATGAAACAACAGTGTGTAAGCGAGTTAGTGCAGGATTTTTTGCAATACCTAGAAGTGGAGATGGGTCGTTCTATTAATACCGTAAGGAATTACGAGTTGTATCTTACGCGGTTCTATCAGCTTGCATCTGAGGGGTTAGGGCACGAAATGATGCCAGAGGATATTGACGAGGAAATGATGCGAAGGTATCGCCTAAAACTCAATCGTTTTATACCGGCGGAGCACCGTGGACGACTAACCGCAGTAACACAAACATATTACCTAATTGCGCTACGTGGGTTTTTAAAGTATCTGGCGCGTAGAGGTATCAATTCCCTAGATCCGGCACTAGTTGACCTTCCGCGCACACACCGACCCCAGGTCACTTTTCTCCATTTTGACGAGATTCAGGCGATGCTTGACGCTATTAATCTTGATACCGAAACGGGATTAAGAGACAGAGCAATTATCGAATTATTATTTTCTGGAGGTTTACGCGTGTCAGAGCTTTGCAAATTGAACCGTGGTGACATTAACCTAAATAAATTTGAGTTTGTAGTGCGTGGAAAGGGGAGTAAAGATCGTCCGGTGTTCATTGACGAATCGGCGGCAAATAGAGTCAGAGATTATCTAGCAGTAAGACATGATAGTCTGCCGGCACTATTTTTAAACAATAGTAAAAATGCAGGTTTACCGGATACATCAGGAGATTATCGTAGGCTTACTACTAGAAGTATCCAAAGAATTATAGAAAAATATACCAAAGCGGCAGGAATTACCAAGCACGTCTCTCCACACACTTTAAGACATAGCTTTGCGACGGATCTCTTGATGAATGGCGCAGATATTCGCTCGGTGCAGTCGCTACTAGGACACAGCAACATCTCTACCACACAGATTTATACCCATATCACAGACCCACATCTAAAAGACGTACATAAAAAATTTCATTCTGAAACCAATTAAGTAGTGTGGCAGGTTAGCGGTATTTTTTGACGCTAGAAATACGTCAACCTGTCTCCTAGATTACTACTAGACCTGTTAGCCATGCTTGTAAAGAGTAAACTATTACAAAAGCTATAACAAGGAATGGGCCGAAGGGGATGGTCCTTGTTCCCTTTTTAACTTTAGCTCGAAGTCCAACAATACTAGCGAGAAAATTAGACAAGAATAAAACAAGGAGGGAAAGCCAGAGATTGCCGAGAACTAGAGAGATAGCCAGCGCAAGGAGCCAATCTCCACTGCCAACCCATTTTTCTTTGGAAAAAAAGTAGAGCAAGAAATAAATCCCTGCAAGCAAAGCCACTCCCCCGACAAGGTTTGCGAGCGCTGGCAGAAAATCATTAGCGAGCGCATTACTGGTGAGCGATAATTTTAGAAACCCTAGCCCGCAATAAATCGCCGCGAGAATATTAACAAGTGTCAACAACCTAGTTGGGAGCAAATGCCATTTAGCATCATAAATCATTAATATCCACATTATAGTAGTAATAATAAATAATAATATCAGCATTACTATAAGCGTGGCGGTGAGTAAAACGCTTTTCGACTGAAAAATTTCCGGCAAAATAGAGAGGGAAATAGCAACAAAAGCAAGGGCGAGGCTAAGTTCACTTAAGATTTCAGCCTTGCCGATTTTGGCGCCACATTTTTTGCACTTCCCTTTTTGGATAAGCCAAGAGAAAATAGGGATATTCTCGATAGGTTTGAGGCGCTTGCCGCAAGAGAGGCAAACTGACCACTTGCCAAGAGGTTTTTTCTTTTGCTCCTCATAGCGAATCCGCCAGGCTTGGCAACAGGCAAAGCTACCGAATATTGTTCCAAGAATAAAAAAGACTACTAAACAGAAAATATCTATTAGGATTGATTCCTGTGACATATATTTTATTGTAACACTAACAGAATATACTTGCAATTTTAATGCTTATGTTGTAAGATTAGGTTAAGCGTAATAAAAATAGGCTTAAATTCTATGTAATAGAAAGGAAATTATGCCAAAAAAACTAACAAAATCAAAAACTGGCTTTACGATTATCGAGGTCGTACTTGTGCTCGCAATCGCTGGCCTTATTTTCTTAATGGTATTCTTAGCTCTACCTGCTTTGCAGCGTTCTCAGAGAGACACTCAGAGGCGTGACGATCTAGCAAGATTTGCCGCACAAATTACCAACTACCAGACTAATAACCGTGGCAAAGTGCCAAATACAGCTCTAGCAAATGCTGGTGCCGTATGGGTAACAACTTCTGAACATGCAGATGTTACAGAGCTTATTGGTGTTTCCACAGTCCAGACCACTGGTGACTGGACTAATTTCCTAAATAACTACATGTGGGCAGCCAATGATGACTTTACTGATCCGGGTGGTACTGCTTATGCTGTTCAGGACCATGGTAACCTCGCAAAGGGTTGTTCTGAGGTTAAGGGTCTATCTGCTGCTACTGCTTCTGGTGATAGTATTTCTTGTGATAACGCAAACAATACAGTTACCTTTAATATTAGTAGCGTTGATGATATTATCCACGTATTCCACGGTGCTATTTGTGGTACTGCTGAAGGTACTGCAGAGCCTTCCACTAGCGGTGGCGTGCGCAAACTAGCATTTATCTATAAGCTTGAAGGTGCTGGCTACTACTGCGGCGAAGTCTAATGCTTACCTAGGATAAAGCCTATTAATCCCCCAGAGCAATCTGGGGGATTTTGAAATAACTGTGGTATAATAGTGATATTATGACTACTGCGAAATCAACTAAAAAAACTAAGACCACCAAACCGGCAAAATCTATCTCCGATTATAATGGCTATGATTACAAAAAAATATTCTGGGAAGATGCTGATAGAGAGTACGAGGATATGGCTGACAGGATGGCCATCAGAAAACTCTTACCAAAGCATACTGAAAACTTTGTCGATATCGCAGGTGGATATGGTAGATTAGCAGACGAATATCTCCCAAGGGCAAAACAAGCTACGCTTTTTGATTACAGCAAGACTGAGTTACAGCAAGCCGAAGAAAAATACGGTAAAAAAATAAAAGCTAAACAGGGTGATATTTATAATTTACCTTTTAAGGACGCAGAATTTACTTCCCTAATGATGATCCGTGCAACACACCATTTTAAAAATATGGATAAAGTCCTAAAAGAACTCTATCGTATCTTGAAACCTGGAGGAATTGCCGTGATAGAAGTAGCCAATAAGCGTACTTTGCCACGAATTGCGCGTTATTATACTGGCAAATCCAAGGTTAATCCTTTCTCTAGGGAAGTAGCAAATCTTTCCGACATTGATAAAGATGGATTCTTTAATTACCACCCAAGATATATGGAGAATTTATTTATTGACACCGGATTCGATATTGATAAGGTACTTTCGGTCTCTAATTTTCGTTCAGCTGGTCTAAAGAAAGTTTTTGGCGCAAAAACTCTTATTAAATTAGAAAAAGGCGCGCAGACTGTACTTGCACCAGTGCGTTTTGCCCCATCAATTTACTATCGCCTAAAAAAACCAGCTCAAGAATAATATTATTAGACGTTTCTAAAGAGGATTTTCTTGATCTTTTTGACGATTGGTTCAACTTCCGGCAAACCAAGGAAATAGCCGGATACAATATAGGCAATAACACTAACTAGGGAAATTAGTAGGAACTTTGGCAAGGTGGCAAGAATGGAGACGTCTGAGGAGCGCAAAGGGAAAAACTTGGTCATGGAATAAGCCACGGCGCCAGTAATGACGGAAGCAAATAGCATTTTGAGAAAGCCTTTCAAGAAGGTCTTGCTTAAGAGTTTGCCTTTGCTTGCTTTTTGTAAAAGACCAATTAGAATAACAATCTCTAGCAAGGCGCCAATTGACTGAGCATAGCCTAGACCTTCTGGCCCAAAGCCGGCCATGGTGAAGAATATGGCAAGCAGGGTAGAGAGACCAACCGCAACAATACTCACAATAAATGGGGTCTTGGTATCTTGTTTGGCATAAAACCCGCGCGAAGCAATATGAAATACTGAACGCGCAAAAATCGCCACGACTAAGGTCCCAAGGACAGAGGCAATAAGCGGATCGCCACCGTTTTTAATGAATGAGACCACGTAACCACGCGCAAAGAAAGCTATCACTGCTACGGGTAGAGAAATCCAGATAATCGTCCGAAGGGCGGCGCGGAAGGTCGCATAGTACTCCTCCTCCTTCCCCTCTCCGAGCTGTTCAGTCATCTGTGGGAAAAAGGCGGTAGAAATCGCCACGCCAATTAAATTTACTGGCATTTGATGAAGGCTGGTAGCCTGTTGGTAACTACGCATCGCACCGGCACCCATGCGTGAAGAAAGGTTAGTGTTGACGATGGTATTAACATAGTCAATTCCCTGGTCCAGTGAACGGGCTGGGAGAAGTTTGAGGACGCTCCTAAAGCCGTGATTTTTCCAATAAATCTTAAACTCGTAATCTACGCCAAGCCCAAAGAGCCCAATTAAAGAAATAATAACTTGCAAGACTGCGCCAAAGACTACACCAATGGCTACACCCATAATGCCGCCTTCAAAGATCTGGACGCCAAAGATATTAATACCGTTAGTAAAGAACACAATACCAATCAAAATACCAATATTATAAACTGCTGGTGCAAGTGCGTAGAACACAAATCGCCCTACAGCTTGCTGAATACTAGATAGCACTGTGGCAATAGACATCAAGAATGGATTAATAGCAATCACGCGCATCATATTAATAGCGAGAATAGTACCTGGTTCGTCTAAACCTGGTCCAACCACGTAACGCACTAGTGGATCAGCAAAAATCATAATTAAAATAGAGGCGATGAGAGTAACTAATGCCATCAGATTAAGCACGCTTGAAGATAATTCCCAGGCAGATTTTTTGTTACCAGTCACAAGGCGCTGATTAAAAACAGGAATGAAGGAAACAGCAAGTGCACCGGAAGTCAAGATGAAAAACATAAAATCTGGAATGGTGAAAGCTGCAGTGTAGGCGTCAATACCAGTTGGGTAGGTATCGAGATAATAAGAGTTGAGCAGACGGTCACGGAAAATACCAAGTAAAGCCGAAACAAGGGTAGAACTGGCCAAAATTACTGCCGAGGCTTTAATAGAAAACCTAGCGTTAGCCATAGCAACAATAGACTTAAACTTTGGCGCTTTCATTAATATCTATTATAACATATATATCAATGAAAAATTCTCAAGTAACAGAGTTTTATTGCCCTTGAAGCTAAAAATATATACTGCTAAATTTAGTGTAATTTTGCAGTTGGTGGGAGAATTGCGCCCTCCATCAAAGGCTTGATTTCTGATTCTTCAAGAGTTTCGTTCTCTAATAAGGCAGCGGCTACCCTGTCTAACACTTTGGTATTGGCTTTAAGCACGGCCTCAGCACGTTTAGCTGCTTCATCGGATAATTTCTTGATTTCAGCATCAATTAATTCTGCGGTTTTTTCTGAATATGGTTTGCCAGTAGAAATAGTGTAATAACCAGCGTTGGCATTATCTGGGAATACTAAATTACGAGTAGCACTACCCATACCCTCTTCAACAATCATTTCTTTGGCGAGTTCGGCTACGTTCTTAAGGTCAGAGGAAGCACCTGTGGTGATATCGTCATCACCAAAGGTAAGTTTTTCAGCAATACGACCACCCATTGCGCGAGCAAGAACGTCCTTTAATTCATAGATATTTTTGTAGCTTCTGTCTTCTGGTGGCAAGAACCAAGTAACACCACCGGTGCGACCGCGAGGGATAATAGTAACTTTGTGGACCGGGTCAGAATCTGGAAGAACGTGACCAACTACAGCGTGACCAGCTTCGTGGTACGCGGTGAGTTTTCTTTCAAAATCGTTCATGACTTTACTCTTTCTTTCTGGACCAATCGCAACGCGTTCAAAAGCTTCGGTTAGATCAGAGTTAGTGATTTCTTTGTGACCGACGCGAGCGGCGGTGATAGCTGCTTCATTAGCAATATTTGCGAGATCGGCACCAGAGGAACCAGCAGTTTTAGCGGCAAGATCCTCTAACTTGATATCTTTGGCAACTGGTTTATTCTTGAAATGAACGTTTAAAATCTCTAAGCGATCTTTTCTTTCTGGCAGGGTAACATTGACATGGCGGTCAAAACGGCCTGGGCGAAGCAAGGCTTTGTCAAGCATATCGACACGATTAGTTGCAGCCATGACAATAACACCGCTATCATTATCAAAACCATCCATCTCAACCAAAATTTGGTTTAGGGTCTGTTCATCCTCTCTACCAGCACCACCACGAGCGTCACGTTTATGGGCAACGGCATCAATCTCATCGATAAAGATAATGGACGGAGCGTTTTTCTTAGCTTTACTAAATAAATCACGGACACGAGAAGCACCGACACCCACAAACATTTCCGCAAATTCTGAACCAGAAATAGAGAAAAACGGGACGTTGGCTTCACCAGCTACAGCGCGCGCCATTAAAGTTTTACCAGTACCAGGATCGCCAGCGAGCAAGACACCGCGTGGGATCTTGGCGCCAAGTTTTTCGTATTTTTTAGGATTTTTAAGAAAGTCCACAACTTCAGACAAATCCTGCTTGGCTGCCTCATTACCAGCGACATCCTCAAATTTGACTTTTTTCTTATCCGGACCATAAAGTTTGGCTTTGGCTTTACCAAAACCCATGGATTGATTATTCATGGACTGTGCCTGACGCAAAAGGTAGATAAAGAACCCAACCATTACAAGCACTGGCACCACAATTATGGCGATATCGAGAATGGAACCCCAAATATTAGAAGGTTCATTGTATTCAATGACTGGATATTTGTCTTGGCAGGATTTAAGATCGTCGCCAGTCTTACCTTCACATTGGTTAATTAAACCTTGGTCATAAAGTGTACCAGAACTATCCTTTCTGGAGATTTCGGTTGGCTGGTCTTTGTCTTTTAGAGTGATTTTGAGTTCTGAACCGGAAACGGTGATCTTTTTGATGTTGCCGTTTTCATCATTGGCTCTAGAAATTACGTCAGAAAGAGGGACTTCATCTAGATGGGTCTGTGGAGTGAGGAGAGCGACAAAAGCTAGACACATTAAAATAACTATAAAAATAAAAGAAATTCTGCGTGCGGTGTTTGAGGCATCTGGTTTTTTCTGCCCCGGTTTTTTATTCATAGAATTTGGCATGGGAAAAACTCCTTAATACTCTTTATTATATCATATTTTGCTTGCTTTTATTCAAAAACTGGCACATCTTCTGGGAAAGGATCGGGATTATAGCCCTCGTCGTTATCATAACTACTAGAAAATCCTGATTTTAGCTTTGATGGACCGGAATAAAAATCATTAGAACCGTATGGATTATAACCTAATTCTAATAGAAATCGAGATGGGGAAGTGTAGCCGCGCGAACCGTAAGTAAACCGAGATTTGGCATAACTTAGAAATAATTCCTCCTTGGCTCTGGTCATGCCGACATAGGCTAGACGACGTTCCTCCTCTAGAGATTCTGGGGAGTCCAAGCGCTCACTAGGGAAAAGTCCTTCTTCCATGCCAACCATAAAAACTACTGGAAATTCCAAACCTTTGGCTGCATGGATAGTCATGAGAGTAACAGAATGTTTGACTGAGGATTCATCAGCGGATGACATTAATGCGGCATCAGCTAAAAATTCTTCTAGAGTTTCATAAGGAGTGGCGTTGCCTGCAAGTACATTTAAGTTTTCTAAACGATCATCACCGCTAGGCGTACCATCATTCAAAAGTTCGGCAAAGTTAAAGAAAGAAATTGTATGTTTGATAAATTCAGAAGGTAGTTCCTCGCCCGAGGCAGCAAGTTTTAGATAGTTTTGCAATCTCAAAATCGAGTTTTTGGCGCGTGCAGCTAAACCGGATGTAAGTTCTGGTGATACCAGCGGATTTTCATCTGGATAGGCGCTAATAACCGCGTCAATATGATTAAAAATTTTGGTTAGACTAGCGTTACCAATACCAGATAGAACGTTTTTTAATACACGTTCTAAACTCACTCTATCATAAGGGTTAACTACTAATTTTAAAATCGCGAGAACATCTTTGACTTCTTTCCTGTCGTAGAAACGGACGCCGCCGATAATTTTATAAGGAATTTTGCTGGTGATGAAAGCTTTTTCAAAAGCGTAGGACTGGGCATTGGTGCGATAGAGAATTGCGTAATCTGAAAAATCTCTACCTTTTTTTGACCTATCGGATTTGATTTTGTTTGCTACCCACAAAGCCTCCATACTTTCGTCACCTAGTGATTCAATTTGGATGGGGTCGCCGTTCCCCGCTTCAGTGAATAAATCTTTGTCGGTACGAGTTTTGTTCTGTTTAATGATTTTCTGCGAAGCTTCCAAAATATTACCAGTACTACGATAGTTTTGCTCGAGTTTAATAACTTTAGCCTCTGGAAAATCTTTAGTAAAGTTTAGGATGTTAGTAAAGTCCGCACCGCGCCATGAATAAATTGATTGCCAGTCGTCACCGACAACACAAATATTATGTAACTTATTGACCAAGGCTTTAACTAGATGATATTGCACCGCATTGGTATCTTGGTACTCATCAATCAAAATATGCTCAAAGCGATCCTGCCATTTTTTTCTAATCTCAGGCGCGTTTTCAAAAAGTTTAGCAGTCTCTAGCAGGAGATCATCAAAATCTAAGGCATTGGAACTACGTTTTTCTTGCTCATATTCTGCATAAATTTTAGCAATTTGTTTGAGGTTAGGATAATATGCTTCAGCTTCTAAATCGCTTGGGGTTTTGTATTCGTTTTTACATCTGCTGATTACAGCCTGAATAGCTTTAGGTTTTAGACTTTTACTATCATATCCTCCTTTTTTGATGATGCGTTTGATAAGAGATACCTGATCGTCAGAATCGTAAATTACAAAATTTGTTTCTAGTCCAGCAGCCAAGTGCTCTATTCTTAAAATCTTGACGCAGATACTATGGAAAGTGCCCATGTATGGCATAAAACTATTTGCGGACGGAACGGTATCCTTATCATTTTCGTCAGTACAAACAAGGTGCCACAAACGTGCTCGCATTTCTCCAGCGGCTTTATTAGTAAATGTTACTGCTAAGATTTTACGTGGACTTATGCCACTAGCAATGAGGTTAGCAATACGATAAGTTAAAGTCCTAGTTTTACCAGAGCCGGCACCAGCCAGAATTAACAGTGGACCAGAAAGGGTATTAACCGCGTCTTGCTGGGCAGGATTAAGACCTTTTAGTATTGGATTCATTTTTTAATTATAGCACACTAAAGTGATGGCTATTATCGCGTAATTCATGTCATCACGAATGACAATCATAAATTAGTCACGCCTATAATATTGATTTAAATACCTGTAAGTGGTGCGATATCAGCACCAAGCTGACGTAACCTTGCAGCAAAATCTTGATAACCGCGATCAATCGAATAGGTGTTTCTTAAGATTGAGGCGCCCGGCGCGGCGAGCATGGCGATAAGAAGCACCACAGCAGGACGAAGCGCTGGTGGGGAAACAAGCTCCGCCGGGCGCCAGTTGGTCGGACCTTCTACATAAACGCGATGAGCATCAAGTAGCTCAACTTTGGCATTAAGTTTGGTAAGATCCGTAGTATAAACTGCGCGATTTTCAAAAACCCAATCGTGAATCAAAGTGCGCCCGCGTGCAGAAGCGGCAATGACGGAGAAAAATGGTAGGTTGTCTATGTTCAAGCCTGGAAACGGCATTGGGTGGATTTTGTCAGTTGGAGCGACCAAATCTGTTTTCTTGATATCAAGATCTACTAAACGAGTGCGGCCATTACTGGCAAGATATTCTTTACTTAGACGGATATCAGCGTTCATACTTTTTAGAATTTCTAACTCAACCTCTAGGAATTCTATTGGTGCGCGACGGATAGTGATTTCTGAGTGAGTGGTGAGTGCTACCGCGATGAAAGACATGGCTTCTATCGGATCCTCGGAAGGGGAATATTCTATTGATTTGCTAATTTTGGATTTGCCAGTAACGGTAAGGGTGGTGGTACCAACACCTTCAATTTTGACACCCAGAGATTGTAAAAAGAAACAAACGTCTTGAACCATGTAATTAGGGGAAGCGCCAACGATAGTAGTTTTGCCGGGATATAATGCCGCCGCCATTAGGACGTTTTCCGTCACCGTATCACCTCGTTCAATCAAAACGATTCTTTTTGCAGATTCTATTGATGTCTGCTTGATTATGGCATTATAAAAGCCACTTTCTTTTCTTGCATCAACTTCTAAGCCAAAGGCGCGCAAAGCGCGAAGATGCGGTTCAACGGTGCGGACACCAAGGGAACAACCGCCAGCATAGGGAAGTTTAAAATGATGGAATTTGTGCAAAAGGGGACCAAGAAGCATAAT
>CAYYEY010000021.1:0-12786 GCA_964471175.1 uncultured Candidatus Saccharibacteria bacterium
CGGTTCGTGGTGACAAAATGTGTTTGTACTAACAAAAATCATACAAAAACAAACACGCGAAAATTTCTAGTTGGGCGATCTCAAACGTCGTCGAAGTTGTATATATGTTATAATATATACAATGGAAGAACACCACAAACCAGTGTTACTTGAAGAAGTATTGCGAGTGCTCGACCCAAAGCTAGGCGAATCATATCTTGATTTTACGGCTGGCTACGGTGGTCACGCGAGCAGAATTTTGGGTGTAACGCGGAATTATAAAAACTCGATTTTAGTGGATCGAGACGATTATGCGGTGAAGGTTTTGACTGAGAAGTACGAAAGTGAATCAGTTAAGATTTTGCATATGGATTTTTATAGTGCGGCGCTGCAACTTTTACAGTGTGGAAATACTTTTGATTTAATACTCGCTGATTTTGGGGTGTCTTCTCCGCAGCTAGATCAAGGATCTAGGGGTTTTTCTTTCAGAAACGATGGGGAACTGGATATGCGTATGGATAGAAGGCAAGAGTTAACTGCTGCTCATGTCGTCAATCACTATAGCGAGAGGGAACTAATCGAAATTTTTGAGAAATATGGTGAAATGGGCCCTGGATTCTCAAGAAAGGTTGCAAGGGAAATCGTAACAAAAAGGCCATTTAAAACGACCTTAGAACTGGCAGATACGATTGCTGGGAATGCAAGACATAGTAGGATTCATCCGGCTACAAGGGTGTTCCAAGCAATTAGAATAGTAGTTAACGATGAACTCTCGCAAATTGAAAAAACCTTGCCGCTGATTCCAAAGCTACTTAATCCTGGTGGGAGAGTGGCAATCGTTACCTTTCATAGCTTAGAGGATAGATTAGTGAAGGAATACTTTAGGGAAGTATCCAGTTTGGGCGAGGAATCACTACTAAAACTAATCAATAAAAGTCCAATTACTGCGGAGAAAATGGAGTTAGTTAACAATCCACGATCGCGTTCTGCTAAACTTCGTGCAGCTTGCAAAATTTAGTTTTGTAGTAACTCGATATAGTTTGCTCTAGTTTAATACTAGATTATCGAACAAAATAGCAAGACGAATTGTGGTTGTTATAAAAATAAAAACAATAAACAAAAAAGGAGGGCAATATGCCACGTCAAATCATTGTCGCAAATAAATCACGCGTACAAAAAGTGAAAGTACACTTTCGCTAAATCTTTTTGACCCTCGCCGAGTATTATAATTCGGCAGGGTCGTACATGGAGGGAAACCTCCACCAAGGTTAGAGCCTTGGTAGGTGTTTACACAAAATATATGACCTTCCCGGAGTGGACCTTTGCCACTTATAGCTCTGGGAAAGACAACCACTCCGGTCTTATGAATTAAGATTGAGAAAGGGAAGGGCGAACAAGAGACGCTTACCAGTTGCTCTACATTTTGAAACCCTAAAAAGGAAGTAAAAAAATGAGAAATAAATTAGCAAAGATTATTTAAGCCTAGACGTTATAAGATAAAGCCTAGACGGTTTAAATTAAACCATTAACGTAAAAGATCTTAGCATAAACGTAATAAAAATAAGCACAAAAATAATAAAAATAAGCATAAAAGGAAGTTAAAGAAAAAAATGCGAAATGAATATGTATCAAGGCGAGGCATGGTCACAAATTCTTGGTCACGCAATCAAAATACTGTAAGACATACTACAAAAAGACTAGGGAATCTTAGTTTAATTGCTATTTTTGGAGTAATGGTTTTGATTGTAGGTTTAATATATGCAACGCAGAGCGTAAAAGCGACTTCCTATGACTATGAACTTTCTAATATTGAGGACGAAATTTCTGATTTAGAAGCTAAAAAAGAGGATCTAGCTGTAGAAAAAGCTAGATTGACTTCTATTGCAGCAGCAGAGAATTCTCAAGTGGCGGCAAAAATGCCAGATGGCGAAGCTTCTGGTTATGCTAGGGAATAAAGCTTCTGGTTATGCTAGGGAATAACTTATTTTGGTTATGATAAAAAAATGATATAATAAAGTAATGGCAGGTCGCACAAAAATCTTAAGGATTTTACTTTCTGTAGCAGTAATTGTAATACTTCTGCAGCTTTTTTTGATCCAGATTGTGCAACATGACGCGTGGACGAAGCGTGCGGAGGATGAGCATATCGTACAGAATACGATAAAAGCAGAACGGGGAGAAATCTATATGATGGACGGAGATGAACCTACTATTGCGGTGATGAACGAGGCAGTGTGGACTTTGACGGTTGATCCAATGCTTGCTGACGCAGATGAAGTGGAGAAATATCTAGCACCACTAATTAAAGATACGCAGGTTGCAGATTTTAAAGATGTTTTTGCTGACAAAACGAAACGTTATTATGTATTAGCGCGTAATATTAAGCGTGATGATATGAATAAAATTAGAGATACAGTACGCGATAATGTGATTTCTGGAGTGTATTTAAGGGAGGGAAATGCCAGAGTTTATCCAGAAGGGGAGTTAGCATCAAGCTTGCTTGGATTCGTGAATGCTGAAGGTGAAGGGCAGTACGGAGTAGAAGGTGCGCTAGACAAAGATTTGGCGGGAGAAAATGGATTACTAAAAACTGTGACAGATGTAAACAATGTGGCACTTTCGATAGGCGATGATAATGTACGCGTACCGGCTAAAGATGGTAAAAATGTGGTGCTATCTATTGATAGAAATATTCAGCACAAAATGGAACAATACTTAAAAGAGCAAATGGATAGTTCTGGTGCTAAACATGCAGCTGGGTTAGTGATGAATCCAAGAAATGGTGAAGTGTGGGCACTTGCAAACTTGCCAACTTACGATGCGACAAATTATGCCAAGGTGGAAGATGCCAGCGTATTTATTAATGAGCCGCTAGAGGCGGCTTATGAGCCTGGATCGATGTGCAAGACTTTTTCCTTTTCTGCGGCGGTAGATCAGGGGAAAATGACTCCTCAGACTACTTACACTAATAACGGATATCTGATGGTTGATGAATGGAAAATTGAAAACGCTTATAAGGGCCAACTTGGTACTATCACAATGCAAACTGGTTTAGATTATTCTCTTAATACTAGTAGTATGACGGCTTTGATGCTACTGGGTGGTGATGCTAGTCAAATTACACAGAATGGTAAGAATTTGCTTTATCAATATTATCATGACAAATTTGGATTCGGAGATTATACAGGGATAGAATTATTTGAATCGCCAGGTGTAATAACTGAGCCAGATGCAGCAGATGCTTACAATTCTAGGTATGCTAACATGACGTTTGGACAGGGTATGCAGATTACAATGATGCAGCTTGCGGCGGCATTTTCTAGCGTGGTAAATGGCGGTGATTTTTATCGTCCAACGATTGTGGCAGGGGAAGTTACAAAAAATGGAGAATTCCTTTATGGTGATTTTCCAGAAGCGGTAAGACAAACTGTTTCTAAAGATACCTCTGAAACGATGCGTGGAATGTTGTATGGTACAAGATCATACAAGAGGACTAATGGTACAGACAAACCAGGGTATTATATTGGTGGGAAAACTGGTACGTCGCAGGGTATTAAAGACGGTGCTTATACTTTTGATGAGACAGTGGGGAATTACATTGGTTTTGGTGGTGCAGAGGGGGAGTTGCCAGAATACGTAATTATGGTTAAAATATGGGGGAAGGGAAAGAAAATGGAAGGCGAGAAAGACGCTATGCCAATATTTGATAAAATGAATCAATATATGATAGACTATTTACAGATAGCTCCTGGAGAAAGTAACTAATGTTTGTTTTAAGTAAAAGTAATGAGATGTTTTATGGTTTGATTCTGGCATTAGGATCGTTTCTTTTGGCGATGTTTCTTACGCCGATTTATACACATTTTGCATATAAATATAAATTTTGGAAAAAACAGAAAAAAACCACAATGGATGGCAAAAATTTGCCGGTGATGACAAAACTTCACGCACATAAGTTTAAGCGAGCTTTCCCAACAATGGCGGGAATCGTAGGGGTGATTACGGTAGGTGCGGTAACTTATATTTGTAACTGGGACAGAGGTCAGACATGGCTGCCACTATTTGGATTTTTGGGTGGAGCATTTGTTGGGCTGATCGATGATTTAATTAACGTGTTTGGTGATGGGCACGGAGCAGCGGGTTTGAGGGCACCAGTAAAATTTGCAATGATTACAGTGGTTGGGGTAGCACTGGGTTGGTTTTTTGCGGTGAAATTGGGCTGGAGTTCTATACATGTGCCTTTTGTGGGAGAATGGGCACTACCAAGTGCTGTGATGATAGCAATATTTGCATTTGCAGTTGTGGCAACGTCTAACGCGGTGAACATTTCTGATGGCCTAGATGGGCTTGCTGGTGGATTGATGATGGTGGCTTATGGGGCTTTTGGGGTAATTGCACTTCTGCAAGGCCAATGGATGCTACTAGGATTTTGTTTGACGGTTGTAGGGTGGTTACTTTCTTACGTATGGTTTAATGTGCCACCAGCGAGGTTTATGATGGGGGATGTGGGCTCTTTTGCACTGGGTGCAGGACTTGGAGTAGTGGCAATGATGACAAATTCGTTTTTCTTGCTTCCAATTATTGGTGGCTTATTAGTAATTGAAGCGGGCTCGTCTTTAATTCAGGTGTTTTGGAAAAAAGTATTTCATAAAAAACTGTTTATCTCGGCACCGATACATCATCATTTAGAAGCGAAAGGTTGGGGAGAAGCTAAAATTGTAATGAGATTCTGGGTGATTGCAGGAGTATTAGCATTAGTTGGAGTATTTATTGCGGCGGTGGGCGGAATAGTATGAGAAAGCACAAGAGTGATAGATTAATTACAATTTTAACTTTTGTTTTGATGGCAATTGGATTAATTGTGATTTATGCGATAGGTCCGCAAAGGGCAAATTTTATTAACGCGACGGCTCCACCAGATGAACAAATGGGGACCAATGACTTTTTCTTTAATCAACTTAGGTCAGTAATTTTATCAACAGCGGCGTTTATCTTTGCTTTTAAATTTCCGTATGAGAAATTAAGAACTTATGCTAAATGGATTATGATTATTGGGTTGGTTGCTTGTGCGGTACTTGCAATAGCGTCGGTGGTTTCAATGCCGATTGCAGTTTGTGAGATGGGCGGTTGTAGATGGATAAATCTAGGAGCTACAACTTTCCAGCCGGCAGAGTTGGTAAAACTTGGTTTAGTGCTTTATTTGGCACAGCTTGCAGCAAAATGCAAAAAAGAAGGGAAATTAGAGAGCAGAGATTTTTTGCAACCGTTTGTAATTGTATCAGTGTTAGCGTTGGTTTTTGCGGTGATTTTCCAGAAGGATTTAGGAACTGGCGCGGCAATGGTGGCAATCATTTTGGCAATGCTATTTATGAGCGGAATTAAAATTTCTTATTTTGTTGTAGCGGTAGCAGTAGTACTAGCAGGTGGTTTGTTTGCAATTTTTTCATCTCCGCACCGATTGGAAAGGATGGCAACTTTTTCTGGAGAGGGAACGTCAGATGAAAATTATCACCTTGATAATGCAAAAATGGCTATTGGGACAGGAGGGTTTCTAGGAGTTGGTATTGGTAATAGTGTCCAGGCAACCGGCTATCTGCCGGAGTCAATCAATGACTCAGTGTTTGCAGTAATGGGTGAAACATTTGGGTTTGTGGGCCTTTCGGCAATTGTATTGGTATTTTATTTATTACTAATGAGACTACTTAAGACTTCGTCGCACCTTGAAACGGAAAAAAGTTTAGTAGTGGCAGGGGTGTTTGCCTGGGTGGCGGCGCATGTAGTGGTAAATATCGCGGCAATGACTGGACTAGTGCCATTAACAGGAATTACGCTGCCGTTGCTTTCCTACGGCGGGACTTCGATGATTTTTGTAGCATTTTCACTTGGGCTAGTTTCTCAACTTTCGTGTTATACTGGAAGGGAGGTAAGAAATGAAGATATTAGTAGTAGGCGGGGGGTCGGGGGGACATATTACTCCAGCCGTCGCCGTAGTGCGTGAGATTCTGAAATTAAAGCCTAGAACCAAGGTTGAATTTTGGACTGACAAAAAATATTACAAAAATGTGGTAAAGATTACTACGGAAATTGGTGTAGGCTGGGGAGAAGAGGATCGAATATCTGGTAAGAGGCAGTATATCAGAGTGCGTAAGGTGATGGCGGGGAAATTCCATCGTTATGCAGGTTGGAAACTAAAGGATTATTTTGAAAATTTTGGAATTACTCTAAAGGATATTATTTGGGGGAATATTACTGGATTTATTGGATTTATAGGTGGAATTATCCAGAGTTTCTTTAGGATGCTTTCTCGCGAAAATCGTCCGGATGTAATTTTCTTGAAAGGGGGATTTGTGGGCTTGCCAGTGGGAATTGTGGCAAGATTATATCATGTTCCGTATGTTGTCCATGAGAGTGATGCGGTGCCGGGGCTTGCAAATAGGCTTTTGATGAAACACGCTAAGGTGGTGGCACTGAGCTTAGACGAGACTTTTCTTAAAGATTCCTCCGATGAGGGATTTTCTGGGGAGGCTAGAGAGGATTCGGACACGGCTATAAAGGCTGTTAAGACAGGGGTTGAAAAGGTTACTAAAACAGGTCCTAAAGAGGTGATTACTGGTGTGCCAGTGGCGCCAGAGTTTAAGAAAGTTAGTAAAACTAAACAAGAACAACTCAAAAAGGCTTTTGGGTTTGACATAGATAGACCACTAGTGGTAATTACTGGTGGAAGCCAGGGTGCGCAACATATTAATGAAGCGATTCGTGATATTTTACCAGAGATGCTAAAATTTGCGAGCGTTGGTTTGGTGGCCGGCAGAAATCGCTATGAGGAAATGGTAGATCTTAAAAAATATGAGGAGTGGGATAAGGCAAAGCTCAAATCAAACTTTAGAATGTGGGCGTTTAATTCAGCAATGAATGAGCTACTTGGAGCGGCTGATATTGTGATCTCTAGGGCTGGTGCGACGACGATTGCAGAACTCGCTGCGCTATCTAAAGCGGTGATTTTGGTGCCATTTGAAAAATTACCAGGCAGTCATCAGGTCAAAAATGCAGAAAGATTAGTTGATATGGGTGCTGTGGCGATGGTAGGTGACGAGAGGATGGTAGAACAGCCAGGTATTTTACTAGAACTTACACAAAAATTAGCGCGCAGCCCAAAATTGCGTGAGAATTTGGCAGAGAAATTGCATGAAACTTACAAGCCGCATGCAGCATCAGATCTTGCAGAAATTTTGATTAAAATATCTCAGGGGCAGGGGGAAATTTGATGAAAGTTGGAAGGACGATTGCCCAAGAGTGGGAAAAGCAAGAGTCGGAATCTGAGAGACTGGCCGCCAGAAAGAAACAAAAGACGCATAAGGTGATAAAATTATTATCTGTACTTGCGATTGTCGCGATTGTAGCGGTGATAGCGGGGATGGAGTTTGGGAGTTTTTTGGATAGGCGAGAGAAAATAGAGGCTGCTAAGAATACTCCTCAACCAACAGTAAAAATTATTGATGAGGATGGCTCTGGTATAACCAGCAGAATGAAAGAATATGTAGCAGTAATAGAGCAAGATTTTAAGGACCTTGGATATAAAGTTAATCGTGCAATAGTGCCAAGTGGAAAAAACAGAGAGATACATTTGTTTTTAGATGGGTATGAATATTACATTAAGTTTAATCTTGATAAGGCTACATCTGTTTCGGCGGAGGACGCAGATAGAATGATTAAATATCTGAATGAAAGAGGAATTACTCCTGAATATATTGATGTAAGGGTTGATAGAAAGGGCTACTATAAGTAAAACCACCTCTGTTGCAACAGAGGTGGCCTGTTAAATATTCTACCCCTGTTTTACCCCTGTTAAATTTTAAGTTCGGTTTTTGTTCGGGAAGGGAAATAAGGACTTTTTTTGAAGGGAATTAAACTTGGTTTTGGCTGATTTTGGTCCGTATAACAGGGGAGGGAATGAAATAGGGAAATATAAAGGGGAAATGTCAAATTCAAAAATTTGGTGCAAAAATTGGCAGTTAAGGACACATTAACAGGGGTGGGCGGATTTTAGGTCTTTTCTAGTTGCCAGAATTGCTCGGAATTACTTGAAATTGTTGTGGAAAACTCTGGATTTTGGCTTATGTGATTAGGCTTGTGGTGGCTTTACGTAGACGTGATTATTTAGGACGTTTACGTGAAATCTTATCTGTTATTTTGTGATATTTTGTTGTATTACGGCAATACTCATGCTGTGTTTATGCACTATGATTCTACTGTATTTAAAGGGGTCTAGCTATCGTCTAGGTGCGAAAAGGTTTAATGTCGTAAAATATACATTGTGCGACATTAAAGATTTTACAAAAAGACGATAGTTGATACGTCTTTTGTAAGTAAATTTTGTGGCTTTGGTAGCTTCTGGTGTTTGATTCTATATATTTCCCTACCTAAATGCCCTACAATGCTCTTTTTGGTTCTTAGACGATATTTGATACCTTTTATGCTTAAAAAGGCCTTAGAACGCGTCTCGTGGCCTTATTGATGATTTGACAGGGGTAGATTAGGGGTAGTAAGGGTGTGCAACAGGGGTGATATAGATGTGCAACAGGGGTGATATAGATGTGCAACAGGGGCGATATAGATGTGTAACGGGGGTGATATAGATGTGCAACAGGTATGGTAAGGATATATAACAGAGGCGGAACAGGATATCAATAGGGATAAAATTATTGTATAACAGGGGCAGAGAACTAATAATTCCCCAGTTTCTAGGGGAATTATTAGATTTACGATTTGAGTTTAAAATTAATTTAAGATTTGTGTGGGGGGCGAAAAAATCAAAACAAATTTAAGATTCACGGTGGCGGGAATTACGATTCCTGCGGTTTTTACGATAGTTATTATGCCTATTCGTATCAATTGTTGCTAGTTTTCCTAGCTTTTTGGTGCTTTCTTTAACCTGTTTTTCTGGCTGAGCATTCCCCTGTTTTTTGTTGGTTAATATCTGTTTTTCAGCAATCTTTTGATTCTCAGTATTCCCCTGTTTTTTGGTAGTTTCCTGCTTGGTGCTATTTTGTTTTTCGGCGACGAGTTTGCCAAGATCTTTGAGGCCTGGACGGCCCTCTTTGTCCTCGGCAGTATTAGGGGAGAGTTTGAGTTTCTTGAAATCATTTTTAGGGGTAGCTTGATACGTGAAGCCTTTTTTGGAAATGGTGTTTCCCTGTCCAGTATTAACAGAGGTAGACCCCTGTTTTTTGGAAGGGGAATTAATAGAGGTGGACCCCTGGAAATTAGCACTTTGATTCCCTGCTTCGCCAGCAGCGCGACCAGAGTCAGAAAGCTCTTTTTTGTATTTTTCTGACTGTTCAATGGTATCTTTGATTTCTTCCTCTACCTCGGCGCGTGGACGAGAATATTTGAGGCGAGAATAAGCGATGATTTCTGCAAAATTGTCTTTTGGTGTATCTGGTATAGAGAGTGTGGTAGCAGAGAAAGCCGGAACTTTTTCGCCATTGATGATCATAGAGATAACAAAGTTGCGATTGTTCATCTGTAATAAATCTTGCGCTTCAAAAGTTGGCTCAAATTGCTTAACAAGAAGCGGAGCATCATCGGCGGAAACACGGAAGGAAATAGTAGTACCGACGTTACCAAATACCGCATCACGGACGCTATCAGTCATCTGAGAAATATATTGGTTGGCTACAGTAAGATTGAGGCCGTATTTGCGAGCCTCAGAGAGAATGACGGCAAAAGAATCCGTAGCAAAGTTTTGGAACTCATCTACATAGAGATAGAAAGGACGACGATCGGCAACATTAGGGATATCTGAACGGCTCATGGCAGCAAGTTGAACCTTGGTGACTAGAAAAGCACCAAGAATACCAGCGTTATCCTCGCCAATTAGACCTTTAGAGAGGTTGACTACTAGAATTTTACCTTCATCCATAATGCGACGGACATCAAAGCTAGATTTTGGCTGACCGATGATGTTTCTGATGATTGGGTTGGCAGTAAAAGCTCCAACTTTATTAAGTACAGGAGCAATAGATTCGTTGACTTGTTTTTCGTTCCATTGGCCAAATTCGTGTTTCCAGAATTGCAAAACAGTAACATCTTTACAGTAATCTAGGGTCTCTTTTCTGAAATCCTTATCTGTTAGCATACGAGAAATATCGAGCAGGGTAGTTTCTGGACGATCGAGTAGAGCAAGCAAGGTATAGCGCAAAATATGTTCAAGACGTGGGCCCCAAGAATCACCAAACATACGCTTCAAAACGCCGATAACTTCAGAGGTGACATTAGGTTTTCTGGATGGGTCGGAAAGCTCTAGGGGGTTAAAAGCAACAGGATGTTCGACATCTGCCGGATTGAAATAAACTACGTCTTTGATACGTTTTTCTGGAACAAAACGAAGGTTATTGATGGCAAAATCGCCATGCGGGTCAATAATGCAGTAGCCTTGATCGTAGAAAATATCAGAGAGGGCAAAGAGCTCTAGCATACCGCTTTTCCCTGCTCCAGTCTGGCCGATAATATAAACGTGACGTGAACGATCACGGCGAAGCATACCAAATTGATGATTGATTCCGCGGAAATTGGTAAGACCAAAGGCAGAGATATTCTCATCATTTTGGTTATTGCCGGTAATAAGAGGTAGCTGAGCGGGTGGTTCGGCGGTTTTTGAGGTTGCCCAGACGATATTAGGGGTTTCTACAGAGGTGTGTGGTAAATGGTAAACAGAGGCAAGCTCAGAGATATTTAAGATAAAGCCGTGGTCGCTAAACTGGCGCATTTTGTAGGCTTCGATGGCGGATTTGTCAAAAGTGCCACCAACAGATTTAAAACCATTAAGATTAGTAGAATTATATTGTTTAAATGTACCAACTAGTGCTTGCATATTAAGTCTGGCATCGGTTTGGTCTGACCCAAGATATGCAAGGCGGATTTTGACTTCAAAGCCTAGTTTGGTGGCTTTTTCCTCGGCTTTTTCGACTTGAGTTTTGGCGCGTTCTGATAGCTCTACTTTGATAGGTTCGCCGTTAGCGCCACTTGACGGTGGACGGAAAAGCGCACCAAGAGCAGTTACTAGCCAAACCCAGTCAATTCCAAGAAAAGTGAAAGATTTTTGACCACTTTTAACCTTTTTAACCCATTTATCAGTAGTGGCTTTGTGCCAATCATCCGGAATTGGGCGAGTAAGAATCTGAATCCAAAGTTCTTCGTCTTTGTCTGGATTGAGTTTGGCTAGAGTGCCAGTAATACCTGCAAGTGGGTCAACCTCAAAATTTTCAAAGGTCTTGATTGGTAGGACTTCGTTCTCCGTTAAAGTGATTTCTGAGGAATAAGCCACGGGATGAGTTTTGTATTTATCAACGTAGTCTTTGTCGACTTTGTAAATCTGAACTGAAGGATATTGCGCGTAGATTTGGCCTTCTACAAAGCTCTGCAAAACTTTTGGCACCCAGACAAAAAAGCGGATTTGTCCGCCAGTGGAGACAATCTCAAAGCTTAGGTGTTCTTGTACACCACCGGAATTTTTGAGTTCTGTTTTGTCCCTTAAAATACCATGGAGACTAGCAAATAATTGTTCGGCAGCAAGCTCCTTTTTGTCATTGGTGCGTGGAATTTCTAGCATCAAAAGTACACTATCGACATTTAAGACCTTTATACGATTGATTTTCTTGTAGTTTCTATAGGTCAAAAATGCTAAGATAGCCACGATCGGAATCCAAACGATCGGCATTAAAATAAAGTGAATAATGTTTGCTAGCATTTACATTTATATTTTAGCATAAAACTTTTAAATATGGAAATCTGCGAGAACTGGTTTTTGCGCGAGCTAACTAAATTCTATGCAGCAGCTTGACTGCGCGCCTGGAGGCGTAAGAGTTTTCGTTAGCTCGCGCTTGAAAAATACGTTTTTAGCTAGATGGAGACGCAACGAATGGCACGACTTTCATACTTGTAAGAGGTATTTGCAAAATCTGCGGTTGCTAAATTTGGGCTAAAATAAAGAATATGCGCATAACGCGAATCACTGGAATGGCTTACGCTAGACCAATAGTAACCGCTTGTAGCATTGTTAAAACTGCCATGGGCATAATAACCAGTTGGATAGAAGTTAAGTGGATCGTCATTAATTTTGGTTTGTGAGTTTAAATTAGTATACTTTTGTATGAGTAGGTCACGGAAGGATTTAGTAGATGAATTAGTCCCTGGTAACATCCACCCTTTAGGGCAGATAGATTTGGTAACCTTTGAAAGATTTGATTGTGTACCTTCTCCTGCGGTGGCACCGTACCAGGTATAGTACCAGTTATTATGAGAAATTCCTCTATAATCCGTAACGGCAATATTTTCTTTATAATTGTATGTCACGGCGCTGTCATACGCATCAAGATAGTTGGAAGTGTTTGGTGTCCAATCTATTTCATCACCTGAAAAAGTTCCGACTTTATAGCTATGAGTAGTGGTAAGATTTAGTTGTAGGTTTTCTGCCATCCAGCAATTGCCATCATATAACTTTCTAACTTTATATTTTTGGATATTGCTGCCTGTGGCTGGATTTTCTGCTGTCCCTGTGCCATCTCTACCTCTATAATCGACAAGTATAGCTTCTGGGACATCCACTATTTCTTTGCTTGTTGGCGTAGAGACTGAATTGCAGATCGTACTAGTCATATCTTGCATGTATTTTATTCCAAACGGATTGTATTCCCATATTGCGTAAAGTGTCTTACTAGTACTACTTGGGTCGGAATCGTCTGCGGTGACGGTGAATGTGCTACCTGGAGCATAGGAAGTACCAGTGCCGTCTGGGCTAGTGTTCCA
>CAYYEY010000022.1:0-12696 GCA_964471175.1 uncultured Candidatus Saccharibacteria bacterium
CAATACACCAGTCCACCACCATGCAAAGCCGAGCAACAACGTCTGGTCGCCCCTCGCGGACAGGGGAGTAGACAAGTTCTATTGCGCTGAATTTGTTGGGCCTAAGTTTTGACCATTTTCGCTAGTAATAATCTCGGGTGTTTTTGGCCTATGGTCGTGCTTTTTCTTTATGATTATAGCCACCACTACGCCAATAATTAAGACTCCGCCGACAATACAAGAAACCAGGACCGGAATGTTCACGCTTGGTCCAGTATCATTGCTAGAAACATCTTGTACTTCGCTAGTAATAGTTTCCGCACTGCCGCTAAGGAATGATTCTGGCGCTGTTCCTTGGTTAATAGAGACCTCAGTCCCGTTGACGTAAAGTTTGTAACCACTGGCATAAATGTTTGAGTTATTGGAGGTAGCGTTTTCTAAAGAAGTTACATACGAATCGCCAGTCAAAACAACGATAGATTTCGCGTCTAATGTTAGTTTTACAGTTCCGCTATTTTCAATAGTGCCTTTGTAGTAGCTCCCAGTTAAGTTCAGATTCAATGAAGAAATGCTATCGATAACAATGTCGCCAATAATCTCTTGCGAAGTTGCGTTCAAAGTGACATTGCCGCCATTTGAGCCAGAGTTGCCCCATTTACCGCTCTGTGTACGTAAGAACGCTCCAGCAGTATCATTATTTGTAAATTTATTACCGGATAGATTTATAACTGCGGTTGTATTAGTAATAAAGAAGTGATCACCTTTGTTCGTAATGAATGTGCTGTTTTTGGCCGTAAAGGTACCAGTGCCGGTTTCGGCATCACCACTCATCGATTGGTAAATGAATATATTTTTGTAGGTTTCTGAATTACCGTTCAAAGTATTATTTGTGTCGGTAACGGTAGTAGATTCGAGCGTAACACTATTTAAACCCTCAATTACAACACCTTCGGATGTAGTTGCAGTGAGTTTAGCATTCTTAACGGTAATATCGGCAGTTGAATAAATCGCAGGGCTGCCAATACCATTAGATGTATAACTACCGCCCTCAACCGTGAGCGTACCACCACCGCGATCACTACGGATTGGAGCGGAAGAGTTGCCAGAGGTTTCTACGGTTAGATTAGTTGCATTAAGTGTGCCACCACCAGTAACCATAACGCCACCAGAATTGTTGGAGCTAGTAGTAATTTCTGTGTCAGTAATGTTTATCACGCCAGAGTCATAAGCAAAAACAGCATTAGCATGTGAGCCATTGGTAGTAATTGTACCGCCAGTAATATTCAAAGTTGCATTGCTATATGCAAAAACTGCAGCATTGGTACCGTAGAAATCAGAGCTATCGCCGTTATCGTCGCCAGTCTTGGTAATCATAGGATTAAAAATAGTAACAGTAGCACCAGAAACTAAAAGAGCGTTCTCGGCCGAACTAGTACTAGAATAACTTTGATCTGACAAAGTAGCGTCACTAGTTAGCTCAGTAGTGCCACTATGAGAAACGTTACTTGAACCTTGTCCGCCAGGTGCTCCGCCTGGACCGCCATCTGGTGGCGTACCCCCTGGTTTTTGTCCTTGATTTTGCATATAAGCTCCTTAATTATCTATTATTAATTATACCGCCAATGCTTAAAAATAGGCTTAAAAAGTTCGAATCCAACTCTCCCATCATTGGATGGCAAGAAACGTCAGAGACTTCCGACAATTGGTCAAAATATTGCGAGAGATGAATCGCCGGAGAAATCGAACTCGGTGTTCATTTCTTTTTCGCTCATAGAATCAGCCATTTCGATAAGTTTGAGCTTGCACTCCTCGCCAGCCTTTAATAAATCTTGTTTGCTCTCTGGTCTTGGCATAAAAAGTCCTTTGTATATTACTTATATTATATCACTAGATGTAACTTGCTTAACTATAACGATACATTTTAACCAAAAACTTCGTGTACTAAATTACAGTATTCTTTGTATGCAAATGTATCACTTAGCTCTGACAGCAACTCAGCGATGGTTTTGCAATACCAGGCGTGTTCGGATTTGTTTTTTTGATTGAATCTTTCCCAAAGTTTGTCTCCGATAATAGAATAGTCTTTATAAATAGCCCTCATGTTTGACACTTTATCTCCAAGCACTGCCGCTGTGAGCTTTTGTCGCAAATTCTATTGCTTTATCAAATACATCCATAAGCCTCCTTTATACAGTATATTTTATCACATCTACCAAGCGATTGAGTAAGACTACGCGCAAGCGATTAAACAAGAATTCGCTAAACAGTCGTTCTAAGTTCCTTGTTATAATCAAGCATTTGTTTTTGTTTTTGGGCGTCATAAATAATACACCTGCCATTAATTAAGTAAACACTATTGCCACTATCATCAGATAGTACAATATTGTCGCCGTCGACCGACATTATAATATTCCTATTATGGTTTTGGGTAATTTTGGCATGACTAAATGCGTCAATATAAACCATATTTATCCATTTATCAAACAGTTTAAATTGCTCTGGACTCTCTGCCCATGACAAAGGAACGACGTGATGTAACTCATACCCTTCTGTCTTATCTACATGATGGTTTCTAAAATAATTATATTTCTCATTAATAGAACGTTTGAGGATATCAACTTCATCGCCATTTTTGGTTTTGATCTTTTTAGTAGACAAACTCAAAGTCTCGTTTTCCTTGCCAGCCACATCAAAATATGGCGTTTGCTTGAACAAATGATAAACTTGATCTATTTTGTTTTGCCAATTATGCCAGTCTCTTTTGTTTGTTTTATCACCAGCAAACTTGCTTGGTTGTAGTTCCATCTTAAGTGTTTCTATTACTGCTTTGCGCTGAGTGAGGCTTAAGTCTCGATAATTTTTTATTAGGGCTACACATTCTTCTGTTGTGATATTGTATGAATATTCGACGTCGATTCCAGAAACAAAGAACATGAATTCCCATTTTGTAATGGTATCAATTCCGAAATCACTATCCCTCAAAATACTAAGTGCTAATTCTATATAGCCACCGAGCAATTTATCAAGTGCTTTAGAAAAAATGAATGAACGATCAAGCAAATCTGATTTGATAAATTTTAAACCATCGTCCGATAGTGAAACATATTTTACCGAACCGCCATCATAGGCACTGATTGGATTTTTGTCGCCATCATATCTTTTAATTAAACCCATTCTATGGATATCAACAAAGATGTTTTTACGAATAGAATCTTGCGTACCTTTACCTACAGTACTTTTTACCTCACCGCAAAAAAGTGCATAAAGTGTTTCTTCTGGAGTGTTTTGCGGTCTTTTTGACAAATCGGTGTCTCTTATACGCATTAGTTCTTGATTGGGCGCAAATTTATTTAGAATACTTAGGATATCAAAAATTTCCTGCATATCGTATCGATTATGCTCGGATGATTCAGTGCCACGATAATTATCATCAAGCAATCTATTGTCAATGTATTCTAGAGCCTTATTCCCTGGCTGAATGTCTTTTACATATCCGCTCATAATGATTTTATTGCCTCCTTAGCTAGTTTTACATATTGTTCATTTGCGTCTGCACACAAGAAATTTCGACCAAGTTTTTTGGCGCATATAGCAGTGGTTCCACTACCCACAAAGGGATCGAGTACTACATCCCCCGGATTAGAACTTGCCACAATAATTCGTTCAATCATTTCTTTAGGCTTTGGCGTTACGTGATCTAGTTTCTTAATTTTTCCATTCACTTTTTGTTTGTGACGCTCACTAACAATATGCCATACTTCACTACATAGTCTGCCGTTTGGATTTGGAAACCATCTTTTGCCATTTTTTAGTAGTCCAGTTTTTTGAGCGGCGGCGATACGTTCTGATGATTCATACGGAATTCTAATGTCATCTGCATTGAAAGTATAATTTTTACTTTTAGTGAAAAACAATATCGTTTCTTGTCCGTGAGTATATCGTTTTTTGGACGAATTGAATCCATCTCTTTTGTCCCATGTTATCCAATTCTGAAAAATTAAACCTTTATCCACTAAATATTTTAAAATGTAGGCTGAGTTAAATGGGGTATTAAAAATATAAATACTGCCAGTATCTTTCAAGGTTGGGATGAGCGCGTCTATCCATTTATAAGTAAATTCCAAAAATGCTTTTTCTGACGGAAAATGGTCCCAGTCAGCTTTGTTCATATTATATGGCGGGTCAACTACTGCCAAATCAACACTGTCGACCTTGATCTTTTTAAGAAAGTCAAACACATCACAGCATTCGATACTATTTATTTTCATTAGCGATACCTAACTTCTGGTTAATAATGTCTTTGTATGATGGGGATATTTCATAACCGATATAACTACGTCCTAGTTTCTTGGCTACACGCAGAGTAGTTCCACTACCAGCAAAAGGATCAAGCACTAAATCACCAACTACACTGTAGAGTTTGACTGCCCGTTTTACTATTTCTTCTGGCATAATAGCTGAATGCTTGCCAAAAGCTAAATCACCTTTACCGGGAATGGGAATATCCCAAATTTGCTTTGTTAAATGTACCCATTCTTTTTGCGTTAATTTACTAGCCTCTTTAGCTTCCTTGCTTGGCTGTTCGGGCTTGCCATCTTTTACATATACTGTAATAAATTCTGTAGTATTTTGAGCATAAAAATTTCTAGGATACGGATAACTTCCAAACATTAGTTTTTTACTAGGATTTGTCCTATTCCATATATACATATCAAGTAGAAATAATCCAGTTTTCGTTCTAATGGAATGCTGAATGTCGCTATCAATATTAAAAATATGTCGATTGTAATGCGTGTCTAAATCTCGCTTCAACATTGGCATCAGTGGAGTATTGATCACTAGCTTTCCATTTGGCTTTAAAACGCGTTCGCATTCTTTCCAGACTTTTAACATTTCTTTTATGTAATCATCGTATTCTTTAATATCGCCAATCTGGCCTTTCATTTTCTTGCCTATTGCCGAAATTTGGTGACCGTCTTTTGAATAATCTTTGATATTAAAATATGGAGGGCTAGTAATAATTAGTTGAACAGAATTATCTGGCAAATCTCGCATTTTACGAGAGTCCTTAAAGAAAACTTTGTTCAGATAATTCAACTCAGACATTTATTTTATTATATCATGAAAGACTCACTCATGATTAATCGACGATCAAATATATAGTTCTAGAACGATCAAATATGTTACTCTGGAGGATTTTCTTACATAGTACCAGGCCATGCCATAATATACTTATGAATATTTTAGAATACTCCAAAGGTGTAGAAAGATTAGTTGATCCAATGGCGGTTGGAAAAACTTTGCATATGCAGACTAGACTTGCTAAGCTTCCAACTTGCCTACAAAAGAAAATTGTAACGTCTGTTACCAAAAAGGCTGACAAGATGCCTTTTGTAGTAGAGCCATATTGTACTTTTCTTTTTTATGAAATTCCTGATCCAACCAAAATTGAAAAATTTATGCCGGAAGGTTTTCGTCCAGCAAAAGCCAGTATTTTTAGCGGTGAAAAAGAAAAGTATTACGGCATCGTTTCGATGTTTAGGATTCACACTAGTGTATTTTGGGGAGCAAGAGCAGAATATTATCTTGTGGCCGAGAACTCCAAAACTGGCTTGCTTTCTTGGGTGATGATGGATTATATCAGCGATACGATATCCTACGATGAGCGTCACGGTTTAAAGTCTCCAGATGTCAAAAATGCCGTTCTTACTACCACTTGCGAGGGAGATTTTGTTTGTGAAATGAAAAATTTGGATGGTACAAAATCCGTAGAGTGTACCGCCTCACTACTTCATTCAAAGATGAAGCTTTTAGATAAAAGGCTTTGGATAGAAGGCAATACTTCCATCGCTTATGGTCGCTTGGCCGGAGAACCAGATGGAGATTTATTCTCGCTCACTTTTTTCCCAGAGGAGATGAAGCAAGCCTTAGATATTCCATTGAGGGACGTTTCGCATTTTTATGCCAAAACTGAAACAACTGGCAGAATCGGCGCAGTACTTGATGCGGTAGTAAGTTTTCCTTTTGCTCAACATATGCTTAGCGATTCTCCTGGGACTCAAACTCACTACGAATCGGAAGCAGCTTTAAGAAAGGCAGTCGAATCCGTGCATTTTGAGAAAGTAAAGACTTTGACTGGTAAGTAGATTTTTATTTTTATTTTAAAATCTTTTCGTGTTTATGTTTTACGCTAATATCTAAAAATGTTATAATAATTTCATGAATTTACTACTTCATACTTGTTGTGCGCCGTGTAGTGTTTTCTGTATTAAATCACTACGAAAAGAGAATATTGAACCGACGCTTTTTTGGTATAATCCTAACATTCATCCATATTCAGAATACAAGGCTCGTCGTGATTGCTTAAAGGAATATGCCAAAACTAAAGACGTAAAATTAATTCTTGAGGATGATTACGGGCTAGATGAATTTGTTTGTGGAATTTTGACAGGACAAGAACAAGATCAAAATGATTTGCAAGCTAAACTACTCAATCGTTGCGCAAATTATTGCTATCCAAAACGTCTAAGGAAAGTATTTGAATACGCTAAAGAGCATAGCTATGATACAGTTTCTACTACACTTTTATACAGCATTTATCAACAGCATTATATTATTAAAGATTTGATGGAACATTTGTCAAAAGAATATGGAATTGACTTTCTCTACCGAGATTTTAGAGAAGGTTGGAGAGAAGGACAAGATGAAGCGCGCGTAGCTGGTCTTTACATGCAAAAATATTGCGGATGTATATTTTCGGAAGAGGAATCAATGATTGGCCGCGAAATCAGCAGAGAACTTAAGAAACAGAATATCAAACCCACCAACCAAAACGTTAGAAAATATTTAATGAATAGACGTGAAACAAATTAAACACCAAATTTTTTGGCCATTGTTGGATTGCCTTTGGTCAATTTTTTGATAGTTAGGGCCTCCAACTTATTCTCCGCAGAATCCAAATGTTTGTCAGAAAGAATCAGGGCATCACGAGTTTTTTCTAGGTCTTTAATGGCCTTGTTGATTTGCTCTATAGCCTCGACGTGTTTCTTTCCAGCATTTTTCATGGTGGTAAGCCATAAATTCTTCCAATCATTCATATCCTTTTCAAAATTCGTGACATCAATGTCTTGATTTTTCATGGCAATTAATTCATTTTTATACTGCAAAGAATTGAGCGCAGCGTTTCGAAGTAAAGTAATAATTGGAATAAAGAACTGAGGCCTAATCACATACATTTTAGGGTATTTATGTGAGACATCAACAATGCCAGAATTGTATAGTTCATTGTCAGCTTCAAGCAGAGATACTAGTACTGCATATTCACAGTTCTTTTCTTTCCTATCCTTATCAAGTTCTTTCAAAAAATCCTCGTTCTTATGTTTTGTGGAGGTGGTTTCGTTTTCATTTTTCATTTCAAACATAATAGAAATAATCTCGGTACCGTTTTCGTCATTTTCACGGAAAATATAATCACCCTTACTACCAGATTTAGAGATTTGATTGTCTTTTTCAAAATATGCATTCTTAAATCCAGTAGCGCGAAGTTTGTTAAACTCTACTTCACAGTGTTGTTCCAAAGTTTCACCAACCATTTTAGTACTGAGTTTTAACTTCATATCTCTTAACTGTTCAATTTCGTTTTCTTTAAGCTGTAGGGCACCTTCATATTTTTCTTTTAGAGATTGCTCTAGCAATTTACTCTCGGTGTCTTTGTTTTTTAGATCATTCTTAAGTTGATCTCGTTCCCTTTCAATTGGAGCAATGGCAGAAGAAATTGCTAAAGTCTTTTCCGTATCAGCATTTTTTAGTTTCGATTTTAGTTCCAAAATTTCCATGTCTTTTTTGGCAAGGTCCTGCTGGTTTTCATTTCTAATTGTTTCTTCGGCTAGTTTTATTTCACTTTTGTGTTCACGATTCATTTGTTCAAGCTTTTCGTGTATGTCTTTATCAAATTCCTCGGTACGAATTTGTGACAAAAGCGCCGCATAATCCGATTCGTCAATTGGAAAAACTTTTCCGCAATTTGGACATTTTATTTCGCTCATATTACTCCTTTTTTAATTGTTTACTTAATAAATCGCCAATACAATCCGTAAGTTCATTTTCAAAACCACGCGAACAATCCAGTTCGCCGCTCTTTGCGTGAATTAATTCATGTGCCAAGGTCCCAAAGAACTTAGATTTTGATTTTAGCATATCCCTTCTAATAATGATACGGTTTTCTGAATCCTCGTATATACCGTGAGTATCGACTGCTGCTTCATCAGGGCGCAAAGTTTCTGAAATATAAACTCTTTTTTTGTCAAAATCTGGATTAATGATATTAATTATTTCTTGGCAATCCGAAAAGATTTCTTTTTCGGATTTGGTAAAATCTTTTTCCTCTACAAATTGATATTCAAAACTATTGTTATATTCCTCAATGACAGACTCAATTGTATTCAAGCGATTATCGCCACTATCAGAGTCAATCTTAGCCTTTTCTAAAACGTTTTGTGGTAAAAATACTACCTCTTTACCACTTTCTTCTACAATCTCCTCCAAGTTGCCAGCCAAGGAATTCATCTGATCTGGCGTTGCAAAGACAACATCATCACGTTTGTTTAAAATCTTTACAAAATGAACCTGTACGTCAGTCCATTTTATTTCGTCACTCTGAATACCATCACTCATCTTTTGGAGATCATCGACAAATTTGTCAACAACATCTTTTGCTTCGCTACTAAGTAAAATACTTTTGATTCTTCCGGTATAGGCAGCCCTACCAACGTTGGTTCGCTCACGATTAATCGCTTTTTTAAGTGAAGCATTAAGTGCGGTAATATTATAGCTAAATAGAAAATTTGGCTCTTCTGCTACTTTTATACCATTAATAAAAATTTCTGAAACAGAATCCTTTTTTTCATAAATTTCACCGTAATCAGTCGTGTCTAATTGTTTCAAATCTGAATATTTTAAAAAGAGATTTTTTGCACGACTAATATCCTCTTTGCTACATCCACTTATAATAAAATCCGTGCCAACCATGTTTTTATCTTTTGGTTCGTCAATATAAGCGTGCAAAGTTTTAATATCAGAAAATCCATGCTTTTCACTTTGGCCAATAGTGTAGTGTCCATACTTTGAATCAATTTCTACGTCAATATGATGACGATAAAATGTTGCGAGTGCATCTTTTAATCCTACGCCAAATTTACCGATTAAATTACCGGCTTCTAACTTTTCTTTGTTTTCATTCTGTGTAAAATGAGTATATTTTAGGCCGCGTCCATAGTCCCTAATATGCCACTTCCCATCCAATGAATCTTCATATATTTCTATCTCTCTTGATTTGGTTAGCATTTGTTCATCAAGAGCATTAGCAATAATCTCACGAATAGCGTGATATACTTCCCAATTATCTAGTACCTTTTCGATATTTAAATCAAATTCCTGCATAGTGGGTTCCATACCTATATTATAGCACTAAATCTCTCCGTAATTATATATATTATAACATGATTTTAACGTTTTCTCAATAGAGCAGTTTTGTGGTATAATATAGATATGATTATAGAAGAGGATGTCCCAATTTCTAAACTTACTACTATGCGTCTTGGCGGTAAGGCACGCTATGTAATTACTATCAAAAAATTATCTGATATTCCGGAGGCTTATAGATTTGCTGCAGAGAAAAAACTGCCAGTTTGGGTAATGGGTAGCGGCGCTAACACAATTGGTAAAGACAAAGGATTTGATGGTGTTATTTTACTGAATCGTGTTAAAGGTATCGAGGTAATTTCCGAAACATCTGACGAGGTGGTGATTCGGGCAATGGGCGGAGAGAACTGGGACGATTTAGTTGCGTTTGCATGTGAACGTGGATATTCTGGGATTGAAACAATGAGTAAGATCCCTGGTACTGTTGGAGCGGCGCCAGTTCAGAACATTGGTGCGTACGGACAAGAAATGTCGCAAGTTCTAGAAAGCGTAGAAGTTTACGACCGTGAAACTCATGAACTTATTGTACTTGGAAAAGAAGAGTTAAATATGGATTATCGTTCCACGATTTTTAATACTGGGCCTTTGGTCGGTAGATATTTCATCGTGGCAGTAACTATAGTTCTTGACAACGATGAATATTTAAAGCCACCATTTTATCGCGGTTTGCAAAAATATATTGACGAGCATAATGAGACTGATTTTTCTCCTGCTAACATTAGAAAAATGGTAATGAAAATTCGCGCCGAAAAACTGCCAGATCCGGCAAAAGAAGCGAGCAGTGGCAGTTTCTTTAAAAACATTTTCTTAGATGACGTAGGAGTAGCCACTGCTGAAAGTAAGGGTATCAAGGTTTGGACCAAACCAAACGGCAAAAAAATGATAAACTCTGGATATTTAATTGAAGGTGCTGGGCTAAAAGGCGCAGAGCTTCATGGTATGAGAGTGTCGGATAAGGCGGCCCTTGTACTAATAAATGAGAACGCAAAATGTTACAAAGATCTAGACAGAGCACGTACAGAAATTCAAGAAATAGTTAAAGAGAAATACGGATTTATTTTAGAACAAGAGCCAGTAGAAATCCCTACTGGAAGCGAAAGGAGCGAGCATTAGCTTGTCTATATTATGACTAAGATTCTAGACGGAAAAGAACTAGCAGGATTCATTAAAGAGCGCCAAGCGCATATAGTACGCGAAATGCGTACACGTAAAATTTTCCCTAAACTTGCAATTGTGCGCGATAGCGATAATCCAGTAATCACAAAATATGTAAATCTTAAGAAAAGGTATGGTGAGGATATCGGTGTAGAAGTTTTTGATATTAAAATTGATGCGGTTTGTGATGCTGCGAGCCTTAAAAAAGCTCAAAATGAAATTTCTAAGCTCAACGACGATAAAAACATATCAGGAATTATTGTACAGCTTCCACTTGAAAATAAAGACTTGACTGATGGCTTAGTAAACTTAATCGCAGTCGAAAAAGACGTCGATGGATTAAATCAAAAAGTAGCTAAGCATAGATTTGAAAGCGCTACGGCTACAGCAATTAATTGGCTACTTGCTGGTAATGGAATCGAGATCAATAACAAGCGTGTGGCCCTAGTTGGCTATGGTAGACTAGTTGGAAGGCCACTAGAAAGAATACTAAATAATTCTGGTATCAAGACAAAGGTTTTTCGTCATGATAGTAACCTTGAGGAACTAAAAAATTTTGATGTGATTATTACCGCTACCGGTGTACCACATTTAATCAAATCTGATATGGTAGCAAGTGGAGCGATCGTGGTTGATGCCGGTACGGCAAGTGAGGACGGAGTACTGGTCGGTGACGTAGATGAGAAGGTGCGCGAACGCGAGGATCTTTCTGCTATAACACCAAAAATTGGTGGTGTTGGACCGCTAACTGTCTGCGTATTATTTGATGACGTAATTCAGGCAGCAGAATAATTACCTAATAATAGTTGTTGTTTTGTAAAATAGTCTACTTGCTTTAGTTTATTAACTTCTGCCGCCACCCTGGACGTAATCCTCGTACTGATCTTGTCCTTCAGTTCTTGGTGTATTTCTGACTGGGTTTCGTGTGCCTTCCGCAGCTCGTGCCATCGCAGCATCAGTGTGGCGGTTGGCATTATTGGCACCGCGAACATCAAGGACGTTAGTTGATGGACCAGCGATTTTTTCAAGGACCTTACGCTGAGAGGTTTTCAAACCTTGCGACAATCGTTGGTTACCAAGAGCACCTTGAGCCATAGTAGTAATCGTATTATAAGTAGCTTTGGCAGATTCTTTAGCTTCAGCACTGGCATCACTACTCTCCATGGTTCTCTTAGCACTTTCGGCTGCCTGCTGGTAGCGAATAAGCTCGGCTTCATCCATATCAACCATCTTCTGTTGAGTGAGACTATCAACACCAGCGCCAGCAAACGAAGTCATGCTTCCGCCAGTACCATCACCTGCATTTGCTTTTGCATATTCAAAGGTAGAGCGAGAATTGTTCTTATAATCATTGGCAAATTTACCATTCATGATATTTGAAGCATAGGCCTGGCGTGCTTCAGGATCAAGGCTAACACCCATCTGAGCCTCAGCATCTTCCATGGCACCATGGACCGCTTCACGACCCTGCTCGCCCTTAGCTGACATGACGTTTTGATATGCCTCGATTGCAATAGCATCATTACCGGTAATAGCTCTGGTAAGTTGTTGGCGCATTGCCTGCATATTATCTACACTACCAGATTGAATGATTTCTTGTTCTCTAGCACTAACTCTGCGTTGCCTTCTCTTAGCTTCAGCCTCAGAGGTGATAAGCTCTGGGCGCGATGCAAAGTCGTTCTCATCTTTCATCCTTTCTACCGTGTTAAGGGCGCGTGCCATGCGAAGTTGCTGACTTTCAGTAAGAGTTCGCCCACTTGCCTGTCTGCTCTTTAGCCTGTCCACAATCCTCTGGGCACGTTCTTGCTCCCGATTACGATTCCTCTCCTCCAAAATGTCTTTACGACCACTTTGCATATTGTTGTACCAATTAGAATTGCCAACTGCGCCTTTAGCGGCGGTACCAAGACCTCTACCAATAGTACCGCCAACGCCAGAAATCATGTTACCGATATTGCCAACGGCACTCATCGTTCCCTTCAGGACACGTGGAATAAAGAAGAATGGAATAACGGTCATTAGAGCTGCGAGGAGTTGACCTAAGAAGTAGCCTTCACTAGTTTTCCATAGCAATGCGCCGAC
>CAYYEY010000023.1:0-12552 GCA_964471175.1 uncultured Candidatus Saccharibacteria bacterium
TAAAAGTGGAGGTAATACTTATAACCTGATGACCGTATAGAGAAATCAAAAGGCCTAAAAAGGGTTCAAGAACACGCAACTTCTTCTACTATTTCAGCACAAATGTGATAAAATAGTAGTAGAAATTATGATTTATTTAGGTGCAGTTTGGGACTTTTTGTCCCTAACTGTTTTCATTATAGCACAGTACAAAAAATAAGTCAACACTTTTTTAACATTTTTTATGAAAATCAATAATGTGCGACCTCTGGAGCATAATTTTACAGAGGTGTTAAAAATGCTTGCGCTTATTCCAAAAATGTTGTATTTTATAGGAAAATTGCCGGATTCTTACAATTGTAAACGTGTAGCGATTGTTGGGTCACGGAAAAATACTTCCTATGGTGAGGAGGTGGCATATAGGGCAGCATATGAGGCTGCGAAAGCTGGCGCAGTGGTTGTGTCTGGCTTGGCTTATGGAATAGATAGTATAGCGCATAGGGGTGCGTTGGACGCTGGTGGGATTACGGTGGCGGTACTTGGTACACCGATAGATGATATTTATCCAAGAGTGCACCTTGGGTTAGCGCAAGAAATTGTTAGAAAGGGTGGAGCCATTATCTCCGAATATGGGCCATCAGAGGTGGCAGGGAGTGGAAAGGAACTTAAGGCGCGATTTTTGGCGCGGAATAGGATAATTGCTGGGCTTTCTGATGTGGTTCTTGTAGCAGAGGCGGCGGCAAAATCTGGGAGTCTTAATACCGCTACGCATGCGCTTGATGTTGGCAAGGATTTGATGACCGTGCCCGGAGATATTAATAAAATCAGCTCAGAAGGATGCAATCGGTTAATTTCTCAGGGAGCGATTCCCTATACTTGCCCAGATGATTTATTGAATTTACTGTTTCCGGAGCGGATTTTGCCAAAAAGAAGGTCTAAGAAAAGGCTAGAAAAACAGCTAAGTTTATTTGCGGAAACAGAGGTAGAACGAGAGGTATTGGAGCAAATTCTACTGGGTAGGCAAGATGGTGACGAAATCGTAGAGAAACTTGGGATTTCCGTGTCAGAGTTTGGACAGGCAGTGACAATGTTGGAGATTAAAGGTGCAATTAAATCCCTGGGTGCTAATCTCTGGATGGGGATATAAAAATGAATCCGCCTAGTCGATACGGCTTTTCATCTGGATACTTTTTAGTGGATTCTCGATGGTTTTGTTGTGCTAAAATTAGAGCCAAGCGTCAATGGCTTTAGTGGTCTCGCTCAAGATTTCTGGTAGTTTTTCTTTCTCGGCCGCCGTAAATTTACCAAGTACAAAATTAGTGTCTCCAGTTTTTTGGCGAATAGATGAACCTGTACCGAGTCTAAGCCTTGGAAATTCATTAGTACCGAGTTCGGAAATGGTAGATTTTAAGCCGTTATTGCCACCGGCGGAGCCTTTTTCGCGGAGGCGAAGTTTGCCAAATTCCAGGTTAAAATCATCGCAGATGATCAAGATGTCTTTAGGGCTGATTTTGTAGAAATGTGAGAATGCTTGGATGCTACGACCGACCTCATTGTAGTAGGTTTGAGGTTTAATAAATAGAACTTGCTCTTTTTTGTCTGTTTTTTTGGAGCTATTAATCTCCAGGTCTTTTAGGGATGTTTTTAGCCAAATTGCGTTAAATTTTTCGGATTTTTCCCAGTTTAGGCTATTAATTTTGGCATAAAAATCAAGTGCAAGAAAGCCAAAATTGTGACGAGTAAAATTGTATTTTGTTTCTGGATTGCCAAAGCCAATTACTAATTTCATCTTAGCCTTCCCTGTTATTAAAACCATTAAGGTTAAATTTTTGTTCTTTGTTGGAATTGCCTTTGATTTTTCCTGAATTTTTCTTGGTGTCGTCACTTCTAAACGATAAGAAAATCGGTGTACCAATATAGGGGTAGAACTCACGAATTTTGCGTTCTAAGAAACGCTTATAAGACCAATGAAGGAGTCCAAGTTCGTGACCATGGATTACAAACCAAGGTGGATTTGTATCTGTCTGCACGATGTATTTTGGCTTTGGATGGGTATTTTTGAGTCCGGCGGGGAGATGTTCGGACATGGCTTCGTGTAAAATCTTGTTTAAATCCTTGGTTTTGATCTCATGATGACGGGCCTTTTCTATATCAAGCGCCAGTTCAAAAATTTTGGTGACGTTTTTTCCAGTTTCCGAGCTGGTTAAAACAACTGGAGCATAAGGTAAAAAGTCTAAATCTTTTTCTAGGCGATCTAGTAAGAAATCGGCAGAGGTGCGATTTTTGATGTTTTTGTCGCCAAAATAATTTGTAGGAGTGGCATTTTCTAAGAGGTCAGATTTTGTAACCACTACAATAATGCCTTTTCCGGCTTCAATAATTTGGCCGGCAAGAGATTGGTCAAGTTTGCTATGTGGCTCGGTGCTATCAATTAACAGGCAGCAAATGTCGGCTTCCTCAATGGCAGAAAGAGTGCGAATTGCAGAGAATTTTTCAACACCGACTTCACGTTTGCCAGGTTTTCTGAGACCAGCAGTATCTAAAATTTCTAGATTACGTCCTTTAAATTTAACTACGACACGGTTGATATCGCGTGTGGTTCCCTGGTGGCTAGAGACAATAGCTTGCTGTTTTTTACCAAGAGTATTAAAGAGGCTGGATTTGCCAACATTTGGGCGACCAATCAAGGCAACTTTGAGATTAGGATTACTTGTAGATTCATCATCAAGCTGAACGTTGGAGTAACTATTGGATTTTTTAAGTTCTTTGATGATTGCGGATTTTAGATCAGCAATTCCCTGACCGGTAGTGGCGGAGGTACGGAATATATTTTCTTCTGGTAGACCTAGGGCGCGAAATTCGCTGACATCAAGTGCTTCGCCGTAATCAGATTTGTTTAAGACTAAGAAAACTGGTTTTTTGGAACGGAGGGCGGATTTTGCAATATTTTTGTCGTGATGATTGAAAAATTTGGTACTGTCTAGAGTTAAAAGAATCAAACTAGCAGTATCAATGGCGTCAGAAATTTGGTCTTGAATGCTAGATTCAAAATCATCCTCTGGATTTTTTAGACCGGCGGTGTCTACGAGTAAAAATTGGTTATCAATTTTTGCAAAAACGTTATCGCGGGTAGTACCTTCCTCTCTAGCAACAATGGCAATATTTTTGTGCGCAAAACGATTAAGCAGGCTAGATTTGCCAGCGTTAGTTTGGCCGATTAATGCTACGATAGGGAGAGATTTCATAAATATATTATAACACGTATTATCATCTTGTAAAATTAAGGAAAGAGTGATAAAATGATAAAAAATGGTTCCGTCGTCTAGTGGTCTAGGACGTCTGGTTCTCATCCAGAAAATCGCGGGTTCGACTCCCGCCGGAATCACCAAGTTAGGTAAGTTGTCAGCGCGTTTTATGGAACATAAAACGCGCTTTTTTGTGACGACTAATAATTTACGCTACCGGTATTGTTTGGGAGAGCGGAGATAAAGATTTGCCCAGGGGTGAAGGAGATAATATTGCCAGAAGCATCTTTGAATGTGATTTGATCATCGTTATTGTTTTTGACCCAAGTACCCTTAATGGCAGTGCCATTTTGGAATATATAAGCGACGCCGGAACCGATAGTCTGGATGACGTGATGATAGTTGTCGGTGTCTAAGTATTCATCAACCATCATAGCAATAACAACTGAAGGACTGAGTTGTTTGGCGATGCCGCAATCAGATTTTGGTGCTGGCTCAGTAAGACCTTCTGGACAAGTATAGGTGATATGTTCTTGGCCATTTTGGTATGAGCGGAGATAAGAATTGGTGTTTTCGTCATAAACGTAATGGACGTTAAAGGCTGGGACGTAAGCGAAATTAACGTCGATTTCTTTTACAAGTGGTGTAACTTCGGCGACTGCTTCAGTATTATTTGAATTATTAGAACTATCATCGTCTTGGTCAAGACCAGCGTTTTTTCTGGCTTGCTTAACTGCTGATTCAGCGTCTGCTGGGCGAAGGCGTGGAAATACGGCTGGATCAGAGGTTGTCCAACCATTAGCGTTATTGTAATCATCAAGCAGTTTGGCGGAAGTCATGAGATTGTTTGGTGCCCAGTAGTCAGAATAATCGCGCCACATATAGATGTAGGATTCGTTAAGATCGCGATAGCGACCACTAGAAACTTCGGCGGAAGCCTCGGCTGAGCCACCGGCATGGACAATGGTACAGTCAAAAGGCGTATCCCAGCTAAGATAATAACTTCTAAGAGAACGAATTGGCCCGATAACAGAGGTATCTGGATTTTGGAAAATGGCAGCAAAACGAGTAATGCCAGCTTCGGCAATAGCCTCAAATACTACACCGGCTTGATCTAACCCAACTTGAGGGCGAGCGCCGTCTAGGCCGTTTGGAACTTGGACGCAATAAAGCGGGCGGCTGTTTAGAGAGTTATCAGGGATTTCTAAACCAGTGAAGTTGCTATAATATTTTGGTTCTTCGATGATAACTTCCTCGACGGCTACTTCTTCAACTACTTCTGGATGATAGAAAAAGAGGAAATACGCGGCAACGCCACCGCCGGCAAGTAGCAATACTAAAATAATAATTACAATAATAATGATTTTTTTGCGTTTCTTTTTCTTTTGCTCTTCAGCACTAAGAGGTTCTTTAACCTTGGTAAATTTTTTGTCAACTTTAGGGTCAAAAACTTCATCATCTGATTGATCATGAGGTTCTTCATATTCTGCTTTGGCTTCTGATTTTTTCTTGGACTTAGTCTCGGCTTCGATTTCTGTTCCAACCTCAGCTTCAATTTCTGGTTTAGCTTCTGTTTTGACTTCTGGTGCTAGATTTTCTAATGCAATAGCTTCTGGTGTGCTTTCTAATGCATTTTCTGGAGTGGCCTCAGACGCATCTTTTGATGCGGTTTCTGGTGCTAAAGTTTCTGCATTAACTTCTGATTCATTCTTTTTCTTACCCATAATTTTAGTATAACATACTTATGCTTAATTATGGTAGAAAAGTAACGAATAATTTCTCTAAAGCTTTGTAACGAATAATTTCTCTAAAGCTTAGAGATCATTAACGATGGCTGAGCGTACAGAATTAAGACGAGCAAGAGTGAGATCTTTTCCTAGAACTTCCATAGTAAGGTTAAGTGCAGGAGAAAATGGCGCAAAAGAAATAGCGATGCGAATCAAACTAAAGAGTTCGGCCGGTTTTTTATTGGTGCTTGTCAAGAGATCATTTAAAGTGTTCTGCAAATTATCCTCGGTCCACTCATTAAGATTAGATAGTTCCTTGATAATAAACCCAAGAAGGTCACTTAATTCAGTTTCGGAAAGCTTCTTTAGGAATTTATTAGTCGTGAGCATCTCTAGATCAATATTAGGATTTTCAAAGAAGTAGGTGGTGTAAATTTTGAGGTCGGATAAAGTTTTGAGGCGATCATAAATAATGGAGAGGACTCTTTTTCTATAATTATCATCATAATTTTTGGCGGAATCTGGCCAAAAATTTATTAAACTGTCACGATTTTCGTTGGCTTTATGCGCGGAAATTGCGGCAGAATCTTCTGAAATAGTGCGCGCATATAAGGCATCTACCCCCTGTTCGTCAAAGATTTTGCGAATCCACTGACCATTTTGCCAGAGAAGTTTTACTTCGTCAAAACGTGCGCCGGAATTTTGGATGCGATTAATAGAAAACTTATCAATCAGGTCATCCATTGAATAAATTTCTTGTTCAGTTCCATCGTTCCACCCCAGACAAGCAAGGTAATTTAACATTGCTTCGGGAAGGATACCTTCATCTTTGTAATCGATAACAGATTTAGCGCCGTCGCGTTTAGATAGTTTTTTGTTGCCGGTAGTAGCAAGAACGTGTGGCAAAGAGACAAATTTAGGGTGTTTAATCTCTAGAGCTTCATAAATATTGAGGTAATTTGGCATACTAGATAAATATTCTACGCCGCGAACTATATGAGTAACTTCCATCTCGTAATCATCGACGATATGAGCAAAATTATAAGTTGGCATACCATCAGCTTTGATTAAAACAATATCGTCACAAACTTCTGGACCGGTAGAGAGATCGCCCATCACTTCATCATGCCAGCTATAAGATTTTGGTTCAGACTTGAAACGAAGTGGAGTGCCTGGTTCCCAAGAAATTGCATCTTTGGTACCGGCAAGTTCTGCGCTTTTTGGGCGATGGTTGCGGTAGAGATAAGGGATTTTCTTGGTACTGTCGGCTTTCCTGTAATTGTTGATTTGTTCGGCGGAGGTATCGTCAGGATAAGCACGGCCTTTTTCGATTAATTTTCTAGCATAGGCATGATAAATATCACGACGCTCTGACTGATAATACGGGCCATGTTCACCACCGACTTCAATGCCCTCGTTCCAATCTAGGCCTAGCCATTTTAAAGTCTCCATAATGAGATCAGTTGCACCTTCTACAAAGCGTGCTCTATCGGTGTCTTCAATGCGTAAAATAAAGCGACCATTTTGCTGCTTAGCGATCAAGTAAGGATAAATTGCACTCCTGACATTACCGATATGGATGTAGCCGGTAGGACTAGGCGCAAAACGGGTAACAATTTTAGAATTTGACATGAACTAATTATACTACTTCTTGACGGAGCGAGCAAGAATGGGCTTAGTAGTCTATTGAATTGAGGTCGCAAGGTTTCTGATTTGCTCTTTGCTGAGGTTTCTGATGTAGGATTTAACCTTGTAGAGAATGCCACCATTAACCCAAGCAGCAGATTCGTTATCAGAATAAATAGTAATGCCCTGTTCACGCATTGTAGAGTAATCTTTGGCAAAATTCTTTTTGACGTAATTATTAAGAAGTGCGTTGCTGTCCCAAGTGGACTTTTCTTCTGTCAGAGAAAAACTGTAGCCTTCTGAATTTTCAAAAGTCATGGCAATTTCGCCGTCCTTGTCTGAGGAAACATTTTTCAAAGTGTAACCACGAGGGATAATACTAGGATAGGAGGCGTCAATTCCAGTCTGGATGGCGGCAACCTTGACAGAGATATCTGGCATATTGAAGTGAACAAAAGCAACCAAACCAGCAACGGTAACGGCGGAACAAAGTATGGCGAGAAGGACGCGGCCACCTTTTCTTTTTTTGTGGAACTTGTTGTGCATTTCTTCGCCAGTTTCGTTCATAGTGGCGACACTATGCATGGCGCTTTTTATGGCTTTATCTTTCTTATTGATACTCTCTGCTCGTTTTGCGGCAGCAATTCTTTTTGATTCGGCGATTTTGGCGGCCTTTGCCGCTTGCTTCAGTGCTAGTCTTTTGGCTTTTTCTGCTCTTTTCGCTGCTTTGATATCGGCTTTGGATCGGGCTGGCGTAATCGATGCTTCAGCTGGGGTAACTTTTGCTATGGTTTTTGGTGCGGAAATAACAGGGGTAGTTTTGGCCGACTCAATAGCTGGTTCCGCAGGTATTGATGCTAATTTTGGAGTTTCGGTTTTAACTAGTTTTGGTACCTCATCCTTTGGTGTTTTTAATTGTACTACTTCGACTTTCGGTGCTTCTAGCTTTACTGGCTCAGCCTTTGGCGCCTCTAATTGTACTACTTCGACCTTCGGTGCTTCTAGCTTTACTGGCTCAGCCTTTGGTGTTTCTAGCTCCAAGGTCTTTTTACTTAATAATTTAGGCTCTTCTTTAGGTTGTGTTAGATTTGGAGCTTCGGCTTGTTTGATTTTTTCGGATTTGATCTTTGGTGATTCTACTTGAGTGATTTTTGGGAGTTTAACATAGCGACGAGAAAGAGTAGTAGATTTCTGTAAGAAATTGTGAGTGGCAGAGCTGGCTGCGGCGGAATAATGAGCGATTTTAGGTTGTTTTGGCTTTACTACGGTTTGCTCTGGCTTGACTTCGGATTGCTTTGGTTTAATTTTTTTAACTTTTTTTACTGGTTTAATTTGTTTTGTGGTTTTTTTAACTTTTTCCGATTTCTCTTCTTTGCCAATAGTGATTTTTTTGATTGGTTTTGGAACGGCAACGCGTGCATCAACAGCTTTTCTCACAACTTTTTTGGGAGATTTTTGAACGGCCTTGGTGGGTTTTACCACAGGCTTCTTTTCGTCAGTGCTATCTGTAACTTGAATCTTAGTCATAACCTAGTATTACCTTCCACAAATGGTTATACTTATTATAACTTAAAGCGGTATGAAAAAGCAATATCTTTTTTGTAGAATTTGTAGTAAAATAAAGTTTATGGATAAAGAGCGCAAAAAGCGTATTCAGACGATTAAATTGATAATTACAGAAATATTGATGGTGATAGCAGTGGTGGCTATCGTGATAATCCTAACTTTTCTGGCGATGGGTTATAACGTTAATAAAGATGGGGACTTAGCACAATCTGGGCTTTTACAGCTAAAATCCATTCCAACTGGGGCTAGGATTGAGATAGATGATGAAATAATTTCACCAAAAACAAATATGAGCAGAATGCTCCCGGCTGGACAACATTCTTTGAAACTAGAAAAGGAAGGCTATGATACTTGGGAAAAAGAAATCACTTCTGAGGCTGGGTGGTTACTTAAAATAGAATATCCAAGATTATTTTTGAAAAATCGTACTAAAGAAAAAGTTCGAGAATATCAAGAGGGTGCTAATTTAATTAGCGCTTCGATTGATGGTAGTTACATTGTTTATGTTACTAAAGATAATACAAAATTAAAACTGTTAAATATCAGAGGTGATGATATTTCGGAGACGGAGTATGATATTTCAAAATATTTAGGTGAAGCTACCCCAGATCGTGTATACTGGAATAAAAATGATGACAAAGTATTAATTAGTGCTAAAAACGGAGAAAAAAATGAATGGATAGTGTTTAATTTGCGTGATATGTCAAGTAGCATGAATGTAACGGCAGAGTTTAAGATGGACTTTTCAATGATAAAATTTGGCTCTTTGAGTGGAGATAAGTTATTGGCTTTAGAAAATGGAAACTTAAGAAGCATTTCTATAAATGATAAAACTGTGACACAAGTTTTAGCGGAAAATGTTAGCGATTTTTCTAATAATGACAATGCGTTGTTTTATGTAGGTCAGAAAAAGATTGGCGAAGAGAACATTAGAGGAGTTTTGATGTACCAAGAAGGTAATGAGGATATTCTGCTAAAGGAAGTTGCGGATGGTACAGTCGTAAAATTAGCAAATCATACATATCTTGGACGAAAATATTTGGATATTGCGGAGGATAATCATTTGTTTATTTATAGAGGCGATTATCCAACGGAGGATTTTGGGATTTCTGAAATGGAACTATTAATTGATGCAGAAATTGCAGTGGCGCCAGAGGAGATGGGGGTGTTTGCTAGTGAGCAGTTGATGATTGCCAGAAATGGAGGCGCAGTAGCAGTTTTTGATGCGGAGCTTTCTAAATTAACAGAATATGACCTAGAAAGCACTAAGGTATTTTTCTTAGATAATTATCTTGTCGGCACTATCCAAGATGGAAAACTCTACGCTAGAGATTTTGACGGATCAAATAAAAGAGAGTTGGCAGAGGCTGGGAGATTTGGGGTGATTTCTAAAAATGACAAATGGCTTTATTATGACTATGTCATCGATTCTAAAACAAATATCTTTAGAGAGAAAATATTAGATTAAAGTTATTTGGCCTAGAAGTCGCTGGGTTCCGAAGGTGTTTAATTATTCTAAATAATAGTATTAATTAGTTATTTCCAGTAAGGAAATTCCAGATGCGCTCAAAGAAGGTAGGCTCGTTTTGTGGCATGACTTCGGTGGTGGTATTGGTAGCATCATCGACGTGTTCGGTTTGGACTTCGCCAGACGGAGCAGGATTGATTTGTTCTGCTGTAACGAGCAGGCGATAGCGTGCGGTGCCAAGTGGCGTGCAGGTAATAAGAGTGAGCATTGGTTTGTCTGTGTCGTAAACCAAAGCAGAGACATCGTTTGGCTCAACGGTTTGGAACTTGGTAACAGAATAAGTGTAGCGCACTCCATTATAGTCGATGTAAACTAAATCACCAACGCTGAGACGTTCAAGCCCAGAAAAGATAAATTTATATTGGTTGTTACTGTAAATATCACCAGCAGAATGACCAGTAATCACGAGATTACCGATTTGACCAGGCATAGCAGAAGCTCCAGGAATAGAGAATTGGGCAACGCCATTTTCCATAGCTTCATTAATGCTGGCGTCGTCATTAGGAATGCCAAAATGCACTGGGACGTCAACATTGAGTTTTGGAATCATCAAACGATTATCATCGCCAACAGCTGTGGTGATGGTTGGATCAAGGGCGGTGATGCCGCCATCGCTGGTATTTCCTGGGGAGACATAGGCCATAATTGGCGCAAAGATTAAGCGATTATACTGCAAGAATAGTACAAGCAAAATTGCAATAGCACCGGCAAAAATCGGGATAAAACGTTTGAGCTTGCGAGAAACTTTGGTTTGTTTGACCGCTTTACTTCTAATCCTTTCACGAAGATCGTCCATGATTCCCTGCTCATCTTCATCGGTGGGGTCATTGGGCTGGTTGGTGCCACTGATAAAATGCGATTTTTTACTTCGATTTTTAGTGGGGTCAACTTCGGAATAAATAGGTTTATTGCCTTTAATCAAGATTTCCTCATCGTGGCGTTTGCGTTCGGCTTTTAATTTCTCTGCTTCAATATAATCTTTGGCGGCTTTAGCATAATATTCGCTGTAATATTTTTGATAGTAACCTTGCCAGGCGGAGTGGTATTTTTCCCATTCTTTGGCGGTATCGCGGTTAGCAGTAACATTAGTGTTGATGGGGGTTTGCTTGTAACTAGCCTGGGTAGTAGAGATAAGGCGAGAAGTGGCTTCGGCGGCTGGGCTGGAAGTGGGAGAAGTATTAGCGGTAGAATTAGAGGCTAGATAAGGAGTATCTTCGGCGGCTGGGCTGGAGTTAAGATAACTACTGGAATAATTATTATTGGAGCCAACGTTAAATGACCTGGTGATACTGGGGGATTTTTTAATATTTTTGACATTAGAATTATAGGCCGCGAGTACTCTTCTGCGAGCAATCTCTGTCGCAGTCTGACGTTGACGGTCTTTGGAATCGTTCGTGGCACTAGAATTCTGCCCACCGTTTTTCGAATCCATAGTTTAATTATAGCATAAGAGAGTTAATTTTCTTAGTTTTTTGGAGTGGATTTTTTTGGTAGTATTTTACGTGTTCTTGGTAGAATTTTGTGATTTGGTTTTGATAATTAGCATTATTGTAGCAAAGACAAAAATTAGGATGCTGATAAACTGAGAGGTGGATATTGGTCCAACAAAACCACGGTAAGTATCGCCACGGAAAAATTCATCAACAAAGCGAATAATGCTGTAGATTAAGAGATAAATATAAAGTAAGGTTTTTTTGTATTTCCCTTTTTTCTGGAGATGTAATAATATTCCAAATAAGATGAAATTGCACGCAGATTCAATCAGTTGGATGGGGAGACGAGGAACGTTGTTAGCCATTTCGATAGCTGAATTATGAAAGATGACGCCGTGTTCTATTTCTATACCATAACAGCAACCGGCAAGAAAACAACCAATACGCCCTAGAGCATGAAACAATGGGATAAATGGAGTAATAATATAGGCGTAAAGATCAACATCTTTTTTGGTAGCTTTAAGATAAATAAAGGCTGCAACTAGACCTCCAATTAGGCCGCCGTAGAAAACTTGACCGCCAAAAATAAAACCAATGCTATCAAATAATATTCCAAGAGATGTAACTTTATCGAGATTTTGGAATAAATAGATAATTTTGTCAAAATTGGTGAGGCCATAGACGAGATGTCCGCCGATGACTACGCCAACGCCGGCAATAAGGAGAGTAATTAGAATATTGGTGCTATCAATTTTGTATTTTTTTGCCAGTCTCATTGGTAAAAATAAAAGCAACAAAATTCCAATGGTGGCCATAATACCGTAGGTGGAGATAGGTTTTCCGGTAATATTGATAGATGGAAACATGGTATGTAAAAACCGCCCTAGTTTTGCTAGGGCGGTTTTTAAGTATTAGTAAGTAGTGACGGTCAAGTTACTGGAGTTAAATAGACCAGCGGCACCAAGAGCGCCAACGCAAGCGATAGCACAAATGATAGCGAGAACGCCAACAGCTACGCCAATGATAGAGAGAACTAAACCGGCAGTAGAAGTGCCAGTTTTAGCAATTTTACGAGATTTGACAGCTAGAACGATACCGACGATACCACCGACAAATCCTAAGAGCCCGACGTACGGAATTGGCAGAATTGCGGTGGCGGTGGAAATGATACCAAGTACTAAGGAAGCATTTGCAAGTGGCGTTGCTTTTTCTACATCTTTAGATGGGGTTGTTGACTTTGTTTCGCTCATTATAAGCTCCTTTAAATTTATTTGAGATAATTATAGCATAGACTGGAGACAATGTTAAGCACTTACGGTTAATATTATTATGTAATATATTGCTATATATGTCAATGTATGATAGAATAAAAAAAGAAATTCAAAGATTTTATGGGCGAATGGCGGAATTGGTAGACGCGCCAGACTCAAAATCTAGTGGTAGCAATA
>CAYYEY010000024.1:0-11936 GCA_964471175.1 uncultured Candidatus Saccharibacteria bacterium
ATTTGCTCTCTTTCCTCACTTGAGCAAGATAATAAAGACCTATTGTATCAATAATAAAGTCGAGCGACAAAAGGCCTGTTACACCAGTTTTTGTAGTAAAGAAAGTTACAATAGCACCGACAATACCCAAAATCAACAAAACTCCATAAAGTACACCGTCGCTTTTCTTAGCTGCAACTCTTCTTGCAAGCCAGAAATACCACAAGTTGAGCAGAACGGTAACTCCGGCTGTAATGCCAAATTTTATCATTCCTTCATTACCACCTAGACTTTCTTCCAAACCATTGCGAAGTTCTGGCATAGCGAAACAAATAATTGTACCAATAATATAAAATGCAGCAACAATAATGTAAATCCAACTAAATGATTTCATTGTTTCATACGATGATTTTTTTGACATATATATTGCTCCTTAATTAAATATATTGTACTTTAAGTATATCACGATACCGTGAAATATCAAATACTTATGCTTTAATCTTGAATAAAAAATAAAGATCTAAAGGTCTTATTATAGTGGTGAACGTTGCAGAGAACTTATTGATGCAGCAGACGAGATGACACGCCGCCTCTATTGCGTAGTTGATTGGCTAGCTCTGCATCCAGAATACAACCCTAAGACAAAGGTCATACCGAAGAAGGACTACCCTGTTTTAGTAGATGTTACGTTCTGATCAGGAATCACAAGGAGATGAACATTGAACCAATGTAAAGGAATAACTTATTCCTACAATGTCATTGAAAAACATTGTCAATACCATTTTAGTGTATTTTGCTTATGTTTTTCCACAAAAATTACAGAGAGAGTTTGACGAAACCTACTTATGATGTTGTAATCTTTACAAGAATGTGCTATAATAAACCTAATTCATCTACCGAGTCGTAGATAGAAGGGTCGGAATCGTCAGCTTTTGCTGGCGATTCTAGTTTTATAAGACCCATACAATTCATACGCTTTTTGTAGTTTAATCTTCTTGCTTTCGTATTTAATATAATAGGCAGATCTAATTACCCAATATCCATCACGCTTAGCTAGAATTACATAGTAATTCTCGTCTTTAAGCCAAAAAACTACATCTTTTGTACTGCCATCATGTTTACTTGGCTCTTCCCAAACAAGAACACTATCGTCCTGACAATTTTCGATAATAGCCCTAGCCCACAAAACACGCTCACACCGCTCCTTTTCCGGAACGCCCTCGCTCCCGCCGATTACGTGCCAGAAGCCGCCTTCTTTATCAAGGGCAATTGGTCTTTTTCTTGCTTTGACTACCATTTCATCAAAATAAAAAGGATTATTCTGGCTATAATACTTTTTATATTCAGAATAAATAAGCTGGCAATATTCTTCCCAATTATTATCCCAAGGTATTACAACCGGTGGCCATTCTAGGCGCCGTGTTCCATTAGCGCCATCCATTATTTATTCCAATCCGGCTTCCAAATAAATATATTAGTCTTTCTTTCGCTTGGCAACGTACTCTTAACCAGAGAGATACCGGAACGATCTTTAATTCGCTCAATTACTGCCCGTTTATAACCGCTAATAGTTTCACCTCTATTTTCTGCCATAACTGCACCAATTAGAATATCAGCGAGCTGCAATAATTCTATTTCATGTGATCGCACCAATTGAATACGCTTTATCGTCTTTCTATCAAAATCATACGCATTATTACTTAAAACCTCGCGCAATTGATTCACTTTTGTTCCACCAATCGTATCTTTAATATCAAGATATATCTCATAGTTCAATCTATCATCGATAACAGTCTTTAGCATTTCGAAATACATTTTGTAATACCATTCGTTATGCGTTTGACCGTATTTCTCATGGTTTAGCTCATCCTTGTTTGGGATAACTATGCATCTAAAGTTTAGTTCTGAATTGTCAAAAAAGTAATCAATCAAATCTAGATATAAATCAACATTACTCTTCGCAATCTTTGTCCACTTAACCTCAATATAACCATGAAAACCATGTTTTTCCTTTATGCTCCTGATACGCGAATAAGCATCGTGCTTTACGCTATTGTCGCACCATACCCCTCCAATGGTCATAACCTTCTGACCATCATGCTCCAGATGACAAGATTCATCACAAAAGATTGATATTGAGTTTGACATACTACTATTATATCATCTTGCGCATATTTTACAGCTTTAACAAGAGCAAAAATCCACCGCAAGCACACAAGTGATAAAAAATTGAAAATTACAGATAAGAAACACATTTTAGTCCACTTGTTTACAAGTGGATATTTTTTATGAAAAGGTATTACTCAACCGCTTGTACACAAGCGGCGCATACAGGGGTGGTACCGATTATTTACAAATCGGCCAATTATAAGGGCGGCACCGATTGTACACAATCGGTGAATTGTAACTGAAATATGCATGATATAAGCATAAGCAAAACATAAAATAATATAATTGTCAATATTTTATGATATAATATAACAAAGGAGGTTTAATAATACCCAGTGGACACAGTTACAGATTTGAGCAACACGGATGCAAGAAGCTTCTTCCTTAGGGGGAGTAGCTATTGCAATTTTAACCTCCCGCTTTATTTTGATTTTCAGCCATTATTAGATAAACTATCTCTTTCAAGCGAAATTCCAAAATCTCTGTCAAAAAGCAATATCTACACAAATAGGTTCGAAAATTTCGAGCAAGGCGACGTAAACTATCTGATGTATACCAATAAGGACGGCAAACTAGCATGGAGACCATTAGAGTTAATTAACCCAGCAGCATACGTATATCTCGTCAATATTATTACAGATAAGAAAAACTGGAATCAGATCCAGGCAAGATTTAAATCATTTCAAAAAAATATAAAATGCTGCGGCTTACCAATCGTCAAAAATAACTCCCCAAATAAAGGTGAGACTATTAAAGGATGGTTTGAAAGCTTTGAAAAAGAATCCATCAAGCTATCGCTAGTCTATAATTGTCTACTTATTACCGATATTTCAAATTGCTACGGCTCAATCTACACTCATAGTATTGCATGGGCTCTTCATCCCGATGGGAGAAAAGGTGCAAAAAGAGACCAACATAAAAAGAATTTACTGTGCAATGCCATCGACGCTATCATTCGAAATATCTCCAATCGCCAAACAAACGGAATTCCGCAAGGAAGCGTCCTTATGGATTTTATCGCCGAAGTTGTCCTGGGATATGCCGACTCACTTCTGTCCGATAAAATCAAGAATGACGAAACCATTAAAGAACAATCTTACTATATCATGCGCTATCGTGATGACTATAGAATTTTTACGCAAAACAGGACAGATGCCGAGAAAATCGCTCGTTATTTGAGCGATACTTTAGCTGAACTAAATCTAAAACTTAACGAAAACAAAACAAGAATAACCGAGAATATTGTTACTGACGCACAGAAAAGCGATAAATTATACTGGAGAGATACGTATGAATGTGAAAATCTAGATGTCAGAATTCTGCAAATACATTCCCTAGCCGAAAAATACCCAAACTCCGGATCGGTGGATAAAGCATTGACGCGATTTTGCGACGATCTGGAAAAAGAGGACTTGATAAACAACGATCTGGAACTTATAGCAAGCGTGGTAGTAGATATAGCCTTCAGAAATCCGCGGACATACCCATACGCCATTTCGGTACTTGGCAGGATAAGCACATTATTAAGTAAAAAAGAAGCAAAAAGCTTGTTTGATAAAATCCTTAAAAAATTTCTTTCAGTCCCCAACTCGGAATACCTTAACGTCTGGCTACAACGTTTGTCGAAAAATGGCGCTCTAAAAGGGCTTGGAAACAATCCGGGGCTTTGCAAATACGTGAAGACGATTCGCAAAAATCCAACGAAAAATAACACTGACACTATTTGGAATTATTCAGCTTGCGGCGACGAAGTCCAGAAAATTTTCAAAAATACGCCAATTGTGGATGTTGACAAATTCGAATCTATGACCGAATATCCAATGCCTGACGAGATAAAAGTGTTTCAAAAATATCAATAATATTAGCCAACAACCACCCTATCCACGACAACGGTAGTGGACGTCTGATGAGTTTTGTCATTTTAGGCCTATTAAAACTTGTGGAAAACTATGGCCTAATAATGCGATATAATTGTCCTATGAATATCCGCCAAGTCGAAGAATCCTTTAAAGATAAAAAGGACACGCCTTGTCCACAACAGAGCGACTTATTAGAGCTGGCTATCAGCAAACTGGTGGCGGATACATAGATCTAGCAAAGAAACGCGGATTGACCGTAGATTATACAAAAGCCGAACCAACGCAATATTGGCATCTTATCGAGGAACACTGCCCTTCCGTAGATAAAGACAGGTCTTTCAATAAGAGTATTGTTTGCGGCGAACTAATATTCTGGATGGCCGAAGTATCAAAAGCCGTGCCGGACGATAAGTTGAAAGAGCTACTTGAACAAATGATCGCAGACGGAAACGGCGCTACTCCGCCGAAATATGATCGCATTAAATGGAATAAAGAGATCCAGAATCTCTGCTTTGATGCAATTGTTAATGTAGTCGAAAAACAATAACTTTCCTGTGGAAATCTTAAGATAGAAACGATCGTCCTGACGGCCGTTTTAAGGTGTTTCTATGTTATAATATAGTTAGAATATTTATCAACTAATTGCGGCAAAGAAAGATAAAATATGTCTAGTGATTTCAATGAAGACACACGTGTAAAATTACCAGCCCTCGTGCATTTAACAAGGCTGGGCTATAAGTATCTCTCACAGAAACCGGACTCATTCAAACAAAACCTTATTCCAGAAACAAATATTTGCCGCGATATCTTTACTGAATCGATTTATACGCTTAATCCAGATAAAGAAAACATCAATATAGACGATTTATTAGAGAAAATTCGACTCGATCTAGAAAACGACGATTTGGGCGAAGAATTCTATAAAGACCTCATTAAAGGCAAAGACGATATTAAGCTTCTAGATCTTGATAATTTCGATAATAATCAGCTGCACTGTGTTACCGAGCTCACTTTCAAGAACGGCGAAGACGAGTTTCGTCCCGATATTACAATTCTAGTAAACGGCATGCCGCTAGCTTTTATTGAAGTGAAGAAGCCTAATAACCACATGGGCATTAAGGCTGAACGCGACCGCATGAATATGCGCTTCAAGAATCCAAAATTCAAGCGCTTTATTAATGAGTTCCAGCTGCTCATTTTTTCAAACAATATGGAATACAACGATGCCGATCGCAATAAGCTAGAGGGCGCATTCTACGCAACGACATCAAAAAACGCTTCAGCTAAGTTTAATCACTTCCGCGAGCAAAGAAAGTCCGAATTCGTAGATGAGATTAAAGACATCGATGAATCAGTAGAAACTTTTATCCTGAAAGATAATAACCACGAAACAATTAAAACTAGTCCGGAATATAAGACAAATCTTGATCCTGATTCTCCAACAAACAGAATTATTTCGAGTCTTCTTTCAAAACCGCGTTTCAGTTTCTTCCTTAAATACGGCCTAGCCTATGTTCGCCAAGTAAACGAATCAACTGGCGAAGTTGAGATTCAGAAGCACGTCATGCGTTATCCGCAATACTTCGCCGCTAAAGCTATCGAAGATAGACTAAATAAAGGCGAAAGACGCGGTGTTATTTGGCATACACAAGGATCCGGCAAGACGGCTCTCGCGTATTTCTCCACTCGTATTCTTGCAGATTATTACTACAAAAAAGGTGCCGTTCCGAAATTCTACTTTATCGTAGATCGTATTGACTTAGCAAAACAGGCTCAACAAGAGTTTGAAAAACGCGGCCTAAAAGTACGCACTGTAAATAGTCGAGATGAATTAGTTAAAGAATTCGCTAGCTCAAGCGTCACAAAGAGCGGCCAGCTTGAAATCTGCGTCGTTAATATCCAAAAGTTCAGCGACGATACTCGCGTATTAAATGAAAGTGGCTACAATCTAAACACTCAACGTGTTTTCTTCCTTGACGAAGCGCATCGTTCATACAATCCTAAAGGCTCATTCCTAGCAAGTCTGTATAATGCAGACAAAGATTCCGTTAAGATTGCTTTAACAGGCACACCGATTATCACTTACGATGGCGATCCAGATAACCCAAATTCAAAGCCAAACGATCGCGCAACGACTCGTCAGATTTTTGGCGACTACATCCACAAATATTATTACAACGAGTCTATTCGCGACGGCTTTACATTACGCTTAGTGCGCGAAGAGATTGAAGCGAAATACCGCGAAATCCTTAATCGTGCATATACTGATATATCAATCCAGGTTGGCGACCTGGATAAGCGCTTAATCTATGCACATCCAAACTTTGCTGAACCAATGCTTGATTATATTGTTAGAGATCTAGAAACTACGCGCGTAGCAAACGACGATAAAACGATTGGCGGTATGATTGTAGCAAACACTGCTATCGATAAAGGCGACGACTTGAGTCTTAATCAAGCTAAAGTCCTCTATAATCTCTTCCAAGAGAAATATGGCGATAGATATACCTGTGCTATGATTACGAGCCAGGAAGGCGACAAAGAATCACGTCAAGATTTAGTAGACGATTTTAAAACTGGTAAGATTGATTTTCTGATCGTGTTCAATATGCTACTAACAGGTTTTGACTGTCCAAGACTTAAGAAACTTTATTTAGGACGCGTTATCAAAGCCCATAATCTTCTCCAAACCTTAACGCGCGTTAACCGTCCCTACAGAGACTATCGTGTGGGCTATGTTGTAGATTTCGCAGATATTTCGCGCGAATTCGACATTACAAACCAAGCATATCTCCACGAGTTGAAAGAAGAATATAAAGGCTCAGTTGATGAAGGCGACGAGGATAATATCTTTGGCTCACTATTCGTTAGTAAAGAAGAGATCGGGAAGAAGATCCAAAACATAAAAGCAACACTCTTCACGTACGATACTGAAAACCGCGAAAACTTTGCTACTCAAATTACAAATATTACTGACAAGAAGACACTCGTAGACCTCCGTCGCACACTTAGTGACGCCAAGGAAGTCATAAATCTTATTCGCCTATTTGGATACGATGAAATAGCAGATAAGTTGGATCCAAAGTTTATAGCGACCGCCTTCAACATTGTTAGCGACAAGATTAATCTCATGAACGCAACGGAAGCGCTAGGCAACCATGAAGACGCCAGAAGGCTTCTCAATCTAGCTATCGAAGACGTTGTATTTGATTTTAAGAAAGTCGGCGAAGAAGAGTTACGACTTGCCGCCGATGAAGGCGAAGAGTTAACGCGCAAGATCCGTTATGGACTTATCGATAGCTTCGATCATGACGATCCGGCCTGGACGACGCTGTACGACGAATTTAGGCGCCTTCTCGAAAAAGAGCAAATAGAACACGCTTCGATGACTGTCGAACAGCAGAACGAGATTAACGCGGCTTTAAAGCGAATTTATGACACCATGGTAGAGCTGAACCGCAAGAATAGCCTACTTCGCGACAAATATCGTGGCGACGTTAAGGCGGCAAGGGTTCACAAACGAATTGTCGGAAATCCAGAATTTGGTATCGATGACGCGTCAGCCTATTCAACAATTAGCTACGTAAAAGACTTAATCGACGACCAAGTAAAGAAGAACTCGGCAATTATAGAAAACAGTACATATTTTAGCGACCAAATACTAAAGGCTCTAGCAGAGACATTCACGTCTGGCGCGACCAGAATCAGTACGCTCACTGCCCTAAAACGTGCAGGTGAAATGCTAGCCGACGAATATTATAAAGAATATAAAGGAGAAGAAAACTAATGCCAGACGTAGAACTCGAACAAAAGATAAAAGATCTCATTGATGGTCTTAAGGGTATTTGTAATTCCTACGGGCTATCCGGCGACCCGAGCGAATATAAAATTATCTCCCAGAGCTTTCTTTATAAATTTCTAAATGATAAATTCATCCACGATGTTTGCGAAGTAGAGCCGGAATTAAAAAATGTCGACAATCTGCAAGACGCATTATTCAAAAAGACCGAGGACGAGTATGAAATACTAATGGCCAAACTCGGCGGCGGCACCGCTAAACTAAAACCGACTCAATTAATCTCGTATCTTTACGCTCAGCAGAATGTTGACGACTTCTATAAGAATTTCAACGAAACGCTAAACGATATCGCCGTTCAGAACTCCGGCACGTTCTCAGTCCATACGGCAAGTAATAAAAATGTTCTCCTTTTTGATGCAAATCTATTCAACGTGATTACCGACGAAGACAAACGTGATGATGCGGCACGTGCTGTAATTAATCGCCTTTCAGAAAATCGTTTTGATTTCGTCGAAGCCTTTGGCCATGGGTTCGATTTCTTCTCTACTATCTTCGAGTATTTAATCAAAGATTACAATACTAATGGCGGTGGTACTTATGCAGAATATTACACACCACATTCTGTTGCGCGCATTATTGCAAAAATACTAGTAAATAGCAACAAAAATCTACAAGACCAAAAAGTTCTCGATCCAAGCGCAGGTTCTGGCACGCTCCTTATGAATATTGCTCATGAAATCGGCACAGATCGTTGCTCTGTATACTCGCAAGACATTTCGCAAAAGTCGTCAAACTTATTGCGCTTAAATTTAATCTTGAATAACCTGGCGCATTCTATTGCCAATGTGGTAGAAGGTAACACAATCACAAACCCAGCCCACATAGACAAACGCGGTAAATTTGATTTTATCGTCAGTAATCCACCATTCAAGGTAGATTTCTCCGAATATCGCGACCAAGTAGCAAATAATCCAGCATATAATGAGCGTTTCTTCGCCGGCGTACCAGCAATTCCAGGTAAGAAAAAAGAATCTATGGCCATCTATTTACTATTCATTCAACACATCATGTGGATGCTAGCGGACTCTGGTAAAGCCGCTATTGTTGTACCAACTGGCTTTATTACTGCGCAAAGCGGGATCGAAAAAGCAATCCGCGAACGTCTAGTAGAGAAAAAATGGCTTAAAGGCGTAGTCTCGATGCCGTCCAACATTTTTGCCACAACAGGCACAAATGTATCTGTAATCTTTATCGACAAGACAAACCAAGATGACAAAATCACGCTCGTTGACGCATCTAAACTTGGTAAAAAGATTAAAGAAGGCAAAAACCAGCGCACAGTTTTAAGGAAAGAAGAAGAACAAAAGATTATTAACGCATTCAATAGTGATGAGGATATTGAAGATTTTTCCGTCCATCCAAACATCAATGAGGTCAAAGAAAAAAATTACTCACTTTCCGCAGGACAATATTTCGAGATAAAAATTCAGCACATCGACATCACAGAAGACGAATTCAGGGGTCATATAGCGGATTATCAAAATGAACTTGATAACCTGTTTGCCGAGTCTGACGAGCTCAGTCAAAAGATTAGAGATAGCCTCGGAAAGCTGAATTATGAGTAATTTCGAAAAACTAAAACAGGAGATTTTAAAGCATAGTTTGTCGAACAATTGGGCAACTGCAAAAAAAGAATGGTCTCCAATAGACATGGAGGAAGTTGACGATCCGGAAGAATGTCTTTGCGGACACTTCCCAATTACTGAAGTTTTCGTTCTTAGAAATAAGACTACAAATAAAGTAGTGCGCATCGGAAACGTTTGCGTCAATAAGTTTATTCAAAAGAACAAGAGCTTCGATAGCTATAAAAGAATTACTAAAAATCTCTCAAAATCAATGAGTGAAGAATTGTTAAAATTTGCCTATAACCATAAATGGATTACCCTTAAAGAATATTCGTTCTATAATGACATATCTAGAAAAAGAAAACTCACCGAAAAGCAATTAAATTGGAAGCAGTCTATAAATAAGAAAGTTGTTAGTAGTATTAGGAGGCAGCAGAGGTAAAGAATGAAGCAAGAAGTACTAACAGATATACTAGACAAAATAATAGACTATCGCGGAAAAACTCCGAAAAAACTTGGCGGTGACTGGAGTAAATCTGGATACAGGGCTTTATCTGCGCTGCAGGTTAAGACCACGGGTCTGCAGAATCTAGATGAGTGCCATTACGTTAACGAAGATATTTACAGGAAGTGGATGAAAGAAGAGGTGAAGAGAGGCGACATACTGATGACCTCGGAAGCTCCTGCTGGGCAAGTCTTTTACTGGGACAGTGACGAAAAAATAGTACTAAGCCAAAGGTTGTTTTGCCTGAGGGTAAACAACAAGCATAATCCTATTTATGTCAAATACTACTTACAATCTGACACTGGTCAAAAAGCAATCTTTGGTAACCTAAGCGGAAGCACTGTAAGCGGAGTCTCCGCGAAAACATTGGAGTATACGACCATATTCATTAGAAGCCTTGAGGAAGAAACAAAAATTGCAAACGTCTTATATTCTATAGATAAAAAAATCGATATTAATAACAAGATTATCAAAACCTCGGAAAAACTCATGCGCGAGATTTATGATCACTGGTTCGTGCAATTTGATTTTCCTGACGAGAACGGTCGCCCATACAAATCTTTTGGCGGAGAGATGGTTTATGATGAAAAACTTAAGCGAGAAATCCCGAAAGGGTGGAAAGCTTGCAATATTCTCGATGTTGCCGATTGGGTTGGCGGTGCACAACCACCTAAGAGCACATTCATTTATGAACCTTGTAATGGGTATGTCAGGTTTATTCAAAATAGAGATTATGCGGACGACAATTACAAGACATGGATACCTGAAAGTAAAAGTAATAAAATATGCGACAGGCTAGATATTATGATGGATAAATATGGCGATGCTGGCAGAATTCGATTTGGCTTAGCGGGTGCTTATAATGTTGCATTAGCAAAAATAGCCATTGAGAAAGAAAAATTACGAGAATACATACGCGGGTTCTTGAGTTCGGAGGCAATATATCAATACCTGTATAACGCGTGTATGGCTTCGACTAGGGCATCTCTTAACGAGGAAATACTAGGTAACCTTAATCTAGCAATACCGAGCGAAGAAATTTTGAGCAAGTACCAATCTATGGCGGAACAGAACATACAACTGATACTCAATCTTTCAGATGAGAATAAACAGCTCGCCTCTCTTCGCGACTGGCTATTACCAATGTTAATTAATGGGCAAGTAACAATAAAGGAATAATCAAATGTTAAAAATTACAAGCATTAGGATAAAAAACTTTAGAACGTTTGTCGATTCTGGCGAAATTCCAGTTCATGACGGGATCACAATTCTAATAGGCGAAAATGGAAGCGGCAAAACCTCAGTTTTACATACATTGGATATTTTTCTTAACAATAAATCATCATTACTATTAAGTGGTACTAGCATGGAAAGCACAGTCATTCCGAATATAGACGAGCCAATATCGTTCTTTGTTAAATTCCAATCCATAGACATGAAGAATGATAATGAACCCATGAAAGATTATTTCGAAGGAGATACACTGACGATTGAGTGCCGTATCGAGAATATTAAAGACCCAATCTTGAAATATTTCATTCATCACAAGATATATAGTGATAGAACCTTTAATAAATACCGCAATTTATCAGCCAAAGAACTCTCCAACTTTGTTGCTTCACTAGGATTGTCCAGGGGTAATAAGATTGCGGAAAACATTTGTAAAGTAGAAGACTATATCAAAGACAACCAATCTTCAATGACAAAAATTGATGGCGAAGAAGAGGTAAAGTTTAAAGATTTTAAGGACTCATTGCCGGTCCTGGAAATATATTCTAGTGAAAACTATGATAGTCCGATTAGCCTAGTCAAAAACACTCTAGAAAATACGTATCGACAGAAATTCTACACAGTGATGGATGATGGCACTCAAGTTCTCAAGTCGGAATACGCGGACCTTAAAATAGAAATTCAGAAAGACTTAGATTTGAAAGTTAATGAAGAACTCAAGAATAAGTTAAGTGAACACATGGGTTTAATAGATTCCGTTGATAGCGTTT
>CAYYEY010000025.1:0-11838 GCA_964471175.1 uncultured Candidatus Saccharibacteria bacterium
GGAGGAGGTCCACCCGTAGGGTCTCAGATTCAGCGACGAGATATTGTTTCCCGCCAACTAAAATGACTGCTTGCTTCATATTAATCCTTTATTAACTCTGTTAATTGTACCACACTTCCCTCTAAAAGTAAACACCTGAAAAGCGCAAAAGTTACATTTAAAATAAAACTAGCTAACACTACTAGTAGTCGTTAGCTAGTTTTTTGATTAAGATAGCCTTATTCTTTAGGATTTTGAATACTATCTTTTACAATGTCCTCATTGACATCAACATCCACTTTGTTGTTAATCCCAGACATATTAGATGAATCGGGTTTTTCAGGCATCTCTGTTTTAACATCTATCTCAGTATCGATTCCCTTGTCCTCAGGCTTCATTTCGATATTTACATCAGTAGATTCAACGTTATTCTCTGACCCAAAGCTAATATTACTACTCATATCTGGCCCGTTAGATGAAACTTTCTTAAGCATCCTTCTGGATTGATAAAAGTAGAAGCCGCCACCACCGATGATCAGAATCACAGCAAGTGCCATCGCAATTTCGCCAGGTCCTGTAGTAGGCAATTTAGAAACGTTACTAGTAGTTGTGGTAGTACCACAGTCTCTACGTACAATGATTTTTACCTTATCAGAACTTTGTCCGTCATAGGTAGCAATATAAGCTGAGTTGTAGATCTCCGTATCACCACATGGGAATATATTAGTGTCATCAACTACTTTAGCATTATAGGTTACGAAGGCCTCTTCTCCAGCTATCATCGCGCCAAGTCCTAATCCATCGTCAAATAATGCTTCTGGAGATTTAGAACCTTCAGGATGGCGAGAAGATTTTGCATAGGTAGACCCCTCAATATAGCTTAATCCATTTGGCAAAGAATCGTGCGCTGTGACTCCAGTCTGTTCGGTAGTACCAGTATTGTGATAATAAATCTGAAAATTCAACATATCGCCAGGAGTTACCACAATCTCATCCTGCCAATTATCTGGTGAGCTAGCAGATGACACCTTCTTATCAATCTCAAAGGCTGGCGCGTCCGCTCTAATATTGTAAGTGACATAACCGCCATACTCGTTACAACCAGGTACCATTCCCCACATATTATCATAGTGGCCAATAGTTACCCCCTGTTCGCCAGTCAAAGCATCTCCAGAAAGTACTGTGCCGTTCGTCGTGCCATTGTTATGAATCACTGCAGAATTTGGTACAAAACTTAGAGAAACTGAAGTTCCAGCCTTTAGATAAGTAGTGTCCCAAACCTCATTAGGTTCAGCATTAGATGCTGTGATAAATGATACCACTGCCCCAATCTCTCCAGAATTTAGATAACTAGGAAATTCTGTCCTAACATAGGTGTTTCTAGAAATACCCTTACCACTAGAGTTCAAAGATGCAGACGCATCGTTATGGTAATAAATGGAAATCTGATACTCTTTACCAGGTTCAATCGTCACCTCGTCAAGCTCTTCCTCAGTACCTAATTCTCTTACTCTTACAAAGTTTCTCTCATCACCAAGGAATGGATTATCCTTGATTGAGTTGAAAGTTACGTGATCAGCAGGCTCCTCCCAGGTGTAGGTAGGCCTATCTTGTGGACCCCAGGATGTTTCCACCACTGCCGAAGCGTCACTAAACTGCATTGCGGTTAAGCCGAACGCCAATGCCGCTACCGGTAAGAGTGCAATTCTTTTAATTTTCATTTTTTCTCCTTTCCTTCCCTACCCTTTAACCTTATTCTCCAGAGCTCTCGCTACTAGAACTCTCACTACTGGAGCTTTCACTGCCAGAACTCTCACTACTGGAGCTTTCACTACTAGAACTCTCACTACTGGAGCTCTCGCTACTAGAACTCTCACTACTGGAGCTTTCACTACTAGAACTGCTAGAGCTACTACTCTCAGCCTCCCTTAGCATATCGGCGGCTTCAGAATCAGATGATGCTGACTGATCCTCTAACCCACCTGTGCCAGTATCTTGCTCCGGTGCAGTTGGTGCCTCTGCCCAACTCTGTTGGTCCTCAGGGTTTTCATTCACACCGGAAGTATCAACATCTGGTCTTTGTTCTTGTCCCTCTTGAACGATTCTAGCCCCATTATTTTCCTCAGATATCTGTTCAAAGTCCTTAGTGACATCCATTATTGAAGGATTATTGTCTGCCCAAGGATTGGTATCTGTCTTTGGCTTCAACCTATCTTCCGGAGTAGGTTCAGGTTCAGGTTCAGGACCAGGGCCAGGGCCAGGGCCAGGACCCGGCTTAGGACCAGGGCCAGGATTATCTGGAGTAGTAGTATATGTCGTCGTACCACCAATTGGTATAACCTGCTGCGTTGTTGTAGTTATAGTTTGAGTTACTGATTGTTTAGAAGCAGCTTTCTTAGTAGCTTTTTTCTTTACACCATTTTCAGTAATTACCATCTGACCGCCACACTTATTGCGTTCACCCCAGACGGTATAGCGTTTCATCACACCCTGTTGCTCAGCTTGTTCAAGCGTTACATCAGAGCCAACTAAGCCATGTGCTTTCAAAATATTAAGTTTAGTCTCACCTTGGTCATATTCATTTTGGCCTTCAGCGTTAATTCGTTGAATTACGTCAAATTCAATCGGCTTAGAGCTAGAGGCAACTTTAAGTTTGTAAACGTCCTTGCCGTTTGCGTCAGTTTCTTTCTCAATATGTGCTGTGATATAAGACCTACCAGCATCAAACTTTACCGCACGTACTGTCTTGCCTTCCCAGTTCCTAGCTTCAGCTTCGGTACTAGCATCCAAGATTCGTTGAAGTTCCTCTTGGCTCAAACTTGACATTATTTCTGCGTCATGGTTGATATTCTCAAGTGAAACTTCACCATTCACATTCATTAGTTTAGAGCCACGATAAAGAGGGTTCTCCTGAGTAGGACCACCAAAGGTAGTATCAGCTACGCTATCATAAGAACCACCCCAAGCTGACCTATATGCCAGAAGTTGTGGTTGGCTAGCTTCGCGTGTTACTACATCACCAAGATAACCTCTTTCTACTGCGTCATCATCGCCATCAAGCTCTGCTGCCGTTAAGATTGTACCAAAGGCACCCTTAGTTTCCTTCTTATCTGCAGTTTGTGCCTCACCGGCCTCTTTCGCTTCAGTATCAAATGGATTTGGTACGCCAACTTGTGCGTCACGTTTCAAATCCATTGTTATTTCTTCCATCTGGCCATCAATATTTTCCATCTGGAATTTTACAGTGTAGGATTTGCGCTCTGCATTGGTTTCTGCTTCATTAGCTTGAGATTCTGTATCAACAATAGTCATCGCCGGTGTTTCTGGAGTCTCTGACTCCGTCTCAGTCTCTATTGCTGGCTTTGCTAAGTTATTACTAATATTAACAGAACTTACCAAATTCTTTGTACAGCTAGTCAAAGTTACCATCAGTGTAATAATTGCCGCCGCCGTGACTGCTAATTTCTTAAATCCGTATTTCAAGCCAAATTTCTTTTTGGTATTATCAATAGCTTTCTCTCTAGCCTCATCAATCGTCTCAACTTTTCTATCTGCATTTAGAGCTTCTTTTACGCCTTTTGCTAGTTCTTCTTGAGCATTTTTAACTACTTCGTCCTCTTGCTCTGGGGTTAGTTTAGATTCTTTACTATCTCCACCACCAACTTCAAAGGTGTCCGTATCCTCATCCTCTGCACCATATTCCGGAACATCGTCTGATTCAACTTCATCTGCAGAAGGAGTTAAGTCAAAGGTATCCTCATCTCCAGCTTCCGCAGTATCAGCAGTACCTAAAGTATCAGCAGTCTCAGTAGTGTTAACAGTCCCAAGATTTCCAGCCATCGCTTCAGCCATCGAAGCACTTAGTGGAATACTCTCAGATTCTATACTTTCACCACTATTATTGGCTACCTCAGCCACACCTGCTTCTGCCGCAAGTACACCAGCCTCACCTATAATTGCAGCTCTTTGCTTTTGCATCTCTGCAATCTTAGCGTCAAGATCGTATAATTCCATTGATTGCTTAATTGCATCATAGAACGATTTGCCGGTCTCAGCGTGTTCTTTTTGATATTCAGCAACTTTACTCTGAAGCTCTGGGTGAATGATTTCACCAAGCTCCTCTGGATGTTTATTATACCAACCAGCAAGTTGCGATACACCGCCACGCTTCAAGGCTACTGCCTTTTCTCTGCGCATAGCTTCAATTTTCTTGATCTGCTCTGCACGCTTTTTCTGCTCAGTAACCAATCTTTCACGTTCCTCACGATATTTCTTGAATTGTTCCAAGACTTCTTTCATTTTTGCTTCGTTTTCAGCTTGCTCTTTAGTGAGCTGTTCTTGCTCCATCTTAGCAAATTGTTCGTCGTTACTTAAATATTCATCCCCAAGTACTGCCCTTTCACCCAGAGCACGCTTCAAACTTTCACTTACACTCTGAGCTTCTTTATTTTCCGCACTATTATATATATTCTCGCCGTTCATCTTATGCCTCCTCTTTCTTAGCATTTAGATCAATATTAAGTCCAAGGAAAGTATCACGAGTAACGTCAAGCACTTTTTTGAGAATTGCGTCGATGTCAACACCAGCCGACTTCACAATTTCGCCAATCTCGTCTAACGACTTGTCCTCATCAAGCGCCTGGTTAAATTCTTGTAATTTATCATCGGGAAGGCTTCTCAAAATCTCAGTATTAAATGCGTCAACAATCACTTCTTTGACTCTTTCACGCATATTTTCTTGTTTTTCCTCTGGTAATTTGTCCAGACCTTTTTCCTTAATCAGTATATCTACGTACTGATTCAGGTTTTGCTCGAATTGGGCATTATTCATAGTGCTTCTTTCTTTTTATTTTATTAATATATGACCTTATTTACCCCTATTTTAATACTTATGCTTAATTTGTCAAGAGTTTTTTAAGCGTATCAGGGGGACAATTTTCAAGTGTACTAGGGGATAGTTACGGGAATACCGGAAAATAGCCATACTCCAAAAAATACATCAAAAAAACCGAACGAAATGTTCGGTTTTTAAAGTTTACCTTATATTTATGCTCCTTCCATCGAGAATAGATCAATAGCTGCTCGAGCGGCTCTACTGATAGTACGAGGAGAACGATAGTTCTTTTCTCCGTCCTCATTGCCGCCAATCATCTGAAAATCGAGTCCACTATTACTTCTCATTACGTTGATATTGTTTCTTGGCATAGGCATTTTTCCTTGTTTATTTTTGTTAATTTTGCTTTTATTTGTTAGATTTTTTGTTTTATTGTCTAACTATCTTTTATACTAGCACACTTTTGCAAAAAAGTCAATACCTTTTATACTTAATTTTTAGAATTTGTCAAATCTACCCCTGTGAGTTATAGCAAAAACTTAGATTTTTTCTAAACTGATAGTAACTTGTTCCCCGTCAACCTTAGCAATTTCGTCGTAAGCGTAGTTTTTAGCGTCTTTTGCAGTAAACATTTCTGTGGCTAAGACCTCATTTTTTACCATCTCGGCAAACTCTGGAGCCACCTCACAGCCAAGATAAAGTTTAATCCTATCATCAACCTGTAGTCCAGCCTTCTTCCTAGCCGCTTGTACTACCCTAATTAGCTCGCGCGAAAAACCTTCTTTTTTGAGTAATGGAGTTAACTTTTTGTCGAGTTGATATTTTGCACCGTGTTCAACTTTTTTAACATTTACCTCGTCGGCGATCATTTGCTCGTAAAACTCTGGCAATTTTTCACCAGTATAAACAAATTTATTAAGAGGCTGACGTACCTTAATTTGCTCCTCTGCCTCTGATTTCTGCATCCTCAGTGCCAGACCTTCAGAGATAATCTCACGAGTATTCGCCATTCTGGAAATAACTTCCATGTCTATTTCTCCAGCCTCCGGCCAATCCAAAAGATGTACAGACTCAGTCTCAGAACCAGTCAAATTATGATACAGCTCCTCAGCAAGAAACGGTACAAATGGCGCAATAATTTTACTCAAAGTAAGAAGCGTATAATGAAGCGTGGCATAAGCCTCTGCTTTATCATTATCATCCTCTGACTTCCAAAAGCGCCTACGTGAACGTCGCACAAACCAATTAGAAAGATCATCGACAAATGGTAGAATACCAGCAGTTGCCTTTGGTAAATTATATTCTTCCATTCCCTCGGTAATTTCATCTCTTAATTGATACACTCTAGAAACAATCCACTTATCTAGTTCATTAGAAAGCTCTTTAGTATTTTTAGCTGCTTTAGCCTTCTGGAAATCAAAATTATCAACATTGGCATAAGTCGCAAAGAAATCATAAACATTCCAGATCATCGAAAGTTTGCGCGCCACATCAGAAACATCTTTGTCAAGCAATGCAAAATCCTCCCCTGATAATACCGGACTAGAAAGTAGCAAGAACCTCAGAGAATCCGCCGAATACTTATCCATCAATTCATTCGGATCAGTATAATTTCCAAGTGACTTACTCATCTTTCTACCATCATTTCCAGCAAGTGTGCCAGTAGTAATAACATTCTTATAAGCGTTCTTGTGGGCCTTAGCGGAGACTTTATCTTTACCAAAAGCACCAATGCTGGCTAGAGCAGTGTTCACACAATGAACATAGTAAAACCAAGCGCGCACCTGTCCGACGTATTCTACAATGAAATCGGCTGGATAATTGTGCTCAAACTTCTCTTTGTTTTCAAAAGGATAGTGAAGCTCCGCAAAAGGCATTGAGCCACTTTCAAACCAACAATCTAATACCTTCTCAATACGTGTAAAATGCTCGCCATCAATATCAAACTCAATTTCATCTACCCACGGACGATGATAATCATCAAGCCGTACACCAGAAAGTTCAAATAGTTCATCATAGGAACCAACTACTTTAATTGTACCCTTATCGCCCTTCCAAACCGGCATCGCTGTGGCCCAGAATCGATCACGTGATAAATTCCAATCTGGCGCCTGCTCAATATTCTTGGCAAAACGTCCATGTTTTAAGTACTCTGGGAACCAGTTTATGTTCTCATTTTGTTCTAACATTAATGCTTTGGAACCTTGCACATCAAAGAACCAGCTTGGGAATGCACGATACATGATACGCTCTTTAGAACGTGGGTTAAACGGATATTCGTGTTTAATGTATTCTATTTTATAGACAATTCCAGCCGCTTCCAAACACTTAGCAATAAACTTGTTTCCTGCCCAAATCTGGATACCATGCTCGTCAGTATCTCTTACGCCAAACTTATGCAACTTTTCGGCATATTCAGGGAGATAATAGCCATTCTCATCTAGTACATCAACAAACTCCGCTTCCTTCTGGTGCTCAAGATAAAGCGCATAATCATCCTCACCATAGGCTGGCGCAATATGCACAATCCCAGTACCTTCCTCATTCCCTACAAAATCTCCAGCAAACACTTTGCAAATTGTACCATCAATACTCTCATATTCAGTGCCAACCAGTTCAGACCCCTTAAAAGTCTTGCTTGGTTTCTCATCTGGCAATAACTTTTCTGCTAATTTTACTGACAGGATCATGTCACCATATAGGCCATAAGTAATTTTAGGATTAACCGCCAACATGCGGTTAGCAATCAAAGTCCACGGAGTAGTGGTCCAGGCCAGCAAAAACGTGTCGTCATTCGCAGAAACACGGAATTTCACAAACGCCGATGGATCAGTTACTTCTTGATAGGCATCATTATCCATTGTTACTTCTGCCTTAGAAACAGGAGTCGCAAACTTTGTGTCATACATCAAAACCTTACGTCCTTCATAGATTTTCCCAGCGTCATAAAGTTTCTTAAATGCCCACCAAACGCTTTCCATGAAATCTTTATCCATCGTACGATAAGCATTGTCAAAATCTACCCATCTCCCAACTCTATCGATGGTTGCTCGCCAAGTTTCACTATTCGCTACCATACTCTCACGTGCTTTGACAATGTAATCTTCTAGCGACCATTTAGTGCCAATCTCACGGCGATCGGTAATACCGAGTTGCTTTTCAACAAAGTTCTCAGCTGGCAAGCCATGACAATCCCACCCCCATCTCCTCTCTACTCTATAACCACGCATGGTCCAGAACCTCGGCACAGCGTCTTTAACTACCGATGAAAGCAACGTTCCATGGTGTGGCATCCCTGTAATAAACGGCGGTCCGTCATAAAAAACGTAAGATCTATCGATTGGACGATTTTCAACTGATTTCTCAAAAATCTGATGTTTTTTCCACCACTCTATTAGAGATTTCTCGTATTCTATTGCTCTTTTTCTTGGTTGGTACTTCATACTGCTCCTTTCTCTCACCTCTATATTTCTTCATCACTTATTAAAATCTTTTTGCCACCTATTTCTCCCGGTATCCCCCTAAAAGGCGACTCAGAAATTTCTTCATGGAATAACTCATAAATATCTATCCCGGCTTTTTTATCAAAATACTTCTTTAGCCCATAAATAGTTGTTAAATCCTCTACTGGGTTCTTAAGTCCATGGCGCCACAAAACACTACAAAACCTTCTCTCAATCGTAGTAATCCCATGTGCTCCTGCCATAAAGTCAGATAATTGAATCAACTTATCATAATCATCAAATTTTACGTTTTTCATATAGTCTTTCAAAAACGCGTCTTTTTTGTCATCTGGCAGGGTAACCTCGCCTACCTTGTCTCTAGGGTTAAAAGAATGGGTGAGACAAATTTTCGCAAGCTCCGGCAAGTCTTTTTTCATCAATAAATCATATCCGTAAATAATATGCATCATACCGGTGTTTAGACCTTTATATCTGCCAATATCATGAAGTAGTCCAGCCGCATACGCGCGATCTTTATCTAGGCCACATTTTTCTGCGATCCTCTCTGCAACCTTTGCTACTCCTCTAGAATGATTTTCCCACGCAAAAACAAGGTCATCTTGGCGTTCACCAAGTCCCCAAGAAAAAACTTCATCAGCTTGTTCTCGCAGTATCATTATTTTTATTATAGCACAGTTACCAATCCTCGCAAAATGCTTAAAATGCATTTACAAAGATCAGGCGCCATCCACTAATTATTGCCCCAGAAAGCCACTTGCTCTATTTGAGGCATCGGTGTACCCTTCCAGAGCTGTAGTAATTTCCCATCATCCCCCACTACCGCCACCGCTGGATATTGCACAATATCATAAGCCTTAGCAAATTCCTCACCTGCGCCAGCCTGTGGATCCAAACTTTCTATTTTATCTCCACCGGTGTCATGTTCAAAATCGCGTAGCCATTCCCTTACTTCGCTTGCGTAATCTGTTTCCTCGCTCCAAAGTAATACTGTCCTCATTTTTTGCTCTCCTTTTTACGCTTTTGCTCTTTTATAATTTGCTCAAACTCCGAAAGCGACTTAAACTCCTGGAACACGCTTGCAAACCTCACATAAGCCACCTCGTTCACTTCCGCCAGTACATCTAAAGTCATTTCTCCAATTTCTCTAGAGGTAACGTCTTCCTTACCTAGTTCATAGAGACGGTTCATCACCTTATCTACTACTTCCTCCACCTCTAATGAGGAATTAAAAAACTTACCTACACTTCTTTTAACTGAAGTGATTAATTTGTCCCTATCAAATTCCTCCCTATTACCACTACGTTTCCAAACCATTATTGTCGGCATTTCTATCCGCTCATAAGTAGTAAAACGGTGTTTGCCGTCAGAAGTAACTCTGCGCCTTCTAATCATTGTACCATCAGTAGATTCACGGCTTTCTAGCACCTTGCTATCTCCGATTTTTATCACTGATGACATTTTACCTCCTATTGCCAATCCGCTATTAATTTTGCCAAAATCAACTAGCAAAATATTCTAAAACAGATTATTTTGCCTTTTTACCACGCAACCTTGCTCTAAGAGAAGGTGGAACATCCAAATCGTCCTCCTCATCCTCAGAACGAATTGAATCCCACATATTTTCCTTTTCCTCTTTTGCAAATTCTTCAGAGGAAACGGTTGGTTTTTTCTCATCTAAATCCTTAAGATCAACTGTTGCTGCACCTTCGGTCACAACGGTATCTCTGGCAGCATTGTCAGTAACAATCTCCTCAGAAACAATGGTTTCTGCACTTGGTTTAGCTTCTACAGACTGCCTACTTGCAGCTTTATAATAATCCGAATCAAAACCAGTTGCCACTACAGTAATTACGATTTCATCCTCAAGCTCTGGGCGAATGGATGCACCAAAGATAATATTTGCATCTGGAGAGACTGCGCCAGTAATTACCTCAGCTGCTTCCTGAATCTCAGACATACTCATATCATAGCCGCCTGCTACAGAGAATAATACCCCACGTGCACCTTCAATCTTTACCTCAATAAGTGGTGAATCGATTGCCTGTTGTGCAGCCAGTACTGCACGATTTTCTCCACTTGCTCTACCAATACCCATTAGTGCCGAACCTGCGTCCTTCATGATAGCCTTAACATCGGCAAAGTCTAGGTTGATTAAACTATGTTCAGTAATTAACTCAGAAATACCCTGGACACCCTGACGCAAAACATCATCTGCAATCTTAAAAGTCTCAAGGAGTGGAGTCCTTGGATCAATAGTCTGAAGCAATCTATCGTTAGGGATTGTAATCAAAGCATCAACCTCATGAGAAAGTTGTTCAATCGCAACTTCTGCATTCTCTCTACGCTTCGCACCCTCAAAAGTAAATGGTTTTGTCACTACGCCTACAGTCAAAATATCTTTGTTGTGAGCTTCTTGAGCTACAATTGGACCAGCACCAGAACCAGTACCACCACCAGCACCAAGTGTAATAAATACCATATCAGCGCCATCTAAAGCCTTAGCGATGTTCTCACGGCTCTCCTCAGCAGCTTCACGACCCTTCTCTGGATCACCACCTGCACCAAGCCCTTTACCAATTCTAACTTTGCTATCAGCTTCAGAATGGTGCAAAGCCTGTTCATCAGTATTGACTGCAACAAATTCTACACCGGACAAACCGACTTCTCTCATTCTATCTACGGCAGAACCACCAGCTCCTCCGACCCCCACTACTTTGATACTTGCTGTGCTTTCCACCTCACTTGGTTTTACTTCAGGCATTTTATAATTTCCTCGCTTTTGTTACGATAATTACTACTATTATAGCACAAAAATCCTAGCGTCAATACCTTTTTATAAATTTTTTGAACAGCCCCCCACCTGGCTTTTTACCAGATTTCTTTTTGTGATTATTTTTTTGTTCAACATACTCACCATCTCTTGCCGCCATCATTGCAAGACCTACTGCCGCTGCATACTCCGGCTTTTCAATCGCGTCCGCCACTCCACCTAAACCTTTTGGCGTGCCAATTTTGATTGCGGCTTCTAGCGCCGTCCTAGCATACTCAGCAATATCTTTAAGTTTAGCACCACCCCCAACAAGAACAATTCCTTCTGGCAATTTATGATCATATTTCGCAGTCTTTAGTTCTTTCCTCACTCTGTCAAAAATCTCAGCTAATCTGGCCTCGATTATCTCATTAATTTCCGCCTTAGAGAAAGCCATTTCCTCCCTGCCGTGACGTACCAAAATCTCTCCATCTATTGATTCACCAGTCGGTTTGGCGATAAATCTCCTTTTTATATCCTCAGCTATAGCCGTGTCAATCTGTAAAACTATTGCTAAATCATTAGTGATATTATTTGCACCAACTGGTATCACGCCGACATATTGCAAATCACCTTCCTCAAAAATCGCTACACTGGTAGTTGCCGCGCCAAGATCTATCACAGCCACACCGTTCTCCATTTGTTTCTCAGATAATACTGCCCTTGCAGCTGCTACCACGCTTGGCACTAACTTCTCTGCTATCACCTTAGCGCCTTCTGTAGCCTTGCGCAAATTCAAAGAATTAGGAGCA
>CAYYEY010000026.1:0-11173 GCA_964471175.1 uncultured Candidatus Saccharibacteria bacterium
AAGCTTAAGAGGCTCGTGCTCTAACCAGCTGAGCTACCGGACCAAACTATAAAACACAGGAAACCTGCTTCGCTTATTATACCAGATAATCCAGAAAAAGAAAACCCCTTGAATTTTCTACAGTTTCTTGGTATAATGTATCACAAGTGTTAATATAAAGGTAAAATATGAGTTTTTCTATTCTAAAAAAGATCGGTGACGAGCAGAAGAAAAAAGCTGTTGTAGAGGTCCGTTCTGGTGATACCGTTAAAGTCACTCAGAGAATTAAGGAAGGCGATAAATCCCGTCTCCAGGTTTTTGAGGGTGTTGTTATTCGTGCAGATCGCAAGGAATCCCACACTGCCCGCATCACTGTGCGCAAAATTGCATCTGGCGTTGGTGTTGAGAAATCATTCTTGCTCCATAGTCCGCTTGTAGAAAAAATTGAAGTTGTTAAGCGTTCCAAGGTTCGTCGCAACAATCTCAGCTATCTCCGCGAGCGCTCTGGTAAGTCCGCACGTCTCGCTGCTACTGAGTTTGATCGCGCAGCCGTTAATGATGTAGCTGTAGAGGATGAACCAGTCGAAGAAGCAAAATCTGAAGAAACTCCAAAAGAGGAATCGAAAAAAGAGGAGACCGCAAAAGATGAAACTCCAAAAGAGGACGCATCAAAAGAGGAATCCCAAAAAGAATCCCCAGCCAAAGAGTAACAAAAAGCTGAACAATTAAATCAAAAATCGCTCGCTTATCCGAGCGATTTTATCATATAATATATATATGATTCTTGGGATTGATGAAGTTGGACGTGGGCCATGGGCTGGTCCCTTAGTAATTGGTGCGGTAGTATTAAAAAATCCGCAGGACAAAATATGGTCTGAACTTAACGATTCCAAAAAACTTACTGCCAAAAAGAGGGAACTACAAAATACGATTATTTTAGAAAATGCCAAAGCAACTGGTCTTGGTTGGGTAAAGGCAACAGAAATAAATAAAATTGGTTTATCGGAAGCGCTAAAACTTGCTACGATGCGTGCGATTTGTAACGCAATCAATGCAAAAACGCCAAACGATGCGGCTGATTTTAATATCATTATTAAAACGACAAATAATTTTCCATTTACTAAAATTATCATTGATGGCACCGTTAATTTTCTAAAAAATACTCCACTAGAAAATATAACTACAATTCTGCCAAAAGCCGATAGTAAAATCAAAGAAGTATCTGCCGCATCCATTATAGCTAAAGTCGCGCGCGATAATTACATGATAAAACTCGCAAAAAAATATCCAGAATATGGTTTTGAAAATCACGTTGGCTATGGCACTGCTAAACATAAAGCTGCATTAGAAAAATACGGGCCCTGCCCAGAACACCGAACAAGTTTTAAACCCGTAGTAGCGCTAATTGATGTAGAAAACCATAGTCTAACTCCATCTCCTCAACGACCTAACTCCACCAAAATCGGCCATAAAGCCGAAACTATAGTTTATAATTATTTAAAATCCAAAGGCCATACCATTCTTGCCAGAAACCACAAAACCAAGTTTTATGAAATTGATATTATTTCTGCCACTAAGGATCACATTTATTTCACAGAAGTAAAATATAGAAAAAATGTTAGCCACGGTCAGCCACTAGAAGCAATCACCAATGAAAAGAAAAAGCAAATGACTTTTGCTGCAGAATCTTTTATGAAACTCCTAAGTAAAAAACTAAATCGCAAGCAATCAGATCTACCATCACCGATTCTTGCCGCTGCAAGCGTTAGTGGAAATAATTTTCATTTAGACGAGTGGCTTGTTCTTGATTCCTAGTTTTTGTGGCCAGTTCTTGATTCCTAGTTTTCTCCTTGAATAACCCCTAAAAAAGTCATATAATAGGTATTATGTTTAAACTCCTGAAAAACTTTCCCAAAAAAGACATTTTTCTAGTCATTATCGTGGTGGCGCTAATTTGTTTCCAAGTTTTCCTAGACCTTAGACTTCCAGAATATATGTCAGAAATCACTCAGCTAATTAATACAGAAAATCCAGAAGTTTCAGAGATTTTAATTGGTGGATCCAAAATGCTACTTTGCGCACTTGGTAGTATGGCGGCGGCTATGATTGTCGGATATCTCGTCGCTAATATTTCCGCCAGCTTTTCCATGAGACTTAGAGAAAAGCTATTTACAAAAGTAGAAAATCTCAGCATGGCAGAAATTAATAAATTTTCCATCGCCTCCTTAATCACTAGAACAACCAACGATATTACTCAAGTTCAGATGTTAATAGTCATGGGTCTCCAAATGATGATTAAAGCACCAATTACTGCAGTGTGGGCTGTTATTAAAATCCTGGACAAATCTTGGGAATGGAGTGCAGTCACTGGCGCGGCAGTAGTAATTCTACTAGCGCTAGTTATTACTTTAATGGTAATAGTTATTCCAAGATTCAAAATCATTCAGAAATTAACCGACAAGCTAAACCTCGTAGTAAGAGAAAATTTAACGGGAATTCGCGTTGTCCGTGCCTTTAACGCAGAACGTTATGAAGAAAATAAATTCAAAAAGGCTAACGATAATTTAACCGACACCCAAATATTCAGTCAAAAGGCGCTTTCGATTTTTTCGCCAATCATGTTTTTTATAATGCAAATGGTGACAGTAACAATCTACTTTGTAGGTGCATATTTAATCAATGATGCTGCAGACCCGCAAGAAAAATTGGTACTGTTTTCTAATATGGTAGTATTTTCGTCATACGCTATGCAAGTGATTTTATCGTTCTTGATGCTCGCAATTGTCTTTATGATGGTGCCACGTGCGCAAGTTTCTGCCGCACGTATCAATGAAGTTTTGAGTACAAAAAATACTCTAAAAGAAGGCGAAAGAAATGTTGTTGCAACTACAGAAACTGGCACTCTTGAATTTAAAAATGTTAGTTTCAAATATCCAGATGCAGAGGAAGCCTTACTGAATCACATTTCCTTTAAGGTAGAAAAAGGACAAACTGTTGCCTTCATTGGCTCTACTGGTTCTGGCAAATCTACTCTTATTAATCTTATCCCAAGATTCTATGACGCAACGGAAGGAGAAATTCTAGTTGATGGCATTAACGTCAAAGAATACACTTTTGAAAGTTTGTATAACAAACTTGGCTACGTTTCGCAAAAAGCGGTATTGTTTGGCGGAACAGTTAAAAGCAATGTTAGTTTTGGTGATAATGGTAAAGGGGGAAAATCAGAAAAAATAATAAAAGAAGCTATTAAAGTTGCTCAAGGTACAGAGTTTGTCGAAAAAATGGAAAAAGGCTACAATGCGCATATCGCTCAGGGCGGCACTAATATTTCAGGTGGGCAGAAGCAGCGCCTTAGTATCGCTCGCGCCATTGCTAGAAATCCAGAAATCTATATTTTTGACGATTCGTTTTCCGCGCTTGACTACAAAACTGACGCCAACCTTAGGAAGGCATTAAAAAAGCACACCAAAGATGCTACAGTCCTAATTGTTGCGCAACGTATTGGTACAATTATGAATGCCGACCAAATTATCGTGCTTGATAATGGCAAATGCGTTGGTAAAGGTACGCACAAGGAGCTATTAAAATCATGCCCGGTCTACCTAGAAATCGCCAGATCACAACTTGCAGAATCTGAATTGGAGGGCAAATAACATGCCAGGAAGAAATCGAGGAATTCCAGAAAAAAGCAAAAACTTTGGCGCCGCTATTAAGAGGCTTATCAAAGAACTCAAAAGCTATCGTGTCAAAATCATCGTTTCTACTACCGTGGCAATTATCAGCACTATAATTGCAATTATTAGTCCTAGCCTTTTGTCTAACTTGACCGATACTATTTCTGCCGGCCTAACAAGTAATATTGATTTTAGTGAAATTTGGAAACTGGTCCTAGTCATCGTCTCCCTTTATATTATTAGCACAATTTTTGAAATCGTTGAGTCATTCTTAATGACGGACGTTGCCAATGGTTTTGCGAGAGACTTACGCACTAGAATTTCCAAAAAGATTAATCTTTTACCACTTAAATTCTTTGATAAAAACCAAATCGGCGATACACTTTCACGCGTCACCAACGATGTCGATACTCTAGCTCAAAGTCTTTCTGACTCGCTCGCTTCGATAGTTGTGAATATTTTGATGCTTGTTGGCGTAGTTGCGATGATGTTTATTTCTAGTCCGCTACTTGCAATTACGGCAATTGTTTCTGGTATCATTGGTTTTGTCTTTGTGGCGGTGGTACTTTCGCGTTCTCAAAAATATTTCTCCATGCGCCAGAAAGAGTTAGGCAAAATCAATTCTCATATCGAGGAAGTTTATTCTGGGTTGAACGTCGTTAGAGTTTATAATGCCAAAAAAGAGGCCAGTCAAAAATTTGATTATTACAATAAAAGGGTTTATGACGCCAACCGCAAAAGCCAATTCTTATCCGGATTGATGCCACCAATGATGTATTTTGTTGGTAATCTTGGCTATGTAGCAGTCTGTACAGTTGGTGCAATTTTAGTTACAAATCATGTTATTACTTTTGGTGTAATCGTGGCATTTATAGTATATGTTAGGATGTTTACTAGGCCACTTTCGCAGATTGCTCAATCGCTTAATCTTTTGCAATCCTCCGCTGCCGCCGCTGAGCGTGTCTTTGAATTCCTAGACGAAAAAGAAATGCCAAAAGAAACTCCACCTATACATTTAGACAAAAACAAGGTTAAAGGAGAAATTGAATTTAAGAATGTAAAGTTTGGTTATACGGATGAAAAAATCATTGTTAAAGATTTTTCTGCTAAGGCCCTTCCTGGTCAGAAAATAGCAATTGTTGGCCCGACTGGTGCAGGGAAGACCACCATGGTCAACCTCTTGATGAAGTTTTATGATATTAATTCTGGCGATATTTTAATTGACGGTGTTTCTATCCACGATCTTTCACGCGAGAATGTTCACGAATTATTCACTATGGTCCTTCAAGACACGTGGCTGTTTTCTGGTACTCTAAAAGACAATATCATATATAATCATACTCATGTTGATGAGACAGATATTAACAAAGTCTGTGAAACTGTTGGACTCACACATTTTATCAAAACATTGCCACATGGTATTAACACTATAATTAAAGATAATGATTCTGTTTCTGCTGGGCAAAGGCAGCTTATTACTATCGCTCGTGGTATGATCAAAGACGCACCGTTCTTAATTTTGGATGAAGCAACTTCTAACGTTGATACGCGCACCGAGGAACTAGTCCAAAAAGCGATGGACAAACTAACTCATGGTCGCACCTCCTTTATCATTGCACACCGCCTGTCTACCATCAAGAATGCTGATCTGATTCTTGTGATGAAGGACGGTAACATTATTGAAACCGGCACGCACAAAGAACTTATGAAAGAAAATGGATTCTATGCCGATTTGTACAATTCGCAATTCTCAATCTCTTAGTAATGATTATTTCACAATTTCAACTAGTTTGGCCGGAGATGCAATTTTAGCTTTCTTCAGCTCAGTCTGAATTTCTTTTCTGAGTGCTCTTTCAATGGTCTGGTTTTCTGTAGGCGCACAGTCTGCTGTCATTTGCCATGAGCTCGTATTTTTATCTAAGTCAACTGGGCCTAGATAATTGATCTCTCCTAAAAGTTCTGGAATCTTGCGTGACTTAAGATTGTCCTTCACGTTCTTTAGTGCAGACTCAACTTTTTCTGGATCAACATCTCTCGATACGGTAAAGGTTACTTCGGCAAGGGAATTATTAGTACTATAATTAATCATTTGCGTCATGTTGCTGTTAGAAATTATTAGTTCATCACCTTTATAATTTTCAACGCGTGTGCTTTTGAGACCAACAGATGTTACAGTTCCTCTAAAACCATTAACCTCAATTACGTCTCCCACTTCATACTGTGATTCTGCAATAATAGTAAAACCAGCAATTACGTCTTTTGCGAGATCTTGTAAAGCTAGACCTAGCAGTACAGTCATAATGCCAAGGCCAGCAAGAATAGACGAAACATTTAGCCCAAAAGTAGCAAGAATTGCCAGAATTGTCCCGATGATTGCAACGTATTTTGCTGCGCTAAGCATCATCGACTGGATTGTATTCATGCGCTGTGCCTGATGAGCATTCAAGCGTCTACGCGATTTACCAAAAAACTTTTTGATAATCCTGCTCACAATAGAGTAAAGTAATGCCGCTACCAGAATATAAATAACAGAAGCTAAAATTCTCCCCCAAAACGGCTTAGTTGCATCAAGTATTTCTTTTAAATTCACGTTGCCTCCTATTTATTATCTATTATACATTAAATTTAAATTCTACAACATCACCTTCTTGCATTATGTACGTTTTGCCTTCAGTACGAAGTTTACCAGCAGCTTTTACTGCCTGTTCTGAACCAAGTTCCTCAAGATCACTATAGTTGCAAATCTGAGCTGCGATAAATCCGCGCTCAAAATCGGTGTGGATTGTACCAGCTGCTTCTGGCGCAGTAGCACCTTGTTTTATAGTCCAAGCCCGCACTTCTTTCTTGCCGGCAGTTAAGAAACTTTGCAGACCCAAAGTTTTATAGGCAGCTTTAATCAATTCTCCTAGTGCATCCTCTTTAACGCCGTAACTTTCTAGAAATTCTTTACGTTCTGTACGGTTCATTCCGGCCATTTCTTCCTCAAGCTTAGCGTTTACGAAAACTGCAAGTGAAGGTTTGCCTTTGCAGACTGATTCGGTACCGCCATCAACTAATTTTTGTAAACTAGCCTTAAGTGAATCGTCAGTCAGCCCATTCTCATCTACATTAAACATGTATATTACTGGTTTATCAGTTAAATATTGTACTGCATCTATTTCTGGACCGTTTTTCTTGCGTTTTGCCTCAGCTTTTTCTTTAGTTTCTAAATCTGCGAGCTCGAGTTCGGTATTAATGATTTCAATATCGGCTTTAGCTTGTGCCAAAATATCTTTTTCCATTACATTGTCGGCTCGCACAATATCATCATTTATGAATGCGCGCACTACATGACAAATGATTTGACATTCGCGAATATGAGCCAAAAACTTATTACCGAGACCTTCACCCTTAGAAGCTCCAGCAACCAAGCCAGCAATATCAACAAACTCTACCGTAGCCGGAACGACCTTTTCCGTCTCATACATTTTGGCTAAAACATCTAATCTTTCATCAGGTACTGGCACAATGCCAACATTCGGTTCAATAGTTGCAAAAGGATAATTAGCTGCTAGCGCACCCGCATTAGTTAGCGCATTAAAAAGCGTGCTCTTTCCAACGTTTGGTAAACCGACAATTCCGATCTTCAAATTCATAACCAACCTGTGTAATTATACTAGATATATTATAGCATAATTTATGTCATAAATAATTATTGAAATAAATGTGTAATTTTACAAATAATATCATCCCAAAGAGTAATGCGAGAACACCCCATTAAATTGCACGTACTGTTCTGATTGTATTGGCAATCGCAAGACACTCCACATTCTTGAACAACTAAATTTTTAGCAACAACAAAGAAAATCAAAAAAAGTAATGCCAATACGCCTACTATGATTAAAACAACCTTAAGCTTTTTACTCATGTTTATATTATATCACGGTATTATTGCGATTTACCTTGCAAAAAGGAAATTAAGCTGAACTAATAATTTAAGATTTATCCCAAGATTTACTTTTTCTTTTCTCTGTGAAAGAAATTCCAAAATACAAATTCAACAATCGTAATTAGCAATGCAAATATCAATGGTGCCACAAGATGGTCTCCAACCGTCCAGGCAAAAGACCTTCCAGATATACTAACCATAATGAAATCTATTAGCGGCCAGATGATTAAACCTGCAATAAAAATACCAATAAATTCGACAAAGAAAAACCTTACATTTCTTTCTGGAGTAAAGATATTCTTTTCGGCATTCCCAGTTTTCTTAGCGCTCTTAGTTTTGTTTGGCTTTGACATAACCACCTCTCCTAAAATTATTTACTACAATTATAGCATAAACTTTTTGTTTGAGAGTGTAAAATACGATGTCGAAATTTACCCTACATTTTTTAAGGTTTTTTAAGGTTGCCAAGATACAATAGATGTTATAAAGTAAAAGGAGAATATATGCGTGTATTATATGTAGAAGACGAAAAGTTTTTAGCCGATGCAGTACAACATAACTTAGAAAAATCTGGCATTAAAACTGACTTGGCTAGAGATGGGGAGGAAGGCTTGGACAAGGCCACAAGCGATATTTACGATGTGATAATATTAGATATTATGTTACCGAAGATTTCTGGTCTTGACATCCTAAAGCATTTGCGTGAACGTAAAATCAAAACACCAATTATTATGCTTTCTGCACTTTCAGAAGTAGAGGATAAAGTACGTGGGCTTGACACTGGAGCAGATGATTATCTTGCTAAACCATTCAAAACTACAGAGTTGGTAGCAAGAATTAATGCTTTAGTGCGCAGACCAGTGGAGATTAATGATACCGAAATAACTTATTTAGATCTAAGATTTAATCCGCGAGAAAAGGTTTTGAATAGTGTGGCCCTGACAAAAAAGGAGGCCGATATTATTGGAGAGTTAATGAAAACTCCAGAAAAAGTGGTTGCAAAAGAATATTTACTAAATAAAATCTGGGGAGATGAAGTTTATGGCGAGGACAACTATGTAGAGGTTTATGTTTCTAGGCTTCGCAAGCTATTAGAAAAATTAAATAGTGAAGCAAAAATTGTAACCATGCGTGGGACCGGATACAAAATTGTAAAGGCATGATATGTTTAAAAAACTCCGTAATAGATTCATTTTAACAAATATGGTTATCACTACCATTATTTTGGTAGTTGCCTTTACCACGGTTTTTGCGGTGGTATCAATTGGCGTCAAAAAACCGTTACAATCGCCACCAGAAATAGAACGTGATATGCCAAGCGAGTTTCGGGAAATGATGCAGGATGAAATCGTACGTGACCGCGGTAAGCAGCAAGGAAATTTAGCACTGACCTTAGTTTTAGTGGGTTTGGTAACTGAACTTGCCGTTTTTGGCGCAAGTAAATATTATGCGGAAAAATCAATCAAGCCAGTAAAAGACGCCTACTATAGACAACGAGAGTTTATTGCGAATGCGTCGCACGAGCTCAAAACACCAATTGCGGCGGCTAGGGCGAATTTTGAGGCTCTTGGCGCAACAGAACAACCATGGGCAGACAACGTTGATAATGAACTAGAACGTGCGAGTAAACTAGTCGGGGATTTATTGGCCTTAGCACGGACGGACGGACGAATACAAACAAAAGAAAAGAAATCAACTAATCTTTCTGAATTGGTTCGTCGTCGCGCGCAATTAATTGAAGCGCGTTTAGATGGAAAAAAGTTAGAATTAGATATTCCAGAAAAAATTACTTCCAAAATTGTGCCTGCAGATTTTACACAAATACTAGATATCTTACTGGATAATGCCGTTAAGTACTCTGATAAATTCATTACGGTAAAACTAACCAATAAAGTATTAGAAGTCAGTAATGATGGTCGCAAGATCTCTGATGATAAATTATCAAAAATTTTTGAACGTTTTTATCAAGTTGATAAAACTGCAGAAGGGTCAGGACTTGGGCTTTCAATCGCCAAAGCAGTAGCCGACCGCAATAAATGGGATCTCACTGCTTCATCTAATAAAAAACTTACAAGTTTTAGATTAGAATTTTAAGGTTCATTTTAAGGTTTAGTGGGAAAATAGAATTAAATCTTAAAAGAAAGGACTAAATGTTTAAGAATATGTTGAAACGGAGTTTTTTGTCGATTCGACGAAAACTTGGGCGCACCGTAATATTAATCCTGATATTTTTCATGATGGCAAATCTCGTACTGGCAGCATTTATTATTAAATCTGCCGTTTCCGCACAGATGGATTACGCTAAATCAAATCTTGGTGGCACAATTTCTATCCAACCAGACATGGAAACAATTCGTGAAAACCAAAACTTTGAAATGGCAAAAGGTGGTGATCTAAGCAAAATGTTTAAATCAATGGATCGCCCAAGTGTCGATGTTGAAACTGCAAACAAAATCGCAACTACTTATACCGATTATATTAAGGACTATTCCTATAGTGTTTCCACATCTGCAAACGCTAATAATTTAGAGACTGTGGAAACCAAAGGATTTAGTGGCGGCATGCCAGGCGCAGGCAATATGCCGGGTATGCCAGGATTCAGCCAAAGTTCAAGTGATGATTCTACGCTCGATGCCGATATTACAATTTCCGGCGTTAACGCTTATGCTTACATTGATGGAGTTAAAGACGAAACAATTACAATTAAAGAAGGAAATTATTTTGACGAGGACTCAGAAAACTCAGTAATGATTTCTTATGAATTTTCCAAGCTCAATTCTTTGAAAGTTGATGATACCATTAAACTTAAAAATATATATACTGAAAAAGAAATTCCACTGACAATTATTGGAATATATGATAGTTCCAGTGAACGTGCAAACGCCAATACTATGTACATGAATACTGAAACTGCTGCAAAATTTTTAAGCGCTGACGATTACAATAGTGGAGATTACGACGTAGATAATGTAAAATTCTACATGGTTAATTCAGACAATGCGGAAGAATTTGTAAACAAGATTAATGCTGAATTTACTGAACTTTCAAGCAATAAATTAAAAGTGGCTGTTGATACATCGGAGTATGATAGTATTGCAGGCTCAATCGAATCGGTCGGTAGTTTTGCAAATACAATTTTGATTATTGTAATTATTGCCGCAATCATTATTATTACCCTCATAGTGACAATTAATGTTAAGGATCGTCGTTATGAAATTGGCGTCCTGATGTCTCTTGGTGCAGATAAGAAAAATATCATCGGACAAATTGTCGCTGAGCTAATTATTGTCGGAACTTTAGGATTTGCACTTGCAAGTGTCACTGGAACTGTATTTGCTAGTACACTCGGAAATATGATCTTAGAAAGTCAATCTACTTCGTCTAGTGAACAATCTGCACGTAACTTCGGTCGTCCTGGCGCAACTATGCCAAATATGGGTAATAACTCGCGTAAAAATGACTCCAACATGCCAGAGCCTCCTAGCGGTGGCGGAATGCCAAATATGAAAGAGGTAATGCAGACTGGACGTAGCAACGACGTTAAACTTGATATTAATGCTAAGCCAGTTGATTATCTACTACTATTTGTCAC
>CAYYEY010000027.1:0-10712 GCA_964471175.1 uncultured Candidatus Saccharibacteria bacterium
ACGGCGCTAGAACCGGTAACATTTGTCGGGGTATATACCGAGTTACACACCTCTGGAGTCATGTCTTGCATGTAAGTGATTGTCCAGAAGGCTGGAAGGTTGACATTGTATGTGAAACCATCAGATATTAGATAAGCTTTTCCAAATTTTTCAACTATTACTAGAACATCAAAAGTGCCACCAGAATGGGCAGGAGTATCACAAGTTATAACTAGATTGTTGTTATCCTCTGTGTCGATAGAAGCAGAGACGTTAGTACAAGCATCAGCGGCAACTGGAGTATCAGAAGTAGAAGCATAATCACCGATGTAAACATTAACAGTGCCAAGATCTGCCATATTGGTGAAAAGTGAAGTCCTGATTGTGACTTCATCGCCACCCTCGGTGTTATCTGTTTCGGTTGGGGAGATAGTGGCTAGACCATCTAGTACACTATCGGCATCAGACATGGTAGTGTAGAGAACGTTGCCAGAATAGGTACCAGCGGCCTTAGACAAGCTGGCTTTAGCTCCATAATAAACATTTTGCGCAACAGAGACATCGTTTTCTCCTAGATTAGCGTTGGCAAGTTTGGTTTTCTTAATTAAGACCTCATTATTCTTTAGAGGAACTGCAGCGTAAAGATCGTTATCGCTGGTACTAAAGCCCCAAGAAGTGGTGCCAGATAAGGCTGTAGAAGTAGAGCCGACAGCGGTAGCGCCAGAAGAAATAGAGGTAGAAGGAGAAGTATAAGTACCAGTAGTTGGAGCAAAGTATTCGTCATCCCCTAGAGTGCCATCCATAAAGAGAGAGTTACCCGGGATAGCATCAGAAGCTGAGGAAGGACTGCCGCTGCCATCGCTAGCAAAATTACCAGTTTGGTCTGAGGAGATATAGAGTTGATAACCTGAAGGAGAATTGGTGTAAACCTTAAGAGCGTCGTTATTTTTACCGTAGAAACCAAAGGCTGTAGGATCCTCCATGGCGATCTCGGTAGTAGAATTATGCTCCACTAAGATGTAGTAGCCACCAGATCTGATAACGTCTGGAGCGCTAATGTTAACACCAAGACTAGAACTACCGACGGCTGAAACTGATGCGAGCAAAGATGACAAGAGCACAGCGAGTATAAAGGCAGAGCAAGCCAAAATCATCACGGTGATGAACCATTTATCCTTTCTACCTCTTAATAACATAGTATTTTTTGACATTAGACCTCCTACAGAAATAACGCTTTTGTTTTATTATATAGCAGAATAATCAAAAATGCTAGTACTTTTTTTGATTTAGCTGTGGATTTTTTGCAGTACAAAATTTTGAAAATTTTAAGTGTGACGAATTTTCTTTCTGACGGTCTCGATGGCCTTAGTCTTTAGATAAGCGGCTGGCTTTAAAATTAGGTCATGAGCGGGGAGATATTTTAGCTCATCGCCACCAAAGCCACGCTTGAAGAAGGAGACACCATAAAAACGATGGTCTTTTTCGTCTTCTCCGACGATTCCCCAGAGATTGTAGCGATAAATTCCGCGCTCTCTGGCATCCCTCATTGCTTCAACATGGAGAATTGGTGAACCCGACATTTTAGTACCGAGTTCAGTGGAAACGGCATAATGATAGCTGGCTTCATTTCCATAAAAAATCATGAAATTTTGAGCCAAAATTTGGCCCTCGTATTTTGCAGTATAGAGAACGGCCTCATTATTCTCGGCAAAGGCCTTGAATTGTTTGGTCAAAAAATCCTCAGAGAATGCAACAAATTCTTGACGCTTGGCGGTCTGCAATTCTATCTGGTAGAATTCGTGAATATCCTCGGGGTCGGTAGATTTTTCGATGGTAAAACCTTTGTTTCTGGCGTTATTAACGGCGTATCTGATGCGGCGGTGCATGGCTTTAATAATCTCTTCCTCTGTCTTATGCAAGTCAAGCACCGCCGCATACTCCACCGACAGAAAAGTTGGAGCCTTTTTTAGCCCTAAATCCGAAAACAGCTTAAAGGCCTCTTTTGACTCCTCGAGTTGTGGGCGGACGCGAACAAAAACACAACCTGCTTTCTTACCCATTGTCTCCATGTCTTTAAAAATTGCAGCGATTAGAGCATCGTTGTCCCAGTCAATAATTGGTCCGCCAGCAATAGCTAGGTGTCTACCTCTTTTGGCGTTTTCTACTACTCCGGCATACGCGCCGATAATTTTACCATCCTCATCTTTAGCGATTCTCCTAGTAATCTGGTTTCCCCTGCTCTTATGAAATTCATAAAAATCCCAAGATTGCAAGAAATTTGCTTCCTCATGAGAAGTAACAAATTTATCCCATTCTTTTTTGGAAGTTGCGTCATCAATGATAATTTTTGCCCTAGTACCCATTATACGTGCCTTCTTTTCTTTCTAATTTTTTCGATAACGTAGTCTGGGGCATATTTCAACTTAGAAATGATGATGTCGTGCGCTGGAATATAGGCTACCACATCGCCGCCAAAACCTTTTTTGAAGGTAGTTACACCGGCAAATTTGTGATTAGGAGAATTTGGTGGAGCGATTCCCCAGAGGTTAAAGCGTTTTACGCCCTGTTTCTTTAAATCTCTAATTGCTCGCCAAAGTAAGGCATAAGCGCCTGGGAGTTTGCGATTAAGATCGGTTGAGGCGGCTTCATAGTATTCAGCCTCATCGCCATCGATTAAGATTAATCCATAGGCAATTGGCTCACCATCCTCGGTTCTAGCGACATAGATGTTGATATTTTTACCAAAGGCTTCTTTTTCTGCCTTTAGGGTCTTAAAATCTGGAGGAATAAAATGCTGACGTTTAGCAGTTTTAACTTGCACTTTATGAAATTCTTTAAAAATATCATCGGTATTTCCCTTTTCTACCTTGATTTTGAGTTTGTCGGCGCGGCGAACCTCGTAGCGGGTCTGGCGGCGCATATTGGCAAGAAGTTGCTCCTCTGAAGGGCTAAGGTCAATAATTACCGTATGCTCCGCCGCTAGATACCACGGTGCTAATTTAGCCCCTGTTGATTTCATAATTTTAAGGTTTTCTGGGGTGTCCAAAAGTTGTGGACGAAGACGCACGAAAGCACAATGTTCCTTTTTTGCCACCTCTTTGATTCTGGAAATTGCGGCATCTATTTCTTTTTGATTATGCCAATCTATGACTGGACCGCAAGGAATCTCCATAAAACGCCCGCGCTTGGCGTTTTTAATAATCATTAGCATGTAGCCGGATTCTCCGATTTTTTCTCTGATTACCTTGTGGCCTATAGTGGCATTGACCTTGGCCCAGGCTTCTGATTGTGGAAAATTAGGGGATTCGTACTTTTTGAGGTCGCTCAAAGGGGTATCTGATTGGTGTTCTGATTTTACTTGGTCTTTCATTTCTGGTACTCCTTGATGATTTGCTTTGCTGGTTCTAGATATTCTGCTTTGTAATAGGTAGGTAAATTGATAATTTCTTGAGAAACTTTTGTTGCTATTTTATAATCTTTTTCTGGAAAGTCAAGGTCTTTATAATACCTAACAGGGGAAATCGGCACATCGTACCAAATTTCTCTAAAATTATAGCCGTTCTTAGCCAGTTTTTCTATTAATTCCGCTCGATTATTGACAAATAAATGGGTACGAATTGGTTTGGCGCCAGATTCTGGGATATTCTGAAGCTGCCTCAAGATCAGTTTGTCTTGCCAATAAGCCGGGCGCCTTTTTAGATCTAATTTTGCATCCACCGCACGCTCAATAAAATGAACCTTAATTAGCGGACCATACCAATATTTTTCCAGATGAAAGCGAGACAGTCCTCTACCAATACTTGCCAGTACTGGATACCATCTAGCACGCAAGGTATCAGAGAGTTTAGGGTGTTTTTTGATGGGTTTTACCATCTTGAGATGGCGATCGTTAATAACCAGCGCACCACCGGTAATACTGTCTAGAGATTTGCCCTTACCGAAAGACAGAGCAGCAACTGCACCAACTGAGCCGATTTCTCTGCCATCGTGATATTTAATGCCAGTAGCGTGCGCTAAATCCTCAATTATTACTAGGTTATATTCTTTGGCGATTTTTTCGATAGCTTTAATATCCATCGGAATCCCTAGAGTGTTTTGGAGAATAATTGCTTTTACTTTTGGGTGTTTTGACAGAGCCTCTTTAAGGGTTTTGGCATTAAAACTTAGGGTTTTTTCATCAATATCGGCATAAACTGGCTTCATGCCGGCATATTCTACTGCCTGCAAAACAGCATAACAGGTAAAGGCGTTAATTATTACCTCTGACCCCTCTGGAACGGTAAGTTTTAGGCCGGCCGCAAGGGCTGAACGACCATTATTCATCAGATGGACTAGACTCTCAATCGTAGTATAACGCTTGGCGATTTCTCGTCTTAACAGACTGGAATATTTTTTGGATGCAAAAGCAAAAGTATGCCTAAGAACGTCTCTGGCCCTGTAATTACTGGCTTGGCCTAGGAATAGGCGCTTTCTGGTCTTAGACGACACTACGATCCTCCCTCTTGCCATGTTCTAGTTCTTGCTTTAGTCTATCTCTTTCGGATAATTTCTCTGGGGCGACTCGCATACCTGGCATAGAAGCAGTTTGAGGCTTTGGTGGAAGTGGTTTTGCGGGTTGTCTCATAGTAGAGTAACTTGACGTGGTATTACTGGTTTTTGGCATAACAGTAGGTTCTGGCTTTTTATCAACCTCTTTTTCTAGCTTTTTGGTTTTATTTTTTTCTACTGTTTTTTCTGGCAATTTAGCCGGTTCTTCATCTGTTTCTTTGCTCGACTTTTTACCCTCTTTTTGGTTTTCTTTTTCTACTTCTTCAATAATCTTTAGCTCCTCTGCGGTTTCTTTTTCTAGCTCTTTTTCACGCTGTTTTTTCTCGGCTTCGCGTTCTGCTATAGATTTTTTCTTTTTGGTCTCGACCTCTTTGGCTTTATCCATGGCAAGAAGTAATCCAGAATCATCTCTTTCCTCAGAGATTTTTTCTAGTCTTTCTAGTTCTTTCTGCTTCTTTTCTTCGGCTTTTTTCTCTTTTTTCTCGGCCTTTTCTTTTTCTAATTCTTCCTTGGTTTTTTGGGATTTTTCCTTTTTCTCCTCGGCTTTTTTCTCGACATCTGATTTTTTCTTTTTGGCGGCCTTTATTACTTCTTTTGGCGCTACCTTACTGAGCTTTGCCTTAACAGCTTTTTTTGCTTCATCTTTTTTGGCTTTTTTGGCCGTTTCTATCTCTTGACGATATTTTTCTTTTTCGGAAATCTCTAGTTCTTTTTCTGAGATTGACTCCCCCTCAACTAGATGCGCTTTGATAATCCTTAGCGCAGGACGGAGATCGTCCTTATCATACCAAGTTGGTACGTTGACGATTTGCGTTGCCACCTCTGCCGCTACTGGACAGGCTTCTGGATGAAAATCCGCCTTATGGAAATATCGTTCTGGGGCAACAGGGGTTTCGTACCATATATCGTGGAATTCGTAGCCTTTTTCCGCTAGTTCTTTTAAGGTTTCATCCCTGTCAGATACAAGATAAAAATCCCTGATTGGCTTTCTACCTCGGTGTGACATACTTTTTAATTGTCTCAAGGCCAATTTGCACTGCCAGAAGGTGAGGCGCAAGTTTTGATTAATTTCGCCATCAGCAGAGCGTTTTATGGCATGGATTTTGATAAGAAAAGCGGTAAGACCCATGCCAATCTTACGATTAATATGATATCCGCCCCTGATAATTGCCGAAAATAGCGGATAGAACCTAGCCCTAAAATTGTCCTTGAATTTGGTGGTTTCGCCCGGCTGATTGACCGGTGGATCTAGTGGATCCATAAATACTACAGCACCACCAGTAACGGCGTCAATTGATTTACCCTTGCCAAAAGATAAAATCGTAGCCCTACCGACAGTGCCAACTTCTCGACCGTCATTGTATATTACCCCTGCGGAGTGGGCCAAGTCCTCAATAATTGTCAGCTTATGTAATTTTGCGACTTCTTCTATACCCTCAATATCTGCTGGAATTCCTAGGTTATTTTGGACAATTACCGCTTGAACATTTTGTTCGCCAGCGATTGCCTTTTCTAGCTCTTTTTTGCCAAAGTGCAAGGTTTTCTTATCTATGTCTGCAAAAATTGGAACTAAGCCAGCGTTTTTGACGGCTTGAATCACAGCATAGCAAGTCATACTGGTAACTACTACTTTGCCGCCACGCTTAACTAACTCTTTTAGCGCCACTGCGAGCGCTGTACGGCCGTTACTGTAAACTGCGACATGGTCGTAGGTGGAGCCGTAATGGGCAGCAAGAAACGCGCGCAACTCTGACAAATCATATTCTGAACCGCTAACAAAGGTATGTTTCAATGTATCCTTGAAACCATAGTTTGACGACAAGCCTAGAAAATAACGCTTCATCTAACCTCCTTTAGGGTGGCGTAAATGGCGCGCGCCAGGCCTTCTGGATCAGTAATATAAGGCGCATGATTCCAGTTTTCGTAAAACTTGATAGTGCTGTTTTTGAGGCGCGCGCGCATGGCTCTAGCCTGACTTGGCGGCGTCACGTTGTCTTGCTTACCCCAAAGAATGGTGGCTGGGGTAGTAATCGTGGAAAAATCTAGGTTTTTGTCGCTATCTAGCATGTTCGCGAGGGTCTTTTTCATGTTTTCTGGCGCATGGTCATAATCAGAGGCGCCAAGCACCTTGTGATAGATCTTCCTTAGTGGCTTGATCTTTTTTAGGGGTGCCATCACCTTTGAAACTTTACGAGCGACATCGCGCTTTTTGGATTCTTCATAAATACCAGCGGCATCAAGCAAAATCACGTGTCTTAACTTATTAGGGTTTTTTGAGAGCATATTCAGCAAAATTCTACCCCCGTTACTATGGCCTAGTGCGATTGCGCCATTTGGAATGTTTTGATCGGCCCAAGCGACATAGTCATCAATCGTCCAGACCTCTTTGGATGGTTCGGTTAAACCTGGAACGTGAAGCATCTCAATCGTCACGCCGTGATCTCTTAGAATTTCCAATGTTTTGGCCCATGGCTCTACAGTATATGTCCAACCGTGGATGATATATAAATTTTTCATGAGTCTAGCCCTCTTTTTTCCCTTCTTTTTACATAGACTGGTTCACGACGCGGTAATTTTGCGGCATCATCTGGATTTTCTAATAATTTTTCTACAAGCCATTCTAGGTACTGGCTGCCCTTAAAGACTAATACCTCTTCTCCGGTGCTATTTTTTTCAATAAAGTCTAGCGCCTCTTTGACGTCATCCAATGCTATGACATTAATTTTCTTTTTGTCAAGGACTGGCTTGGTGTATTTTTTCATGCGGCGACCAATTAGGATAACTTGTTCCGGTGCAGTTTCTATGATAGCTTTTGCGAGTTTGGTATGTTCCTCACCCTCGATTTTGCCTTGTTCAATCATGTCACCCAGAACGAGCCAGAGGTGTTTTTCTTTCATCTGTTTGGCCATTTCGAGGATGGACTCAACAGAGATAAGATGGGCATTGTAACTACTATCAATCAAAGTTAGGCCATTTTTGCCCCTAAAATAGGAACTACGGCCTGGTGGAAGCGACATCCCAGAGAAGTCTGGATCTAATTTGACCTTTAGATATTTGCATAACTTTTCTAGCATAGTTAGTTGAATAGCGAGATCACGTGGCTGGGGTGATGTAAAATGGAACGTGGTCTTACCAATAAGATAGTCTGTGCTTTTTGGGGTGATAACATAGCCTTTTAGATCGGATTTGTGACATTCAATCACCTCTGCCTTAATATGATGATGTTTTTTGATTTTTTCTAGGGCTTTGGTCATTAGATAAATATCGCCATCGATGTAGATTTTCTTGGTAGTATGTTCTGGGAGCATAGCAAATTCGTGAGTAATGGCACGGTCAATATCCTCAAATTCACCACTTTCTACTTGGTTTTCGTACTGCACGGCATGAGAACGGCCAAGTGAAATCCAGAGTGTGACCTCAGGTTTTAGCCACTTGGCTAGAAATTCTGTCTCGTGTGGGCGCTCACCATCAATTTCTACGACGTAAAACTTACCCTTGCGCGTAAAAAACAGAGATTTAAATGGTACCATTACGATCAGCCAAAGCCACCTTAACTTGCTACCAGTTACGCCGTGTGTACCCAACAGGTCAAAAGAGATGCCAAATGCAGAGTTGGCATCATGAGAATAATGCGCTCGGTCTTTTAACTGGTATTCCATCATGTGGAGCATAGTTGTTTTGCCGACTGAGCCCGTGATAGCTATCACTCTTGGATGCCAGCGTTTAAAACTCAGATTGGCAAAAAACCGGAAATATCCGGCGGCCACAAAATAGAATTTCTTCTTTAGTTTTGCCGCAAAACTCATACTATTCTATTGTACCATAAAACCTTATGAAAAATCGGCTTTGTTTTTTACATTTTGATTTCTGCGTCAACACCAGCCGGTAATGATAGGTTCTGCAAGCTATCAATAGTCTTTGGAGTAGCATTCAAGATGTCGATGAGACGCTTATGGACTTTCATCTCAAATGATTCACCACCAGTCTTGTAAACGTGTGGGGATTTTACGACAGTAAAAGTGCTACGCTTGGTTGGGAGAGGCACGGGACCAGAAACCTTGGCACCGGTTCTGATTGCGGTGTCAACGATTTGCTTGGCGCTCTGATCAATAACGCGATGATCGTAAGCCTTAAGTCTGAGTCTGATTTTTAGGCCTTCGCCAGCTTTGGTAGTACTGGCGGATTTTGTCTTGGCGGATTTTGTCTCTGCCATTTGTTCCTTTCTTGCTTGATAACCTCGAAAGAATGGAGTTTTTCAAGCTTGATATTAATTATTGATAAGACATATTATACCCTTGATACTCAAAATTGTAAAGGGGTTTGACTCATAATTCTGCCTTTTATGATTCAGTCTACCTTTTATGACTTAGAATTCTACCTTTTAGTGCTACAAAATTGATTCTAAATGCCATAAAGTTTTTGTCAAAGAAAACCCCAGAGTATAAACTCTGGGGTTTTATTTAGCAAAACAGAATCATTCTGCGCCGTAGTTCTTATTATATTCGTACGTCGCTTCAATCTCGTCGCGGTGCAATACAGCCATACTTGTTGCCATGGTGATGATATTGCTAGGTGTATTGGGTGGGCGGATTTCAAAGAGACAATTTTTCATTAAAATTTTGCCAAATGTCAGCCCGTGATGAAGTAGGTGGCAGTGTGGCGGCTCAAGGCACTGCGCCTTATCAGTATCTACTGCCAACATCCATCCTCCTTCAAGAGCAACATCGTAGCGTTTCGACATAGAATCACCTCCTTTATCCATTTATTGAAACTTTTATTACTACTACGACGTTTTAAAAAGGTTTCTTTCCTGGGCCATAAACTTGCCTTTTGGCACCTTTGATTAAGATGCGGGTTATTTCATCATACCACGCATAATCTACCTCGCCGCCTTGGCGGATGGTTGTAGGGTATTTTTCCGCCATCTCCGCTGGAGTCAGTGGAGTCTTGCCATCCAAGCCAAGGTAATCATTTAGAAAGCTATAGGCAAAGCAATCTGCATCATATTCTTTCTTGATTGTCTGAGAATACTCATTCTCAGGTACTATCACCTTGCGCGTTGGCTTCTTACTGTCATCTGGTGAAATAATCGTCAAATGATAGCCAGGACTGGCCATAAACCTAAACCTTTCCAGCTGATGCAAAGCCTGTTGCATTAATAGAACCATGCCTTCTCTAGACGATGACCCTGGTCCGCAAGCTTCCTCAACCATCATGGTAAATTTTTCCGACTGCTCCGCTTCCCTGATTCTCTGAATTGCTTTAATGTCCATGTGTAACACACCCCCTTATCTATATAGAATTACAACAACTATTTAATTATACAACATTTTTCAAATTCTGTGAAGAGGTGTAACTTTGCTCTTGATTTTTAAGCATAAGTGTGGTATAATTAAGTTATTACTTGTTGTTTGCTCCATCTGGAGCGCAAAGTTCATTAGGAGGTGTTATGGATATAGCAGATAAGATTAATGATGCGATGGAACAGATGGCCAGAGGACCGATTCCGCTTGACTGTATTGATGTTGTCGGGAGTAAACTGGACAAAAATCAGCTTGTTGTCTCTGTTCAAGCAAAAGATGGGCAAATGTTTTCCTTGAAAGAATCATTGGTTCAATTATCCGGGGCCATACCTTTCAACTATATGCCGACGGTGCTACCCGACCTAATTCTTATCGGTGTCGACATCTCCGGGGTTAGATGGATTGTCAATAATCCGTTCCCGGAGACTATGTTTAGTTTTGCCTCTGACGAGCGAATCGGCGCCGCAGTTAATGGCGGAGCCGATAAGGCTCACGGGCTGATTTCTCGGGTTGAGGTTTTGAACCCGGCCAACAAAGACGACGCTCTTATCGCAGAAATATTCGCTTTCTGCGGCGTTTCCAGGAAGGTAACCGATTGGATGTTTGAGAAAATCAGGGTCCGCACTGATGAATACATGGCCCTGATTGGAGAAATGAGAGAGCTCGCAGACTATGACTTCATCCTGGATGAGGATCCGGATTTCCTAAACCTCATTCACGATGTAAAGAAACTCCCAATCTCGACTGGAAAATAGTTTCTATGGGCTAAACTATGGCCAAAGTTTAGCCATCTATTATCCTCCGGAAGCGGCCCCAACCACGGGGGGCCGCTTTTTCTTTTTTTACGCCAGTAAGTTCCATATCAAGAGGTAATTCCCCTGT
>CAYYEY010000028.1:0-10507 GCA_964471175.1 uncultured Candidatus Saccharibacteria bacterium
ATCGTTAGTCTGGGGAAACCTGGAGCGGGAGTTCGAATCTCCCACCCTCCGCCACGAAGTTAAATCCGAAGGCTTGCCTTCGGAATTTTGTGATATAATAAGCTTATGGATAAAAATATAAATATTTCTTGGGAAGCGGAAGAATACGTCGCTAGAGATAAAAATGCTGGATGGTATGTTGCATTGATTTTGGTAGGGCTCTTGATTATGGCGGCTGCAGTATGGATTAAATGGTGGACTTTTGCTGCTTTAATTGTAGTATCAGTGATTGCACTAATTGTATACTTTGTTCGCCCACCAAGGATGTTAAAATATACTCTTACTGCAAAGGGATTAAAGGAAGGTAAAAGAGTATTCAATTTTGGAGATTACAGGGCTTTTGGAGTAATAAATGACCGAGGACATTATGCTATTGTTTTGACACCAATAAAACGCTTTTCTGCTAGGGTATGGGTATATTTTCCCGAGCAGCAGGGCGAAAAAATTGTAGATGCTTTTGGCGCAAAATTACCAATGGAAGAGGTTAGATTGGATGTGATTGACAAAATTGTCAGAGCTCTTAGAATTTAGTTTGCAAGTTTTGATGGGGTGTGATATACTAAGCGTAAGCGTTTTAATAATATAAGTAAATAATCAGAAAAGGGTGGTTTATGTTTAGCCAAACCAACGATTTACAAAAGGCAATAGATCAAGTAAACAACGGCGGTGCAGAGACGGTTGCTAGTGAGGACACAAAGGCTGCTGATGCAGACAGTGGCAAGACTGATTTTTCTGCGATTCAAGATAAATTAGGTGTCCCACCGATGCCACCAACAGAGGGTGCAGGGGTTCCGCCGATGCCAGCTCCATTCTCTAATGACACTCCTAGTGCCGCTGTAGAAAATGCTTCTGAGCCTATTCCTGTTAATGTTCCTAGTGCTAATGCTGAGCCTAACGGTGCTTCTTTGAATGATACACCTGTTTCTGAGGAAGTCCCGGCTGAAATACCATCAACAGAGGCTACTCCGGAACCAACTACACCAGTTGAGGCTTCTGAAGCTGGCAATCCCGATGATATTTCTAAGGTACGTGAGAATGTCTTGCGTGATTTAATTCCTCTGATGGATAAAGTTCAGGGAGATCCAGAATATAAGTTCACTATTTATCGCGAGGCAATGGATACTTTGCATGATAAAGGGTTAGTTTCTGGCGCCTATAAGGAAGCATCGCAAATTACTGACGAAAACAAGAAAGCCGAATCGCTTATCGAGTTGATGAAGGTAATTGACAAGCTAAAATAATCAGATCTAGATTAGATTAAGGGGGGTGATGTTTTTAAACATCACCCCCCTTTTTTTGGCAGATCATACTAAGCCTAGTATTTTAGGCTGTTTTAAGTTTAGTATATTCCACCCATATCTGGAGTAGCTGGAGTAGCGGTCTCTTTTTCTGGGACGTCAACAATAAGGGCGCCCATAGTGATTGTGGTGGCAGCAATAGAGATGGCATTTTGGACGGCTTCGCGAGTAACGCGCGCTGGATCGATAATGCCAGAATTTTTGAGATCTATTAGACCTTTTTCTGGGTTCATGACATCGATTCCCTGTCCGGATTTAGCGTTCTCTACTTCAGCAAGGAGAGCCTGAGCATTTAAGCCGGCATTTTCCATGATAGTAATGAATGGAGCTTTCATAGCATTTTTTACGATAGTACTGCCGGCATCCTCGGTTTTGATGGTGTTTGCAAGATTGAGTAAAGTAACGCCACCGCCAGGTACAATGCCTTCGGAAAGTGCAGCTTTGGTAGCAGCAACAGCATCGTCAACGCGGAATTTTTTCTCATCAATTTCAGTTTCGGTAGCTCCGCCAACCTTGATAACCGCAACTTTACCAGAGAGAGCAGCGGCGCGTTTCTCAAATTCACCACGCTCGTAATCAGTATTTGCTAGTTCGGCTTGGGAATTGATAAGGCTAATTCTATCTTGAACTGCTTTGGTATTGCCGGCACCTTTGATGATGGTAGATTCATCTTTGGTGGCAATAACTTTGCCAGCAGATCCTAGGACTTCCATGCCAACTTCTTCAAGTTTCATGCCTTTATCTTCGGAAACTACAGTGGCGTCGGTTAGGATAGCAATATCCTCCATGATTTCTTTTCTGCGGTCGCCAAAAGAAGGAGCTTTAAGTACCAAAGTATTAAACACGCCCTTTAATTTGTTCAAAACTAGAAGTGACAAAGCTTCACCGTCAACTTCCTCAGCGATAATGACGAGATCTTTTTTGCCAGCATTAGCACATTGCTCTAATACCGGAAGGATATCATTAGCAGCACTGATTTTTTTGTCGGTAACAAGAATGAGAGGTTTGTCAAAAATTGCTTCTTGGCGGTTAACATCGGTAATAAAGAATGGAGAGGAATAGCCTTTGTCATAGCTAAATCCTTCAACAATTTCTTGTTCCATTTCTAGGCCTTGGCCGGCTTCAACTGTGACGACTCCATCTTTACCAATCTTACTGATGACGTCGGCAATTAGTTTGCCAATCTCAGCATCGCCTGCAGAAATCGTAGCAATTTCTGCAACTTTTTTGCTTTCGCCCTCGATTTTTTCGGCGGTTTTGTTAATTCCTTTAACGATTTCTGCGCCCGCTTTTTCTATTCCACGACGAAGCTCCATAGGGTTCATACCAGCAGCGATGAGCTTGTTTGCTTCTTTTAGGATGTTATAAGTAAGAACGGTAACGGTGGTAGTACCATCACCGGCAACTTTGTTGAGTTTTTCGGCGGCGGTTTTGATTAATTTGGCGCCAATTTGCTCGCCAAGATTTTCGTCGGTGGCACCTAGATCTACAGCTTCAGCTACGGTTACGCCATCATGGGTAATAGTAGGTCCACCATAACTTTTTTCTATTACGACATTCTTGCCCTTAGGGCCGTAGGTGACCTTAACGGCATCATGTAGTTTTTTAGCACCTTCTAGAATTTTTTCTCTTGCGTCATCTTCGTAAAAAATCTTTTTCATAGTACTCCTTTACATTGTTGCTAAAATATCTTCTTCGGTAACGACAATATAATCCTCGCCGTCAAGTTTTATGTTGGTAGTAGAAAATTCTTTAAAAATAATTTTATCGCCCTTTTTGATACTTTTTACTTCTGGGCCGATTGCCTCTACTACGGCATAAGCTGGGGATTCCTTGGCCTCTCCAAGTAAAATTCCGGAGCTGGTTTTTTTGATTGGTGCTTCTTTTTTTGCCACAACTTTATCTTTTAAAGGTTTTAGACTCATAGCTCTCCTCTCTTTAATGTTCGTTATTTGGTACCATTGTAGCGCAGAAAATTAGCACTGTCAAGTCGAGAGTGCTAATTTCCGTGTCAAGAGTGCTAATTTTCTGCGCTAGTTGCAATTTCCGGAAGTGAGATTTTTGATGAGACCGATAGATTTTAGATAATGTTCTAATGAATCGTAGGTGCCATTATTATATTTACCGGTGGCAATATCATAAGCGGCTGGGATACCGACATAGCGATAGTGCCAAGTTTCGTAGTAACCAGTAGTGCCATTTGAATCAACATTGAGAGGCTCGTTCATAGAGGAACCAGCCCATTCTGAAGGATAGCGGTCGATAAAGCCATATTTGTAAGAATTTTCTTTAAGCCATTTCCAGTCAGGATGGGAATCCAGATAGTCTGTATCAAGAGTTGTTCCATAGGATGTATCAATGAGGTCGCAGACATAGCCAGTATGATGATCGGAAGTGCCTGTGGCGGCACAGAGGCGACCACAAGAGGTGCCAATACTTCTAAAACAAGACATAGTGGAAAGCGAATGCCCTTGATTTTCCGTGGCATAAGCTGTAAGCATATCATTTAAATGAGTGGCGGCTTCAGCATCGAGTAAGGGGATACCGTTCCAATAATTTGCTTCTTTGACTCCATAGGTAGCAGTAAGATCAACAAGCTCAGTTTTGCGGTTTGCAATAAAAGTATTATCTACAGTGTAGTTTGCGTTTATGAGCATGAGTTTGCTGTAAGCGGTGGTGCAGTTTCCGCCAGCTGGGATGGGGTTAGAGATTGGTTCTGTTTCCTCGGTAGGCTCTGGGTTTTCTGATAGTTCAGTTTTTTCCTCATCTACTTTTTCGGTAGGTTGGTCGCTTGACACCTCCTCTTTTGACTCATTTTTGATAATAACGAGGAAAATAATGGCGACAATAACCAGTAAAAGAGAAACAGATAATGTAATTATTAACACTTTTTGGTGCTTGGGTTTTCTGGCGCGGGACTTAGGTTTATCGGTCATTATAATCTTATTGTAGCATGATATAATAAGAACATGAGTTTGAAAGATAAGATTCCGGGATATAACAAATTGGTGCTTCCCTATCATTTAATGCAGGCTTCGGTGGCAGGAATCAAATATGGATTTCCTGGGAAAAAATTACGAGTAATAGGTGTGACTGGTACGAATGGTAAGACTACGACTTGTTTCATGCTTTATTCAATGTTGAATCATGCTGGGTATAAGACTGGGTTACTTACTACTGTAGGGTGGGGCGTACCGGGCTTAAAAAAAGCAGATATTATTAATGATGCAGGATTAATTCCAAAAGGAAATGTGGATCGTGGCTCGGGTGGTACTACTTCTGATCTGAAGGTAGAGGATGGAATTGTGCGTCAGATAGAACACATGACAACAGCGGATTCATTTACGCTTAATCATCGCATAAAGAAAATTGCAGAAAAAAAGGCAGAGTTTTTGGTGCTAGAGGTAACATCGCACGCGATGGTGCAATTTAGGACATTAGGGATTCCAATAGAAATTGCAGTGATGACTAATGTGACGCATGAGCATCTTGACTATCATAAGACTTTTTCTAATTACGTGAATGCTAAAGCAAAATTGTTTAAGAAAGCAAAATACGGAGTAATAAATGCAGATGATGGCTCAGCTAAGAAGTTTGTATCGGCAATTTCTCCACGTGAATATATCACTTATGGTATAAATTCTACAGCTAATATGCGAGCTACAGATGTTAAGCTAAATGCTTCTGGAGTAGAATATTCATGTGGTGATATAAAAATACGAACACAGATTCCAGGTGAGTTTAATGTATATAATTCCCTTGCTTGTCTTGCGGTAGGTCGGAGACTGAGGCTTTCTAATAAACAAATTCAAGATGGAATCTATGCTTTATCTGAGGTAGAAGGGCGAATGAATCGAGTAGATATGGGGCAAAAATTTGAGGTGATAGTAGATTATGCACATACTCCGGATGCTTTTTTGAAGGTATTTCAATCTGTAAAACCACCAAGTAAGACTGGGAGAGTTATTTCTCTGTTTGGTGGGGCTGGGCGTAGAGATGAAAGTACGCGTGCAGAGAGAGGTGAAATCGCAGCTTCCTATAGTGATTATTGCATTATCACCGAGGATGATAGCAGAGATGAGAACCCGCTAGATATTATGGCAGAATTTCGTGATGGGTGCCTAAGGGGTGGCATGAAAGCTCAGCAAATTGAGATGATTCCGGATAGAAAAGAGGCAATTTTCAAGGCAATTTCTCTAGCAAAAAAAGGCGATGTTGTTTTGGTACTTGGTAAAGGTCACGAAAAAACGATTTTGCGTGATGATGGCCCACATCCATTTGAGGATTTGAAAGTAGTAAAAGAAGCGCTAAAGAATAGCTAAGCATTATTATAGATAGTCATATCACCATTTGCGGTATCTTTTAATCTCATATAGCTGACGCTCTAATAGAATTGGTTAGAAGTCAGAAAGATTGTTCGTCAGATCCTAGCTAGCTTTCTTATTTCCAAATTTTCTAAGGATAATGTAGTAGATTCCTGCGAAAACACCAGCAAATATTAAGCCAGCAATGACATCTGTTACCCAATGCATATTAGCAAGCACACGGCCAAAAGAAACCGCGATGAGAAGTACAAGCATTAGTAAATCCAAGATAATCCAGATTGCTCTATTCTTGATGTATTTTGGTAAAACAATTGCCACTAAAAAGAATATAGTAGCAACAACCATGGTATGCGTAGACGGAAAAGATGGCTCACCAGAACCATTAGGACGAGTATTAATTATTATTAATTTATCGAAAACGAGATAGGCAGTAGCCATTAACGCAAGTGGTAAAGTCATAAAAGTTAATTCTTTATCCACTTTTTTTAGAGACTTTCGTTTAATGAGTTGATATAGGCCCAAAACAACAAAAACTGCAAGTACAGCAAAAGCAACAATTAAAATGATGTTAGTAATTTTATTCCAGTCCATAAAATGCCTTGTTTGGTACGCCCGACAGGATTCGAACCTACGACCTTTTGCTCCGCAAGCAAACGCTCTATCCAGCTGAGCTACGGGCGCATATATAAATGGATCCCATCTCTAGCCTTTAGGGCAAGAGACAGCATATGTGGATATAAAGAAGTGCAAGTAAAGCACCTCTTAATTTACATCCACCTAGAAAATTAAATGAGCATCACAGCAGAGTGCGACATACATATTTTAACATATTTTTTAAAAATGTGCTATACTTAAGTTATGGAAAAGAGTAAATCTAATGGTGCAAAAACCAAAACGGGGAAATTGAAAGCAAAATTTTTGGGGACATATTACGGTCACCCTATCAAAGACATGAAGCTAGTTTGTATTACCGGTACTACTGGCAAAGTAGAAGTTGCAAATTATGTTCACGAAATTCTTAAAGCTGCAGGCCAACCAGTTGCTATTTTAGCATCTGATGACCAAATTAAAATGGGGACCTTACATAAATTCCTTTCTACTGCATGGAAAGCTGGCGCTAATTATGTAGTAGTTACTGCTCCTGCCAAATCCTTAGAAAAAGATGTATTCTTAAGCCTGCCTATTCATGTCGCTGCTATCACTAATTACGTCCCCGCTTCTCTTTCTGATGACAAACCTGAGGATTACGCTTCGGCAGAGTCTACCCTCTTTAACATGAATCCGGATTATGTTATCTTAAACCGTGATGATGCTAACTACCAAGAGTTTGCCGATTTTGCCGGTAGAGATGGTACTATTACTTATGGCAGCGATCGCTTTAGCAATGTCCAAGTTGTTAGAAGTAAGCTTTATAAGAAAGGCGCCGAAGCTGAATTAGCTATTGGTGGCACCAGTTTTAATGTTGCTACTTTCCTTACTGGCGAGCCAGCTATATCTTACATGGCCGCTGCCACTGCTATTTCTGACGCTTTACATATCACACCAGAAAAAATCGCAGAAGGTATTGCTAATTACGACCCAGATGGACTTACCGTCCCAGAAATCTAATATAATCTGAATATTTTTGGTGTGTGATATAATTGGGTTATGGAAAATGCTAATGATATTAATCCACTAGATCCAAATATAATATTCCAATTTGGAGCGCCGGTTGTGATTATTTTGATTGTATTTGCGCTTGTTACCGGTCTTATTGGATTTGCTGGACGCGTAGCGGGTGTGACCGTACTTGATGTGCAAGGTGGGAAATGGATGAGTAGGTTTTTGGCAGTGTTGCTTTACGTGGTACTGTTTTGGCTTGGACTTTCGATGTTAATTAGCTATTTTGGGAGAAGCGTACTTGACGTAATAAATGGTGCAATTTTGTTAACTGGTGCGGTAGTTTCTATAGTACAACGAGCATATTCGGACCAACATGCGGCTAACCGTACTTTGGCATTTACTTTTGGGTTTCTTGGAGTAATATTCTTGTGGTACTTTATTTATGGTTCGGTAATGCATAATCTGCCAGCACAGTTTTTAAGTGCGATAGGAAATGCTATCCAGCCAGAGTTTTTCTTGCATATGTTTAAGGCTTGGGGTTGGGCTTAAGATAAAAGAAAAAAGACCCAAGCGCTTGAGCCTTTTTTGAAAGGGGCAATTTAGCAATTTGATAGTGACAAGATAGAATATTTTTTGGACTGTCTCCATGCGTTTTCATTTATTGAGGAGATGAAACGTTGTTTAGCTGCGAGAGCTTTGGGATAAAGAGTATTATTAAGATAATTCTCCCAGTACTCTGATAAGTAAATGCCTTTCTCTGGGTCGTAGATGACGTATCTCCTTTCGTCGCTAGAAAAAATAACGATGTGATATTCGTTATCAACGTCAAAATCGCTATCTGTTTTCCTAGGATAGGAAATACATGTAATTTCTCCATCGGTGTAACACCACTTGTTTTTGTTTTCTGGTTTCCCAAGATAGTGAGTGATAGTACTTATTTTGTACTTGATGTGGTCTTTTTGCATTGTTGCTTTTTGTTTGGTAAGCTGTTCTTGGAAAACGCGTTCCTTAAAAGCAGCGATGATGGTTGCTGTGAGAATAAACCAAAAACAAAATAGCGCAAGAGACATAATGATATCACTTGACCTAGCTATAAAGAAACCAATAAAGAGAAAGGTATCGACAAGAAGCAAAAAAATCTTAGTCATATACATTACCTCCTTTTATAATGTGCGCCCCCATTTCATGACGAATTATAATACTTATGGTATAATTATGTCAAGATGAAAGACGAAAGTGTGGGCGAAAGTAGCCAGAACGAACAGAAAAAACAAGAGATGGCAAAAAAACAGCAGAATAAATTAATTCGGGCTTTGCTTGACCATGATTATGCAGTACTCGGACATCCAGATGTAAATGTTACTGAAGCGGATAGAGAGAGATTCTATAACATGGTTTCTAATGGGCAAATTTCTGGGATGGATTTTGCGCAAATTATTTCTAGTATTCGTGGTCCACTTGAAAGCGTAGGCAAAGAAGAGCTATTTCCAAAAATCATCGATGATAATCATGAAAAAAGAATTCTCGCTTATATGTCTGGAATTGGTTTTGAAAACTTTGAGAAAATTACCCCGGATACCTTAGAAGATTTTCTAGGCAAGTATCCGAATCCGGCAGATTTTGTATCAGCAAAAGAGGATTTTTTAAATGCGATTAAACGTAGTAACCCGGAGGCTAAACACCAGGATTATAAGCAGGCGATGGAGGATTATTGCCAGGATATTTATGGCAAAAAGTACGAGTATTTTCTCCAGATAGAGGAACTAAAAAAGCTGGCTGAGGAGTGGCGACTTGATAGAGAAAGTGAAAAACTAACTGTAGATTTTCTGGAAAAAGGAGAGATATCTGGCGATGGCTGGCTCCAGAACGGACAAATTTATATGTTGACTACGGAGTTATTGAGAAAAGTAGGTTTAGTACCAAGATACTTAATGGAAATTGGTGGAGTGGAGATTGCGATATCTAAAGCTTTTATGGTGGATGTGCACGAGGCTGTAGTAGCGTATGTAAAGATTAATAATATGGTGAAAGTACGTGGGTATTACCGAAGTAATTCTCAAGGAATGTGGAGATTGCTTGTGGATTATGTAGGTGGCAATGGCGAAATTGCGTGGTATGGTATCGGTAGAAATGAGGAGAGTTTGACTTTGCCGCTAAAGATTCAGAAAGAATTGAACATGATAGCCTCCAAGGGTTTCTTAAAAATCCCAGGAGTGAATACCGGATTTTTCCTAGGCGGGACAGCGAAAAGATACAATTCAAAAGAAGAGTACAAGCAGCTTATTGCGGAAAATAAAATGACTGGTGATTATTATAGAGAAGTAAATCCAGAGCCAATTTTAAACTTTGGGGTGCTTTCGGAGTTAAAACATCCGCCAGAGAGTATTGATGTTGATGGTGAAAACGCACCAAATTTCCGCAAACAATTAGATCATTATGAGATGCAAACAGAAATGTATGGTGACGTGGTAGTAAGACAGTTCCCTTCTGAAGGAGATAATCTCAGATATTCAATGTTTGAAGTAGGGCATGGCGATTTTAAAAAAGCGTGGGTTGGTGGAATAGAAGCTAACGCGACGATAACTTCTACTGGATTGAAATCAGAATGGGTTTCTTCTGGGGACGTCTGCACGCCGCTACTTGAATATCAGACTATGACTGGTGGATATGGTGTACCAGACGGACGTGGCGATGGCTATGAGAGCATGTGGGAAAAGTACCTTTCTCTGGTACCGATTATTAAAAGGTATTTGTATACTTGGGGTGATGAGGGGTAATATTTAATTAGGAGCTGGTCTGAATGATAAGGCGTTTCTTGGGGTAATTAGAGGTGATTTTCCCTGTTTTATGATATAATAGAGGGCGGAAGCGTGGCCGAGTGGTTGAAGGCGCACGACTCGAAATCGTGTGGGCGTTTTAGGCGTCTCGGAGGTTCGAATCCTCTCGCTTCCGCCAAGCTATGAAGCGACAGAAATGCGAAGCATTTCTAGGGATACGAGGAAAATATAAAATCTAGAGCTTGCTCTAGTATTTTTTATTTTACGAAGTAGACCGTAGAGACGGAGTCTCTGTCGCTTTAATTTAGTTTGGTGGCTTTAAGTACTGAGGATGTTGCAATTTTCCTCTCGCTTCCGCCAATCAGAATAAATAGTCGAAATGAGGCTGTTTTTTCTTTGCTCTGAGTTTAGGTAAGCCGTATTCAGTTGCTTTTCAGGAAGTTTTATTCTATAATTAGTGATGTAG
>CAYYEY010000029.1:0-10119 GCA_964471175.1 uncultured Candidatus Saccharibacteria bacterium
GTTGATCTTAGAATTTCCGAAACTGACTCCACCAAATCATCATCACACTCAACAATAAGCGAATCGTGCACTTGCAAAATCAACGCCGCGCCTTTAGGCAAGAGCGAACTCACGCGAATCATTGCGCGTTTCATCAAATCTGCTTCTGTTCCCTGAATTGGCATATTCATAGCTGCGCGTTCCGCCGCCTGTCTTACTACATAATTTGGTGACATTACGTCTGGTGTTGGGCGCTTACGACCATAAAATGTCTCTACATATCCTTCCTCGCGCGCTTGTTTTAATATTTTATCAAGATAATCTCGAATTGGTTTCCTTACGGCAAAATAGTCAGAAATAAACTGTCTTGCTTCCCCAAAATACATTCCCGTTGCATCCGCTAATCCTTTTGAACTCATGCCATATAGTACGCCAAAATTAATAGTCTTAGCTGCTCGACGTTGCTTCTTTGTAACTTTGTCCATTGGTATACCAAAAACATCAGATGCAGTCTTAGTGTGAATATCAAGACCAGAATTAAAATCAGCAATTAACTGTGTATCACCAGAAAGTACCGCAGCCAGCCTTAGCTCAAACTGCGAATAATCCGCAGAAACAAAGCTTTTAGTATCATCTGCCACAAATCCAGTTCTAATTCTTTTTCCTTCCTCAGTTCTTACTGGAATATTTTGAAGGTTTGGATTTAACGATGATAATCTGCCCGTCGCTGTTACATTTTGGGTAAATGTAGTATGAATTCTATCAATACTATCTGCAAGTAAAGGCAAAGGATCAATATAAGTATTAAGTAATTTTGCTGCTTCACGGTATTCCATAATTTTAGGAATGACTGGATGTTGATTTTTGAGTTTTTCTAGCTCTTTAGCTCCAGTAGAATAACCCCTTGTAGTTTTTTTCACTCCTTTAGTTGGTAGTCCAAGCTCCAAGAACAATATTTCCGATAACTGCACTGGTGAATTAACATTAAATTCCTTCCCTGTAAGATCAAAAATCTCTTGTTCAAGTGCTCCAACATGATTCTTAAACTCTTGTCTTAGGTTCGCAAAATATTCTTTAGAAATTTTAATCCCAGTCTTTTCCATTTTATAAAGCACTGGCACAAGTGGTAAATCATAATCTAGATAGATATTAAGAAGTTCAGAATCTTTTGCCAGTCCCCCAAATTGTTTTTGCGCTAATATTAAGTTCTGCTTTTTCTCCTCAGTAGTATCAGGAAGCGCTAGTTTATTCTGTGTCTCATCTACTCCTTTACGCTTCAAAGGATCAAGCAAAAATTCTGCCTGATTCAAATCCCAAAACTTTTTACCATCAAGAATCTCTGAAGCAATCTTTTTATCATCATGCATTAATCTTTTTATATCTTTTGCCACTATATATTCAGAAAAATCTGAAGTCGGAATCTTGGCGGGCTCACTGGTCAAAGCATCATCATTTCTAACGGATTTAAGTTCAGATGGATTAGTTTCGTGAACTGGCGCGGCATTCGTTTCACCAAGCATTATTCTAAACTTTCTAATTAGCGACTTAAACTCTAATTTATTTAATGCCTCCTCTATTCTTTGAGGATTAATTACAAGATCAGGTAAATCATCTAAAGAAACTGGCGCATCAGTCATAATTTTGGCCAATTTATATGACATAAAAGCTGAGTCTTTTCCTGCAATTAATTTCTTTTGTATTGTTTCTGGAATTTCAGCTATATGCTCATATATTGCATCAAGCGACCCATATTCATTCAAAAGTTTAACTGCAGTTTTCTCTCCCACTCCCGGTACTCCTGGAATATTATCCGAAGCATCGCCCTTTAAGGCCTTCAAATCTAAAAATTGCTTCTTTAGTATTCCATATTTCTTTTCTACTGCCGAGACATCTATTTCCTCAAGTTTAGAAAAGCCTTTGAGCAGACGGTACATTCTAGTATTCTCGTCCACAATTTGCAGCATGTCGAGATCTGAGGATACGATCACTGTGTCCCAATCACCTTCATTATCCGCCTGCAAAGCTAATGTTCCGATAATATCATCGGCTTCGTAATTATCACATTCCAGAAATCCCCATCCAAGTGCAGAAATTAAATCTCGAAGCAAAGGAATTTGCGCAAAAAAATCCTCTGGTGGCTTTACTCGGCCAGCTTTATAATCAGCATAGATTGCTTTACGTTTTGAAATTGAGGTCTTAGCCTTGTCCCACGCCACCACAACTTTGTCTGGTTTTAAATTCTTAACAATTTCCATCGCAATTACTGCAAAACCATACACACCGCCAGTTGGCGTACCATCAGCAGTTGATAAATTCCCCATCGCGTAATACCCACGATAGAATACTGATTTTCCGTCAATAATTACCAGTTTCCTCATCAAAAATCTCCACTAAAAACTTTTAAAATTCTATCTCGTCCAAAATTTTCTGCAAATTTTTCTCCATATCAGAAACCGTACCATTATTCAAAATATAATAATCTGCCCCCGCAATCGGCCCACCTTTTTCTAAATTTTCAATTTCACTTCTATCTCGTTCTACAATCTCTTCAGTATTAAAAGGCCTGTCCGGACGTACCGCTACGCGTTTATAACGTAATTTTTTATCAACTACAATAGCCACAAAAGTTAGCATCCCAGGAAATTCATGCTTCAAAGTTTTGTATTCCGTCCACGAATAGACACCGTCAAGGACAATTCTTTTTTGTCCAGCACGCATCAAATCATGAACCTCATCAATCACTTGACGTACCACCCAGTCATTTCCTTCAGTCTCCCTAATCATTTCTCTAAAATCACGTTCAGAATCTGGAGTTCTCTCCACTCCTCGTTTTGCCATTTCCTTATAAATCATCCCCCCAAAATACACCTTTGGATAACCTTTAGCAGTTAAAAAATCTACAGCCACGGACTTACCACTTCCACTCATCCCTACTAGTGCGATGATTTTCACGTTCTTTTTTTCACGTATCAAATCTGCTTCTACTGCCACCTCTTTATCCGTCAATACTTCTGCTTTAGTTTCTTTACTCATTTTCTCCTCCATCTTTACTCATATTATAACTAAGCCTCACTAAATCGTTGATTTCATCCGCAGATAGCTGTCCAGTGTTTACGATTTCTACTCCGCCCTTCCCAAAATAGCGGCTCTCCATTACTGTTTCATATTTTTCTTTTAATAAATCGCGCAGCTCCTCGTCTGTTCTAACCTCAAGAGTATTTTTCCTAAGAACCAAAAATGCCTTCAAATCTGGCTCATTATTAACAGCATAAATCACGACTTTCTCTGCATCATCGCCACTACCAAGCATCTTTTCTACTTCCGTATATTCACCAATTCCACCAACTCTGCTTATTTCAAAATCCATACCATACTCCTATTTTAGAAACGTCAAATACCATTTCATCTCTTCAATTGAGCCTTCAATATCATCAAGTGCACGATGAAGTTCCTTTTTAATGAAATGTTTTTTAAGGGCTCCTTCAAAATACACCTTCCATGCTGAAACGTCAAATAATCTATAGTGCAATCTACGCGCTAATTCTGGCATTTCCACGTCGATAAATCTTTTATCTTGATGGATAGAATTTCCTGCCAAGATGATTTTGCCCTTGCCTTTTTCATCATCCGAAATACTTTGTTTTTCAAAATTCTGGTCCAAGAAATCTATCAGTTCTTTTTCTATCTCAGAAATATCTTTACCTTCAGCATTCTGTGCTATTAAAGCATCACGCGAGGTAGAATTTTTCTCCCAGAAGTCTCCCACCATTCTCTCTCGCATCAACTTTTCAGGAACCTTTACTACCGCCGTATATTCTGCAATCTTATTAAACTCCCAATCCGTTGCAATCGCTGCAACTTCCAATATTCTGTCTCGTCCAGGTTCTAACCCTGTCATTTCCAAATCTATCCATAGTAGTGTTGCTTTTTTCACTTACATTTCCTCCGGTACTTCAATTCCTAAAATCAAGAGCCCATGTTCCATTACGTTCAAATATGCTTTTACTATTCCCCTCCGCTCAGTCTCAAATTCGCTACCATTTACTTTAATTTTTTCATAAAACCTCGAGAATTCCTGCGCAATTTCGTAAAGATAATTTGCTATTTTATGTGGTGCAAAATCTGAAACTGCATCATTAAGTACAGTCTTATATTCTGCAATTTTTCTAATCAACCTTTTTTCTGGTTCTTTTAATTCCCAGTTACCACGAACGGTAGATTCTGGCAATTGATAGTTTGAAACCAGAATTTTCTTTGCCCTTACTGCCGAATACAAAAGGTAAACACCAGAATTTCCAGTTGTCGACACACTTTTTTCTGCATCAAATTCAATATTTCCACCAATTTTATATTTCAGAAATGCATATTTTATCGCCGCCATCGCTGTCTTTTGGTCTGGTACTAAATCAGAAACTGCTTTAAGTACATCTACCGCCTTAATGAAATTCCCCTTCCTAGAACTCATTTTCTCATTCCCAGGTAATCTTACATTTCCATGAGTAATATGCACTGTTTTTTCAACTAGCTCTGGTGCATAAAGCGATACTGACTGCAAAACTACTTTCATGTAATCAATAATGTCATTTCCCGTAATTACAATCGACATATCAAAATGGTAATCATCCCACTTTGTAAATAGCAGCCCCACATCTTTTGCCTCATACGTCGGCAAACCTTCTGCATTAATAAAGACGCGTGTATGCAACCCATATCTTTCGCCCACAAAAACTAGTGCGCCCTCACTTTCCTCATAGACCTCTGGTACATTTGCTTTTACCACCTCTAGCCCTCGCTTTGCTACTGTTGATTCTGGATAATACTTATCAAATTTCAGCCCTAATTTTGCATAAAAATCATTAAAATATTTATATGATAATTCTCTACCAGTCCAATAAAGTTTTGCAAGTTCTGTGTCGTGCACATCCTCAGCAACAATTGCATAAATCATCTTATTTAGTTCAGTAATTTGGTCTTTTACCGCTGCATCATCCTCGTATGCTCTCGTACCTTCAACGTAACATTTAGCAATTATCTCAATTCTCTTTGCAATTTCTGAAGAGGAAATTATTCCATTCCCATCCTCATCAAAAGCGGCAATATCAGAAGCAGAAATTCCCTGTTTCTGCATGGCATAAATTGTTTTTGCCACGTGTAACCCCACATCTCCACCAAAATTTGCTCTAACTACCTTGCCACCAGCAAACTCCACCAATCTAGAAATACTATCGCCCATTACCGAAGTATATAAATGCCCTACATGCAAAACTTTAAACGGATTCGGATCAGAAAATTCGCAAATTACAGTCTGACCCTTATAATCGTCTAGGGATATATTCTTATCAAAATCTACCAGAAAATCCGCTAAAATTTGCTTAAAATATTCGTCTCGTGATATAAAGTTCAAAAATCCTGGTCCAGCCACTTCGACATCAAATGCTGAATAATCGTTTAGCTTTTTTTTGATAATCTCCGCAATCTCTCTAGGACTATAATTCCCACCTTCATCTTTTACTATTCCCAAAGCTTTTAATTTGCCTGCCAGTTTCATCGCTACGTTTGATGCATAATCTGCTCTCGTCTCCTCTGGCGCCACTGTCACTTCAACTTCAAAATCAGAAGCATCAAAAACATCAGAAAACGACTTGTTTAGGGCTCTCAAAATCTCTGTACAAACTTCTTCCATTACCTATATTTTACCATATTTCACCCTACAATCAGATAAAATCTCAGGAAAGATCCAATAAAATTACTTCAAACTTTTTACAAAATTATAAAACAGTGGATGAACAGAAAGTGGCCTAGACTTAAACTCTGGATGAGCTTGCGTTGCCACAAAGAATTTGCACTTAGGTGCCTCTACAAATTCCACCAATTTACCATCCGGAGAAGTTCCAGATACCACCAGCCCGCCTTTCTCAATTTCTGGTAAATATTCTTGGTTAACTTCATAACGATGACGATGACGCTCTATCACAGTCCCGCTAACAGCACGCTTCAAGTCTTTAAATTCTTTGCTCTTTGGATCAATTTTTTCCAATTCAAGTTTTCTCTTAGCATCATCTGTATAAATCTCAAACACTTTTTTACCCTTCTTTAGTGTTGCTGGATAATCCCCGAGTCGCATTGTCCCACCGGTAGATTCTTTCCCTTTTTGGCCTTCCATAATATAAATCACGTTAGCAAAATCTCGCGGCTTTTTATAATCTGAGTCATTCAAAAATTCCTCCGAGGCTGCGCCTTTAAGCCCTCCTCGTCTTGCCGCCGCAATACAAGCCGCTTGCAAACCAAGACAAAGCCCAAGATACGGTTTATCATTTTCAAGAGCATATTCTGCCGCCTTGATTTTACCTTCTACACCTCTCAGCCCAAATCCACCAGGTACTACTACGCCATCCACTTCATCTATTGCTTTTATAGCGTTAGAATATGTATCCCCTCCTGCACTCAAATCCTCAGCATTAATCCATTTAATTTCAAGATTCACTTCGTTCCATGCTGCTGCTGCCTTTAAAGCCTCAGTCACACAAATATAAGTATCCTCGTTTCCAACATATTTTGCAACTAAACCAACTTGCACAGTTTTATCATACTCTGTTGATCTCCTTGCCGAATATTCAATCCAATCTGTCATATCCGGCTCGGTATAATCATCCACAAAATCATTAAGAATATTTAAAACACCTGATTTTAGAACATTAAATGGCACGTCATAAACACTAGAAATATCTGGTAAATTCACCACTGCGTCCGATGATATTCCTGCAAAACGTGCAATTTTTTCACAAATTGCTCTTGGTGCCGGTTGTTCTGTTCTAACACAAACAATATCTGGCACAATGCCAAATCCCAACAAATCATGCAAAGCATTTTGCGCAGGTTTAGTCTTTAATTCTTTTGAGGTATTAAGCCATGGCACAAACACCACGGAAAGATACAAACAATTTTTCCTGCCAACAATATTTGCAAATGTTCTAATTGCCTCAAGGAATGCTAACCCCTCATAGTCTCCCACGGTACCACCAATTTCTACAATATGCACATCAGAATCAGCCGAAGCTTTAGCAATTTTTTCCTGCACCAATTCTGTAAAATGCGGCACTAACTGTACAGTCTTACCATGAAACCCACCAGCACGTTCTTTCTCAATTAACTCCTTATATATTCCACCAGACAAGGTAATAGAATATTTTGAGGTTTCAAAATCAAGAAATCTCTCATAGTGTCCAAGATCAAGATCAGTCTCCACTCCATCGTGCGTTACATAACATTCACCGTGTTCTACCGGATTCAAAAGCCCAGCATCAACATTGAGATATGGATCACATTTTTGCATGGTTACTTTATAGCCCTTAGCCTTCAAAATTGCACCCATTGAAGCCGCCGTAATACCTTTACCAACACCAGACAACACGCCACCAGTTACAAAAATATATTTGCATTGTTTATTTTTTGCCACGGCAAACCTCCTTCCCCACCATTACAACTTCTTAATAAAAATTATATCATAAAGAAAGTGCAGAAATAAGTATTTCGAAACATTTTAAAAACCAAAATTGATTATTTAATAATGATACTAAATTCTAACGATAATACTTAAGAGATTCTATCGGATTTTTCTTAGCTGCTTTAATTGCTGGATACATTCCAAACAGCAGACCAATCAGTAAACTTGTTCCAACTGCAATCATAATAATTTGCATATTTACGTATGGGGCAAATGGTGTTACTACCGATATCAAGAAAGCTACGACATAACCTATAATCAAACCCAAAATTCCACCTGCGAGCGATAAAATCAACGCTTCAAATAGAAACTGCATTAAAATATTCATACTGCTGGCACCCACTGCCTTTCTGATACCGATTTCCCTTGTTCTCTCTGCTACTGAAACTAACAAAATATTCATTACACCAATACCACCTACCACCAAGGAAACTCCAGCCACCAAGGTCAACATTCCAGAAATAATGTCAAATAATCCTCCAGCTGGATGCGAAATATCATCACCAGAAAGCACCTGGAAATTCATATCACCAGATTTTTCTGCCGCTAACATATCTTTCATTTCTTGCATCAAATCTGGTACCACAGAAGTTGTATTTGCCTTAACATTAATCTGTTGAATCTGGAATGACCCGCCAATACTATATAAATAATTGGCTGATACTAACATTGAATCATCAAAGTCAACATTATCAAAGTTAATTGGATCCTCTACTTCTTCCAACATCCCAACTACGATAAACTTCTGATCTAACATTGTGAAAGTTTTACCTACTGCCTCTGAGGCTGTACCAAATAGTTTCAACGATAAGTCTTTTCCTACTACTGCTGAATTTTCTACTTTATCAGAGAGGAAAGTACCACTTTTAAGCTGCAAGTTTTGGATTTTTGCCAAATCCTCTGTCGTCCCTACTACATTAGCTGATGGTACTAATTTGTCCTCTGAAGTAAGCGTCATCACTGATTGAGCAATCGGTGCTGCCGCCTTTGCATCATCAAGCGCCGCAATTGCCACCGCATCCATTAAAGTCAAATTAGAAGTCAAATATTGATTAGACGCCGTCAAACTTTCTACCATATTTTCAATAGTGTCAGCATGCTTCGCCGGACGTACCACAATCAAATCTGCGCCAAGATTTTTCACCTGCGTAGAAATAATATTATTAATACTTCCAGCAAGCGACAAAATCAGAATAATACTCGCAACACCCACCGCAATTCCAAGACAAGTCAAAAAGCTCCTTGTCCTGTTTTGTCTAATTGATTCCTTAGCAAGATTATAATGTGTACGAATTAAAAGGCTCATTTTCTCTTACCTCCCGTCTTTTTCTTACGAGATTTTTTAGCCGGCTTATCAGACTCAGAATTTTCATTTTCAGACTTAAAGCCATCATTTTCAGATTTGGCATCATCTTTTTCAGACTTAAAGTCATCATTCTCAGCATCAGCATCAACATCAGCATCATCGTTTTCAACATCAAAATTATCCTTTTTTAGTAGAATATCCTCCGGAGTCAAATTCTCATCCTCAAATTCTGTTCTCATCACAACTCCACCCATTGCTTTGATAAATTCTTCCTCAGTAATTTCCTCACGATCATCATCCAAATCTATTGCCTCAGTTTCATTAGGCTCGATATCATCATTCTCTTTCTCTTCATTTTTAGCACCAGCAATCGCTTCTTTCATCTCCTTCAAAATCTGACGCTTCCTAAAATGCACTGACACTGGCTGTGGCAAATCATCATCTTTTACCGTCTTAATATCAGTATCAATTTGACCATCAAGCATGTTAATCACCCTTGTAGCATAAGCTGTAAGAGCCGGGTTATGCGTCACCATAATAATAGTATTCCCTGCTTGATGAATTTCCCTTAATTCCTCCATCACTACGTGCGAAGACCTTGAATCAAGATTACCAGTTGGCTCATCCGCTAAAATAATCTCTGGATTAGAAACTAAACTTCTCGCAATCGCCACACGCTGTTGCTGACCACCAGAAAGTTGATAAGGCATATAATATTCCCTCTCCTGTAAGTGGAATCTTTCTAGCACTCTATCTGCCTGGATTTCACGATGAGTCTTAGTATAACCAGCATAAACAAGTGGCAAAGTTACATTATCAAGCACTGTTAATCTCGGAATTAAATTAAAATCCTGGAAAATCACTCCGATTTTCTTAGCCCTGAGTTTCGCACGTCTACGACTAGACACCTTATCTACTGATTCGCCATTCAAAAGATATTCACCATCAGTCGGCTCATCCAACATACCAATTATATTAAGTAAAGTTGTTTTGCCACATCCAGAAGGGCCCATAATCATGATAAACTCACCTCTTTTTACGGTAAGATCAAAATCACGCAAAGCGTATGTCTCAGCATCGCCATAACCATAACGCTTAGTTAGGCCTTTCAGGTCTATAATCACATCTTGAGGGCTCATTAACCATATTATATCTCTCTCTGTTAAAATTGCAAGCATAAGGGGTAAGAATTCTTCAAAAAAATAAGAGCAATTATGCTCTTTTAAAATCTGCTAAAACTCCATTTTAAGCTAGCACTTTTGTGCTTGGCGGAAGGGACAAGATTCGAACTTGCGGTACGATTGCTCGCACACACGCTTTCCAAGCGTGC
>CAYYEY010000030.1:0-9843 GCA_964471175.1 uncultured Candidatus Saccharibacteria bacterium
GAGTGCATAGTGTTGAGGTTGTGGATGAAGCCTTCCATGGCTTGGAAAGTTTGTTTTTCGACATCTTCATTGGAGGTTTCGACAACTGCTTCTGGAATCTTTAGCTTTTTTAGTGCTTTTTCATCGCCAAATTTAATGTCATCTGGAATATTAATGTTGACTTTTTTGCCAGAGTATTTGCTGTATTTTTCTAGATTACGTTTTAAAGCCTTTCTGAATGATTTATCAACACCTTCTGCCATGGCGTAATCAAAGTTAGGGATACTTTGACCACCGTGCTGCTCGTTTTGGTTAGCTTGTAGAATGATAGCAGCAAGTGCAGCATAAGAGCCAATAGAATTAGGAGTGCGGAGATGACCATGACCAGTATTGAATCCACCATCTTTAAAGAGTACTAGTGGGTCAGTTTGACAGCAAGTGAGTGTGCCAGTAGCATAGAAATCTAAATCGTGGATATGAATATCCCCATTATCATGAGCGTAAGCAAATTCTGGGCGCATAAGGAGGGTTTTGGCAAAGACTTTGGAACCTTCAGCGCCAAATTGTAACATTTTACCCATTGCAGAGTTACCATCAACGTTAGCGTTGCCGCGCTTAACGTCAGAGTCTTCAGATGCGTCGGCAATAGAAATAGTTTTATAGATGTTCATGAGGTTAGATTTAGCCTCACGAGTGCGGTTGCGTTCTTGGCGATAAGTGATATAAGCCTTAGCGGTGCGCTTAAAAGATGAATCCATTAAGACTTGCTCGACGATATCTTGGATTTGTTCAACGCTTGGAGTTCTGGCGGTAATTTCATTCTTGGCGCGTTCCACCACTTTTTCAGTTAATTTTTTGGCGCGATCATATTTAAATTCCTCAGTAGCAGCACCGGCAGCAGCGATAGCATCGGTGATTTTTTCTGGGTTAAAATTGACGATCTTGCCGTCACGTTTCTTGATTTTTTTGAACATAAAAATTCTTACCTCCTTAAATACAATATGTTCGTATTTTTATTTTGTAGATATTTGCTTGACGCTATATTTAGTGTCTGGTTCTATTTTAGGACACTATATATAGTGTGTCAATACTAAATATGCTTAATTTTGTTGTAATTTTTACAATATTTGTGGAAAACTTTTATGCGTGTCTGTTTCTCTATCGATTTTTATTGACAGAATTATGATATAATCGTTATAAATGTCAAGAAATGTAAACTATAAGAACCAGGTTTTTGAACCAGAAAAGTGTTGGGTGGGGGACGCCCAAAAGATTTGCTATAAAACACGTGAGGAAGCGGAAGTGGCGGCAAGGGTGGCCGAACACGACCACCATGCGCCAAGACTTTCTGTTTATAAGTGTGAATTTGGAGATCACTATCATCTTTCATCAAATTAATGTTTGCCAGAGTTTGGTGCTAAAATTTTGATATTTTCTGTCGCAGTGTTATTTGCTGTGTCATTTGCTGTAATGTTACTTGTGGTGGAACTATTTGATGTGGTGCTGCTCGTTACAGGATTATTTGATGTAGAACTATCTGTCGTAGCATTCCTAGATGTGGTTTTAGATGACGGAGCAGGATCGCCAAAGTTCAGGCTTATGGCTTGCCCCGACATTCCGTTTGCGCTAATTGGGGTCAGAGTAATAATGGAAGGATCATCAAGATCGGTAATCTCAAGATTTTGTTCAGTAGTTATTCCGAGAGGATTACCGTTAACTGACACCAGTACAAAAGAGGTATTTTTCCCTAGTTGATAATTGATTTTAGCAGAGTTAGTCGACGCGTCCATTGAAATATTATTAAGACTTGGGGAGACTTCAAGATAACTTACAATTTCAACCGGCACAGAGGCAGTGCTAAATTTACCGCTAGAATCAGTAGCCTTTACCTGTAAGTAACCAGAACTTTCCGTACTGTAGGTTTTAGAAATGGTAGGGGTAGTAGTGGTTGAATCAAAAACTCCATCAAAATTAGTATCCCATTCATAGCTGATGATTTCTCCGGTTGCATTCACTGAAAAAGTCATACTACTGCCAACAATTCCCTCATAGCGAGTAAGTGGAAAATTAGCTGCAGGTCTTTCTAATAAATAATTGGTAGCGCTAAGATAAGAAGTCGAGCTATCGAAAATCTGCCCATTGGTAAGATTAACTAATTTACTATATCTTGTCTCAAGATTGTTGTCAGAATCAATTACATAGACATTGACTGGGTCGATTTCTAGAGAGCGTTTTACTACTTGTTCTAGAGTAGTACCATCACGATCTGGAGAGAGAAAACCAGAATCTGTTAGTACTACGATGGATTTGGTAGCGCCTGCGCGCCAGTTTTGCTCGTTCATAACTGTAAGCAGGGCGTGGAGTAATGATTCTTTTTCGTCGCCGCCTTCAGAGGTTATAATACTGTTCAATCCGTCATTGAAATCGGATAGGGACGCTCCAAAATCGGTTATCCTCTCAACCGCGGGGATAGAATCGTCCAGATCGCCATAAATATAGAGAGAAACTCTACCGCCTAGTTGAATTGTTTCCTTGGCAAGTTTGGATGCCTCTTGTTTATATTTATCAATATACGGAGCCATGGAACTGGTGCGGTCAAACAAAAATACAGTGTCACGGTTGCCGGCGATGCGATTTTTTACCGCTCCAACATCAAAGGCCTCTTTAATCTTTTCAATGATTTTTTTGGCAGCAGAATCAAAGTGTCCATCAGATACGTAATTTAAATGTCCGGCAGCAAGAGCGGTGTTTATGATTTCATCAACTGAACCGAAACTAAGTTTTAATCCTGCTCCGCAGATAAAATCTTGATCATTGCACCAGAGACCGACTTTCCCCCACCAGTCTTCGGGTTCGTAAGGAATTTTGGAACCGAGTACGCCAGATGCGGTGTGACAATTTGGCGCAAATTCTCGATAGTTTGAAAGATTTTCTCCGCGACAGGCTTCTGGAAATAATCCAAAACCTTCCGGGAGATAAAGATAGGGATCGCCAAAAGTGGCAACGTAAATTACCTTATCTGGGTCTAAATCGGGAATGGAATCTGACATTATCATAGCTCCTTGAGAGTAACCGCTTAGGACAAATTTAGTATTTTTGCAGAGGTTGCTGACTTCGTCGATGTAGGATTTTAGTTCGGTTTCACCAGCTTTGACGCTTTCGCCGAAAGCAAAATTTTTTCCGGCAGAGATTTTAGCGCCAAAAGACCCAATTAGATCTGGTGCAATGGCTGGATATTTTGCACTGCCATAAGTATTGGTACCAAGTTCATAAATACTGGCTTTTAGGCTTGGGGTGAGATTTTTTAATTCTGCCTCTAGACTTGATTTAAAAGTTTGGTATTCGTTGGCACCCAAACTTTGTCCAGATCCTCTGGCAAAAATGAATTTGATATCATCGCAACTTTTGGCGGTTACGGGTGTAGCTAAGGGGAGACAGGCGACAGTGAAGGCTACAGCACTGGCGACTATGTATGTAAAGATATGCTTTAACATAGATTCTCCTTTTTAAAGTGTACTTTTTACTATATAGGAATTAGTATTTGCTTTGCAAGCATGAGCTTGATACTTTTTTAACCCGCTCTCTATAAATGTTGTAAAAATTACAGAGTTTGGTACAATGGAATAAATTGGAGGAAATATGGCAGAAAAAAGTAAACAGACAAGTTGGGATGAGTATTTTATGAATATCGCAGACGTGGTGGCGTCACGAAGCAAAGATCCATCATCACAAAATGGTTGTGTAATTGTAGATAAAAAACATAGACCAGTCTCTTTTGGCTATAATGGTATGATTCAGGGTGCAGACGAAAGCAAAATGACTTTGATTGAACGACCAATGAAATATTATTTTTCTATTCATTCCGAGATGAACGCTTTGCTTTTTGCAAAGAGAGATGTGTCTGGTTGTACTCTTTATAATAAAATGGCATCCTGCGAAAATTGCCTAAAATACTGTTTGCAGGCGGGTATTTCGAGATTCGTTTATCGCCAATTTAGAGTTAACTCTTTTACTTCTGATAAGAAAAAATCAATGAACACTATCGACACAGATGAGGCAATTGTGCGGTTGCTTTCATCAATGCCACAGGTTGAGACGCTTAATTTATCAAATGGTAATACCTATATTGAGGATATTTTAGAGGCCTATCCAGATGACTCTCCAGAGAAAAAGCGCCTTCTAAAATGGGTTAAATAAAATTTATCCATTCGTCATTAAGGTAGCTTATAAAATTCAATTTTCGGTTTTCTTTTGTGATTTTAGGAGTTTTGGTGATGATATATAGTTTTTCTTTGGGACGAGTAAGCGCAACATAGAATAATCTAGCTTCGTCCTCAAAAATAGTCTTGGCATCATCGCCAAAAATCTGGAATAAACCTGATGTTTTATCTTTCCCTGGAAACTCTTCGGCATCAATTTCTAAAAGAATCACAATATCTGCTTCTAATCCCTTAGAACGGTGAATCGTAGAATAACTAATTAATTCTAAATCCTTATCGGTATAACGATAATTATTTTTTAAAATATTGGAGATTTCTGACATGAATTTTCCTAAACTCCAATCTTTAAAACTTAAATAATTATTGCGATGAAGGATTTTAACTGATTTTTCTGGATTATTGATAATGATTTTGACAACGTAATTTAGGTAGCGCTTAAGCAGGAGTGGTATTTTAGTGGATTGATTTATATCCAAATTTGCTTTAGGTGAATTAATATCTTTTAGATAGATTTTACCTTTTAATTTTTTGTTGCCGCTTTTGCATCCTTGGTAGTCATGAAGTGCTTTTGACATAAAGTAGTTGGCATTTTTTACAATTTTCTTATTACTGCGATAATTGGTGGGGATAAAAAGTTTTTTGGTATTCTCGGTAAAATACTTTTCAAAATTGGTAAAGTATTTAATATCGGAGCCAGCAAAGCGATTAATTGCTTGCCAATCATCACCAACGGCTAAGAGATGTGCAGCAGGACAGGTGGTGCGCAAGGCTTTGATTTGTTCTAAGAATAATAGAGAAAAATCTTGATATTCGTCCACAAAAATGTATTTTAGTTTGGTTTTCTTTTTAGTAAGGGCGGTTTTTGATAAATCCATTAGCTGATTAAAATTGATTAATCCTTTTGATTTCAACTTTTGGTGGTATAACTCTAATTCTTGGTATTTTTTTAATAAAGCGTTTTTGATGTTTAAGTCTTTTTCCGATTTGATCTTTGATCTTAGTTTGTTAAGCTGTCCGGGGTATTGTTGCTCGGCTCTGGCGATAAATTGTTTAGTCTCGGGATTAAGGTCGGAAGTGAACTCTGCTTCTTTTTCCTCAGTTAATAATTTTTTTCTAAGTTCCTTTTTGCCACCAAGAGTAAGATAGGCAAATGCGTGAAAAGTGGTAGCGATGCGCGGAGTGGTTTTAAATAGTGGTTTATCTTGATAGGCTATTTTGGTTAAGCGCTCATTAATTTCAGTTTTAGCCTTGCGATTAAAAGCAAATACGATTATTGATTCTGGCTTTATTTTGTAGTAGGTGAGCAAGAATACAATTTTGGCAACGATGGTTCTGGTTTTGCCAGATCCGGCCCTGGCGGTAACTAAAGTATTTTTATGCTGATCGAGAACGATTTTTGCCTGATCTTTGTCTAACAAATAGGGAGATCCATCATCGGTAATGTGTTTTTTGAACCAGTTAATAACCGCCTTCTCGGAATTTAAGTTGGGTAATTTGTCTTTTTCGCGGCTTTTAAGATTCATGTTGGAATTATAGTACTACTTTACAATATCTCCAAGCATAAGCGCGGTGCTACCTATCAAATATTTAGCGAGATTACCACTCAATTTCTGGGAGGTTGTGGAATTTTAGAAATTCATTGGTTTTGCTGAAATGATGATTCCCAAAAAAGCCGTAGTGTGCAGAGAGTGGCGAAGGATGAGGCGATTCTAGAACTAGATGTTTGGATTTATCGATGAGTGTGGCTTTGCTTCTGGCGTCACGTCCCCAGAGTAAAAATACAAGGTGTGGGCGCGTTTCATTTAGATATTTAATGACAGCTTCGGTAAATATTTCCCAACCGCGACCACGATGCGAACCGGCTAGATGGGCTTCTACGGTAAGAGTATTATTAAGTAGCAATACCCCCTGTTTTTGCCAATTTGACAAATTACCAGTTTTATTATGATGTTTACCGATGTCATTATCAATTTCTTTATAGATGTTGATTAGTGATGGCGGTATAGGCTGACTATTCGGGACGGAAAATGCCAATCCATGGGCAGTACCAGGTGTGTGATAAGGGTCTTGACCCAAGATAACGACCGTAACTTTGTTTAAATCAGTTGTAAAAGCGCGGAATACTTGGGATTTCTTGGGATAAATTGTCTTTTTCTCGTATTCTTGATGTAAAAACTGGCTTAACTCTTTGAAATAGGGCTTTTCAAATTCAGAATTTAAAAAATCTTTCCAACTTTCGTGCATAATTTAATTATAGCATGGTGTATAATAGAAATATGGCGAAACTTCATTTTAGACATGGAGCAATGGGGTGTGGCAAAACGATGCAACTTTTGCAGGTGGCATTTAATTATGAAGAGCGCGGGCATAAAGTTTGCGTAATTAAACCTGCAACGGACACAAAAAATGGCACAAAACTTTTGACTCGAATTGGGCCAGAAAGAGAAACTGATTTTTGTTTTGATAAAAATGTTGATTTATTTTCTAAAATTTCTAAGGAATATAGTGATGTACACTGCGTGTTGGTGGATGAGGCACAATTTTTAACCAAGGAGCAAGTCGATCAGTTGATGATGGTAGTAGTGAAATTGGACATTCCAGTGATATGCTATGGGCTTAGGCTTAATTTTAAACGTGAGGATGGTGGATTTTCTGGCTCAACGAGACTTTTGCAGCAAGCGCATGAGATTGATGAAATTAAAACTATTTGTGAATGTGGTAGAAAAGCAATTTATAATGCAAGATTTTTGAATGGTAAATTAGTAGCGGATGGGCCAGACATTTTAATTGATGATCCAAAAAACAAAGTGGAATATAAAGCGATTTGTGCACATTGTTATCAGGATTATCTAGAAGGTAAAAAATAATTTAGGAGTTTATGAATGCATATCGTAATTGAAGGACAAGACGCTACCGGCAAAGATACTCAGGCGGAACTTTTGACGGAGTATTTACGAAGTCAAGGCCAGGAAGTGGTAGCTTATGCAGAATCTGGCACTGGAAGCGACGATGAATTTATTCAACAAATTGCAAAATTAAATTATGGCACTAAGCAAGATATTGACCATCGCACAAGGGTGATGCTTTATCTTGTAAATCGTTATGAACAGTGGAGAAAATTAGCAGAGCCAGTACTAAAGCGTGGCGGTACAGTAATCACAACTAGAAACTATTTCTCTACTTTAATTTATGAAGGATATGGTGCAGGAGTCTCGCGTAATTTAATTATAAAATTGCATAAGTTGGTGATGCCGGAGCGATATTTTCGTCCAGATAAAATCGTAATCATGACTTTGTCAGACGCGGAACGCGCAAAAAGGCTGGGCACGCAAAAAGACAAAAAAGGCGCTTCTAGGAAAGGTGAAGTTTGGAAATCTCAGGCAGACGAATTCCAAAAACGTTTGAACCAGGCATATTTAAAAGTGGCAGAAGAATATAATATCCCGACTCTGGATGCTAAAGGAACAATAGAAGAAGTCCAAAAAAATTTAAGAAAATTGTTTGAGATTTAATTTTCGGATTTATTCTAGAAGTATTTAATTTTTGTTTTAGAATAGGTATTCTAGATAATCTTTAAGCATTCTAGTGCCAGAAATCACTGGCAAAAAGGCGGAAAGTTCACGACGAACAAGATATTCTAGGTCAAAATCATGAGTCCAGGCGGCGCAGGCTTCCTCCATGCGAAGATAGAGTGCTTCTATTTCTTCAGATTCAGTATTGCCGTGAATATTAAGATAACTATCGGCTGGACCATCAGCCACACCGCCATCATGAGTGCTAATTAATAAGCCTAAATTAATAATATCTTTCATCCAGGAAGTTCCACAGGCTTCAAGTCCAACGATTGGGTTATTGACGGAAATGTTGGCGCCAATAGATAATGCACGGCCGAGTTCTTCATCGTAATCTGGGAGATAGTGTACGCGTTTTCTTAGAATCTCATCTTTGTCTACTAAATCTAGGATTTCGTGTAGCTTTTCGGCCATTCGGTGATCGCCTTCGTGGACTCTGCCACAAAGTACAAAGTAGGCATTATATTCTTCTAAAATACTTTTGAGCCTTTCTGGATTAGAAAATGCTAACCATGGGCGTTTGTAATCTACGAAACGACGTTTGAATTGGAAAAGTAAAGCATCCTCTGGTATCTGGATGGTCTCTCCATACTGATTGACGCGATGCGCTAGAATTTTGTTTAGATCTTTTCTACCGTATTTTTTGAGTCTGATAATATCTTTGGCGGAAATTCCGTCTAATTTTTCTTGATAATCTATGGTCGGGAGATAGAATTTATCAATAATTCCCTTTTCCATAAGAAACCTAACAACTTCTGGACTTGCCCAAGTTGCAATATCGATGCCGTTAGTGACGGCCTTAAACTTTACTTTGTTTCCAGCTAGATCGCGATAGTTTGCTACTCTTGCATGAAGTTTGGAGACTCCAGAACGAAGCTCAGCAATTTCAATAGTGACGGATGAAAGTTTGATTCTATCGTTTTCGAACTTGTCAATTAGCCATTTTTTGACGGCGAGGGATTTGAGATTTGGAAAAACGTATCTTTCAAATTGTTCATAGGAAAATTCCGCTTCGGCGGCTTGAACTAAAGTGTGATTAGTATAGAGGGTGTGTTTTCTGGTGTAAACAACGGCTTCGTAAAAATCCATGCCGTTCTTGGCGAGTTCATCTAGCCTGGCAAGTGCGGCAAAGAAAGTCGCAACTTCATTTAACTGCATGATTGCAGGTTTGAGTCCGGCAAGCTTGAGGGCTTGATAACCACCAAAGCCCAGAGCGACTTCTTGATAAAGACGATGGTCGCCACCGGAGTCACCAGAGTATAATTCTCCAAATCCTGGTTCCGTGATGCAGATAATGCGGGTTGATCCTAAAACTTTTTCAATAACTTCCAAAGAAACAAGCTGATTGTTGCAATGGATATTGACGGTATCAAGCAACTGGTAGCCATATTTATGATAATCAACTGGTTCATGTGTAGTGTAATTTACGAAATGATCGCCTTCCTTGACGTAATGTTGGTGTTGTTCGCTAGGGTAGAATGGGGTAATTAAGACAAACGGAACATTACTTTGCTCGGCCACGCGACGAGTATCAGCAGCTAAAACACCTAGCCCGCCGCCGCCGCGAATGCCATTTTGTTTATCGTAGATTTCAATTGTCCAGTAGGTGTAGGGGCGATCCTTGGTGATAGCATGAGTCAAATGATGGCGATTGATCGCGGCATAAAATTCTGCAACATCCTCGATATCCTCTAATGGATGAGTAACAAGAGGTTCTTTTTTGTGGTTTTCTTCTTTAGTCTTAGTTCCCACCGTTTCCATGTAAATTATTTTACCATAAGTGAGATGGTTTATGCAAGGGTGGTAACTTTACAAAAGTGATGTTGTGTGTGAGGGTGTGGTATAGGTACGAGTGCGGTACCGTGCGATGGTGGTGATACCGTGCGATGGTGGCGGGTTTACAAATGGAAAAAAATTCGGTATAATATAGGTAGCGTTGGGGATTCGCCAAGTGGTAAGGCACTGGGTTCTGGTCCCAGCATTCGGGGGTTCGAATCCCTCATCCCCAGCCATTAGATTTGAAAGGCGCCATCTAGTCGTTTTTTCGTGCTCGCTGGCTATAAGCCCCCTTT
>CAYYEY010000031.1:0-9827 GCA_964471175.1 uncultured Candidatus Saccharibacteria bacterium
TGGAAAGAGCCCTTTTCAATGCTCGTTAATCGTCATTCTGTCAAATGTGGTGGGGTTATGTGGACTTGAACCACAGACCTCGTCATTATCAGTGACGCGCTCTAACCAGCTGAGCTATAACCCCAAGTTGTGGCTATTATCGAGCCTATAATCGATAATTTCCACAAAAATAATTTGTAAAGTACGTATTCTATTTTACCTTATGAGTGCCACTTTGTCAATAAAAAACCACCTGCTATTCAGGTGTGTTTTTTATTTAAGTAATCTCGCAGCTTTACTCAAATCTACTTCTATTATATATCACCGTGTGAATAAAAGCAAGAGTTTTTTGTTCGGATTTTTAAGATTTTGTTCGGTTAATTAAAATTTGTGAACAAAGGAGTAGAGTAACAGGGGAGAATGATAGTGAAATGGCAAGATGTGCACTTGGATTTTTAGGGATTTTGCATATTATAACATAATTTTTAGCAAAAACGTATTGACAAAACTAAAGCACTATGCTATAATGTAGTTATTAACCCTTATTGGGGGTGTTATTAATATTGAAATTGGTGGGCAGAAACGGAGTAACATAATGGCTGGTACTAAGGCTGGTGGTCTCAAAGCTGCCGAAACTAATCGTACTAAATATGGCAAGGAGTTTTATGCTCAGATTGGCCGCAAAGGTGGCAGAAATGGTCACACTGGAGGCTTCGCCGCTAACCCTGCCTTAGCCCGCATCGCTGGCGCTAAAGGTGGTCGTATTTCTCGTCGTGGACCTGCAAAAAAATCTGTCTAAGACACTTAGATTTGCGAAAGTTAATTAGAGTTAATTGCTAAAAATCCCTCTTAATATGAGGGATTTTTGGTATAATAAAAGTAAGAAAAGCGAGGTAAAATGAAAATAACAGAGCTGAATGATTATCAAGAAAAAATCAAGAAAACAGATAGGTTTGAGCAGACGGCGGATATTATGGCACCTGGGTTCTTGGAAAAGGTGATGGGCTTAACTGGTGAAGCTGGTGAGGTTGCTGATAAGTTTAAGAAAATAATTAGAGATAAAGATGGGGTAGTTTCTGATGGGGATAGGGAAGCAATTATAAAGGAGCTAGGAGATACGCTTTGGTATGTTGCCAGTATTGCTAGGTATTTAGACGCGCCATTATCGGAGGTGGCGGAGAAAAATGTGGAGAAGCTGTATAGCCGGTTAGAGCGAGGTGTGCTAGCTGGGGATGGTGATAACAGATAAAATATAGTTGGGGGTGGGAGATAGATTTATTTAGATTAGTTTAGTTCAAGAAACTGTCGCAATAAGGACAATGGTATTTTCCATCGCTGGTTTGGTAGCGGGTAAGGCCGCATTTTTTACATTTTGATTTGGCGTGAAGCCAATCACGGTAGGTATCAAGACAATCCTCAACATATTTTTGGTCCCACTTGGGGAGAATATCAGAGAGAGTTTGGGATTTTTGGTCGAATTTTGGGTGAGGTTTTTGATTAGATTTTTGCTGATTTTTGGCTGCTTTTTCATAATTTTCTAATACCGTTTTTGCGCGTTTCCAGGCCTCTAGTTCGATTTTTAGGCGTTTTATATGTGTCTGATAGTCTTTATGCTTTGAAAGGGCATGACCGAGCTCGTGGAGCGCCTGAAGGGCAAAATTTGGTTGGGGTGGACCTATAAAAATGGTGGGTTTGGCGGGTTTTTTAGATTTGCGGGATTTTGTGGGTATATTAGAGTTTGTTGCAGGTGCGTTAGAAATCATTGCAGGTGTATTAGAACTTGTAGGGTTACTGACGGGCTCGGCGTAGCGATAAGAAAACCGCTTAGCATTTAAGCAGAAGCGGAATTCGGGATAGTCTTGTTGTAATCTTTCTAAAAAGGCCTGGTCTTTAGCGTTTAGCTTTGTCTTTGGCCTTGGCATAGAGATAGCCTCCGTAAATTACTGCTTCTTTAGGACGTTTTGCGGGAACAATACGAGGGGTAATAGTAGTAGAACGTAAGAGATTTTTTAGATTGTCTTTAAGTGGTTGCTTAAAATGATCAAAGAGCAGAGCAAGTGGGCCACCGATGACAATAAAATCTGGATGGTAGCGGTGAATGAGATCAGGTAGACCAATGGAGACGCGATGCGCTATGTCTTGGTAAGCTTTTGCGCCGCGGACAGAGGTGGCTTGGCAATTATAATCTTTACCGATAGCGGCGCAAGAAGCAATATCCTCCCACTCGGTATGTTTGCCATTCCAGATATAAATGGCATGGCCAGGTTCAACAGAGTTAGAATTTTTGGCAAGAACTCCCTTTCTGGCGAGACCACCACCGATGCCAGTTGAGAAAGTCAGATACAAGGAAAGGCCTTTATGGAAAGAAGATTCGTAGACTGTGCCGAGGCTGGCATCGTTTTCTAGGGTGATAGGGCAAGTGAATAAATCTTTTATACAATTAGCGATATCGAAGTTTTTCCAGGGACGGTTACCAAATTTGGTGGCAACATTATGCTCAATCCAGCCGGGAACAGCAATAACAACCTGTTTGATTTTTTCTTGGTATTTAACGGAGAAGGGAATAAGGGCGGATTTTAGCATGGCTTCAAAATCAGCGCGTTTTTCTGGGGTTTTAAAACGGAATTTCTTAATAACGCGACCTCTTTTGGTATAGGTTGCGATGAGGGTTTTTGTGCCGCCGATGTCAATCACAAGATACATAAATATATTGTAGCATAAACTAAAGACTACTCGCTGAGGATTTTGGTGCTATCGGACTTGATTTCAGCTTTTAGGTCTCTTAAAGTGGATTCTACGATATCATGGTAATCTGGGCGGTTTTTCTGAATCCATTTGATGCTTAGGTATTCGCTGATAATTTCCCAGGTGCCTTCCTCGACACCGTGGCGCTTTAGGATTTTTTGATAAATAGGATCTTCACGGAAATCAGTACCAAGTTCTGAAACGACCTTTTTGATAACTTGTTGATCATTCTGCATGATACCTTCAAATTCCTCGATTTGGGCATCAGTAAGACCGCGGCTGATTTTTTCGCCAACGCGAAGCTCTAGCTCATCTTGAGCTTGCTTCAAAAAAGCGGATTTTTGTTCTGGAGGTAAGTTTGCGAGACCCACCTCATTTAGAAATTCATCGTCAAACTTCATGATTTAAGTATAAGCAAAATGAGAATAATTTGCAATAGTTAAGTTGCTAGGTTAAAGCAAAGATGCTGCTAGGTCAAAGCAAAGATGGGGGATCGATGGTAAAGCGGAGATTAGGATTATGCGGCAAATCAGAGAGAGATTTTAGAATATTTAAGCGAGATTTGGCGCGAATAATGATTTGCCAGGTGTAACCGCGTTTTCCGTGTTCATGGAAGGCGGGGGAGGGTTTAGTTACTTTCAGCTGAGGATTTTTTGAAAATGTCTGATAGTATGATTTAATGTATTTGACGGTGGTTTTTTCGGTTTTGTAGGTGACTGTGAGTTTGGCAAGGTAATAATAAGGGGGGAAGGAACCTTTTTTGCGACGTTTAGTAGCATAGTGGTAGAAACGCTGATAATCTGAGGTAATACCAGCTTTTATGACTTCACTGTCTGGCTGGTAAGTCTGGACAAAAACTTCGGCGGTGTCGAGATGGCCACGGCCGACGCGGCCGATAACTTGTGTTAAGAGGTGAAAAGTTTTTTCCTCCGCAGAATAATCCGGTAATGAGAGGCCCGCGTCGGCCTGGACTACACCGACTGTGGCAAGAAGCGGCAAATCTAAGCCTTTGGCAATAGTTTTTGTGCCGATGATAATATCATATTTACCAGTTTTGACGCGGTCGTAGTTTTGATCGAGGGATTCGGTTTTTTGACTGTCGGCATCAAAACGGATAATTTTGGCGTCTTTAAATAGTTTTTTAAGCTCCTCTTCTAAGAGTTTAGTTCCGAAACCTTTATGGATGATACTGGGGTGATTACACTCCGGACAAGAGGTAGGAACTTTGGTGCTGTAGCTGCAAGTATGACAGATAAGATTAAAATTATCGGCATGGAGAGTAAGGGGTAAAAAACAGTTAGGGCAGACAGCTTGCCAACCGCAATTTTCACAGATAGTAAGTGGCGAGGATCCGCGACGATTATGGAAAATTAGGGTTTGATGACCATTTTTTAAATTTCTATTTATTGCGGTAAGCAAGGCATCAGAAAAATAGCGATTTTTTTTGAAATTTTCTAGGTTTTTGAAGTCAACAACTTTGATATTTGGGCTTACGGCGGAAGATTTAGCTTTAGTGCTTAGGGTTACAAGGGAGTTTTTGGACTTGGCAAGATAATAATCGGAAATTAAGGGGGTGGCAGTGCCATAGATGCAGGAAATAGAACAAGTGCTAGCCATAAAACTTGCAAGCCTTAAGGCGGAATATCTAGGAGCGTTTTCTTGGAAATAAGTATCCTCGTGAGCCTCATCAATAATAATAAGTCCAAGGTTGTTAACAGGGGAGAACAGAGCGGAACGTGGGCCAATGATGATTTTAGGGTCGGTTGATTCTAAAATCTTTTCCCATATTTTGTGACGCTCAGCTTCGGTTTTGCGCGAATGGATCAAGATAACCTGATCTTTAAATTTAACGTTAAAAATTTGAACTAGCTGAGACGTAAGAGCAATTTCTGGAACAAGGAGAATAGTGGATTTTCCAGATTCAAAGGCCTCGTTTGCAAGTTTGAGATAAATATTAGTTTTGCCGCTCCCGGTAATGCCAAAAAGAAGTTTGGTGTTGGTCTTAATGTTTTTTAAGGATTTTAGGGCGGTTTTTTGGGCAGTGTTCAAGGGGGTATCAGTGGAATTAATAGAGTCAATTGAAGTGTTTTTTGCGAGCTTTTTTATGATTTTAGAGGAATCTTTAAGGCTAGACGAGGATTCTTTAGAATTTATAGGGGTGGATTTGGTATTGTTTCTACGAGTTTTGCCGATCCCTTGAGGGAGAAAAAGTTTGGCAACCTGGGGTAACGGGATAAGATAATAATTAGAAAGCCAAATAATAGACTTTAAAATATGGCTTGGTAAAGGAGTGGAATAAAGCAATTTAGAGATAGGTTTAGTCTTAAAATCTACGTTTTTGATGGGTTTTAGAATAATGCCGTAAGTTTTGGACTTGCCGAGAGGAATTTCTACGATATGGCCGGGTTTAAGAGGCAATTCGGAAGAATAGGTCAAGACTGACCCATTATCTCTAAAAAGCCGAATTGGGATTACCTCATAGAACATTTGCATTAATTATATCATTATTAAGGATGATAAGTGGAGTAATTAAGGATACTGTGAGAAGCCTGATAAATGAGTAGATAAAATCGTCGTAGGATAAATAATTTTGACATAAAAACGTTGTAAAAATTACACAAAAGTTCATAAAATAGTGTATAATGGGCTACAGGAAAAGCGAGGTAGAAAATGTTAGATGTTTTTATTACGTCCAGAGTACGCAGAAAAATATTGGTAGTTTTTGCAAAATATCCAGATTTTAAGACGCACACAAGGGCTTTATCGAAATTAATAAAAGAGGATCCAGGTAATATTCAGCGTGAGCTAAAAAGATTGGAGAGAGGTAAGTTTTTATTGGTTTCTAAGAAGGGAAATACTAATATTTACCAAACAAATAAGCAATTTCCCCTACTTAGAGAATTACAGAGTATGGTGATAAAAAGCCAGCAATATTCTAATCAGAAAAATCAGAGTAAGACCATCGGCTAAGGTAGGTTGTGGCTTTTAGTAGAATTTTAGAACAGATTTTAGATAGTAGGGGTTTTTCTCCGGAGTTTTTGAAGCCAAAATATGAGGATTTGAGTAATCCGTTGGAGCTGCCAGATATGAAAAAGGCGGTGGAGCGAATAATAGCGGCTAAGAAACATCAAGAAAAGATATTGATATATGGAGATTATGATGTTGATGGGGTGACGGCAACAGTAATTATGTATGAAGCCTTAAGATTAATGGGTATAACAGGGGTGGAAACGATGCTTCCGGATAGGTTTATTGATGGTTATGGTATGAGCAAAAGATTGGTAAAAAGAGCAAAGACAGAAGGAATAGATTTGGTTATAACGGTGGACTGTGGGAGTAATAATTGTGAAATTGTAGATGAATTAGTAAACAATAAAACAGAGGTAATAGTGACGGATCATCATGAAATCGCTGACAAAATCCCAGAGAAGGCGGTGGCGGTAATTAACCCTAAGAGAGAGGATTGTCCAAAGAGTAAATTAGATAGTGACTCTAATAACAATAATCAAAAATTAAATTTTAGGGAACTTTCTGGTGCAGGAGTGGCTTTTATGTTGGCAAAGGCATTGGCGGATTTAGGAGAGATACCTTCAGGGCAAGAAAAATGGTTGCTTGATCTTGCGATGATTGGGACGATTTGTGATTCTATGGTGTTAATTGGAGATAATCGGATTATTTGTAAATACGGGATGATAGTATTAGAAAAAACTAGACGTCCGGGGCTAATTGAATTGATGCGGGCGGCTGGTACGAAAAAAATCAATACCGAGGCGATCACATTTCAACTGGGACCAAGGCTAAATGCTTCTGGGAGAATGGAAACAGCAGAGCGATCTTTAGATCTACTTTTAACTGATTCTAAGGTGGAGGCGTCAGGAGTTGCCGAGGAATTAAATCGCCTAAATTCCGAACGGAGACGACAACAGAACGCGGCGATTACTGAGGTAGAACAAAGTGGAATAGATAAGGCGCCAGTAATTGTTGTAAGTGGAAAATGGAATGAGGGGATTGTGGGGATTATTGCTGGGAGATTGACAGAAAAATATAAGCGCCCAAGTATAGTTTTGACAGAGGTAAATGGCGCTTTGAAAGGTTCTGGGCGAAGTTTCGGGGAGTTTAATTTGGCACTAGCACTATCTGAGTGCCAAAGTTTGCTGATTACTGGGGGTGGACATGCAGCAGCGTGCGGACTTAGCTTAGAAAAGAATAATTTTGATGAATTTAAGACTAAAATTAATGAGTATTATCAGGGATTAGGTTTAAAGAATCAGGAACGATTTTTAAAAAAGCAGGAGGATGCAGAGACGGATGAGGTGTCAGAAATTAACCTCGATTTGATTGATGAGATGAAGCAACTTGAACCTTTTGGAGAGGGGAATCCGGAGCCAGTAATTTTGCTAAAAGATATGTTGGTTTTAAATGTTGATAAAATTGGGGCGGAGGGAAAACATTTAAGGATGCTGATAAGAGATAAAAATAATAAATCTTTGAAACTAATTGCTTTTGGCGCGCCAGAGAAGTGGCTTAATTTACACGAAAACGCTAGGATTAACGTTTGGATAACAGCGATGGAAAATGAATGGAATGGGATTAGAAGCGCGGAGGGTAGAATCCTAGATTTAAAGTATTGCGATTAATAGTGACATTTTTAGATGCTAAGTTTAAGAGAGATTTAAAATATCGTAAGATAAGTATTGCGAGATTTGAGCTAATCTGGTATAATGAGTCTAATTATGGCAATAAAAGTTACAAGAAAAGACCAGAGCGAGGCAAACGAGAATATTATTCGTCGTTTTAATCGCAAAGTTTTACAGAGTGGCATGATGCCGCTTGCAAAGTCGCAGATGCGTTTTTCTAAGCCAATTTCTAAGACTGAGCGTAGGAAAAAGGCTATCATTCGCGAGGAGCGTAAGGCGGAGAAGGCCGAGAGAATCAAACTAGGTCTAAAATAGTTATTAAAATCACCTAAGTTGGTTAGGTGATTTTTTGTGCTATACTAGAAAGAGAAAGGATTAATATGGTTATACTCTTTGGGCCACCGGGAAGTGGAAAAAGTACACAGGGGAGAAAGATTGCGGACACCTATGGATGGAGGTGGCTGTCTGTGGGGCAGGTTTTAAGAGATACGGGTAAATTTGATGAAATCCTAAAAAACGGGGAACTGATTGACGATGAAACTGTAGTAGATCTGATGAACAAACAGATCGCCTTTGCAGATGCGGAGGGGATGGAGATCATCCTGGATGGCTATCCAAGGGATAAAAAGCAAACAGAAATTATGCTAAATGATGAAACCTCTGAGTTCTTCAATAAGGTAAAAGGTGCGATCGTATTAGAGGTGCCAAAAGAGGAATTAGTCAAAAGAATTGAGGAACGTGGGAGAGAGGATGATACGGAGAAGGTACTAGAACGTCGACTTGAGATTTTTGAACAAAATATTTGTTCAATTTTGCCGCTGCTCGAATCCGAAGGTATTTCAGTTGAACATATTGATGGGGTGGGGGAATTTGATAAAGTGACTAAGCGTATTATAAAAGTTATTCGTAAAATGATGCCGGAAATGGTGAAGGTAATGGCGCTAGATGATCCGGAGAGTATTGAGAATGACGCTCTAGAACGTGAAAAAAGTTACGGTGAATAAAAAATAGATATAGGAATACAGTGTAAGAACAAATAAATTATAGAAGAAGGAAAAATGAACCAAAAGAAAATAAAAGCAATGCGAGAGGGTGGCAGAATATTAGGGAAATTATTGGCGGATTTGAAAGAATATGTAAAACCAGGGATGTCTGAGAAAGAGATAGATGCCTGGGTTAGAGATGAGGTAATAAAGAGGGGCGCGACGGTAGCTTACGATGAGCTTGAAGAAGAGTTTCCGGGAGCGATTTGCATTTCTACTAATGAGGAGCTGGTACACGGCGCGCCCTCGGATTACGTACTGGAGGAGGGGGACAAAGTCTCTTTTGATATGGTAATTGGATATAAGGGGTACTATACCGATGCTGCATTTTCGATGTTGGTAGGAGGTAAAGGTTCTCCGGCAGTTAAGAGAATGATTTCCGTAACAAAGAGTGCGCTTTATGCAGGGATTGCTGAGGTAAAACCTGGTGTGCACCTTGGGGATATTGGCTATGTAGTAGAAAAAACTTTGCGCAAAGGAAAATTAGGGGTAATAGAGAATTACGTGGGGCATTTTATTGGCAAAAGTATGCACGAGAGTCCAGATGTGCCAAATTTTGGCAGGCGTGGGCGTGGTTATGTTTTGAGACCTGGTGATACTCTCTGTATTGAGCCGATGGCATCGCTTGGTAAACCATCTAATCATGTGGCGGACGATGGAAGTGGCTGGACAGTAGTGATGAATGATGGCTCATTTGGCTGTCATTTTGAACATACAGTGTTGGTGACCGAAAATGGGTATGAGATTTTGACGCTGCCAGAATAATATTTAGGTGCTGAATTGATAAGTTTACGGTTGTTTTCTTGATTAGAATTTAAGCGATAAAAATGTCATACTAAAATGTACTACTTTATTATGTTTGTGCTATAATTTAATTATGGATGAAGTGACAAAATACGCAGTGGGGCTAGACGTAGGCACAGAGAATGTGCGTGCGGTAGTTGCAACGGTTAATCACGAAGGCGCTATATCTGTTATTGGCTACAATGAAGGTTCAAATGCAGGAATGCGTAAAGGGGTAGTAGCAAACTTGACTGGTCCGGCCGAGTCGATTGACAGGATGCTGGGCGAAGTTGAGAGGATGAGCGGTGCAGAGGTAAACTCGGCATATGTGTCAATTAACGGTGCGCACGTGATGAGTGTCAAGGCTGATGGTATGATAGCTGTTGGTCCAGAGGATCATGAAATTAACGATGATGATATGGCTAGAGTAGAACAGGCCGCAGTTGTAGGCAGGGTGCCAGCTAACAGAGATATTTTGGATGTTTTGCCGCTTTCTTATACTCTTGATGGACAAGGTGGAATTAAAGATCCATTAGGGATGACTGGCTCAAGATTAGAGCTTAAAGCGAGTGTAATTTCTGCACTTGCTCCTAATTCTTTGAATTTGCGCAAGGCTACAGAAGGCGCTAAGGTGATAGCA
>CAYYEY010000032.1:0-9566 GCA_964471175.1 uncultured Candidatus Saccharibacteria bacterium
CAATATCCTCTAAATTATTCATATCTCTTATTATACCATAAAAGACTTTGCAATATATAGTAGTTCGTCCACCATCTCCTCTGCACCATTCACCCTCAACACTAAAGGCAGTTCCAAGCTTATCATCAAGCGCATCATTTTAATTTCATTTACAGATATTTTACCGGATTCACTAGCCCTAAGAGCCTTTTCCGTCACGTCCCAAGTATAGTTCAAATCAGCATCCAATTCATCCCCCTCCGTGTCAGTATAAAGATTAATTTGTTCCCCACTGATTCTCACCAAATTAAAATAATACCAAGCCATAATTAGGCCAAGATCACTACCTTTGTTAATCGCTCTTAATGCTTGGATTACCAACGAAAAATATTCAGTTGAATCTACTTGCTCTGCCGCTCTTGCCACGCGTTTAATTATTTCTGAAGCCGCTTCCATTCTGTCAAAATTTGCCAGTACGCCCTGGTAGAACTCTTTTGTTCTAGCTGACGTCAAAATCGCAAGCTCTCCCCTTCCTTCATGCACTGTTATCTCTGACAAAGAAAACATTTCTATTCCACCAGCAATCTTTGACCGCTCTTTTCTTACCCCCTTAGCCAGAACACTTATTTTGCCAGATGGCGTAAGAACATTCAAAATCCTATCTGTTTCACCGTAATTTGTCCGTCTTAGCACAATTGCTTTTGTCCTAATATCTTTCATAATTCGGTATATTCTTTCACCATTTTTTTAATATCCTCTGGCATCATGGTATCTTTTTTTAGTACCTTTACCACCCCGTAATCTAATAATTCTTTTGCCGTATATTCAAGATTAAGAGAAGTTACAATGACCACAGGAATTTTTTCCGTATCATTATAAGAAGAAAGTTCATTTAGCACAGAAAAACCATCCGGCCCATCTAACAAAATATCCAAAAAAATCAAATCTGGTACACATTCATCTAACGCCTGTATGGCTTCAATCCCATTGGTAAAAATTTGAGCCTTAACTCCAGCCTCTCTGACGATACATTCCGCCATCATCAAATCATCATCAATTACAAAAATCATTAGAACAAACTCGCCTGCTTAGAAATTGGTAATTCCACAAAAAAACTTGTACCATCTCTATGCCGCACCGCACCAACATTAGCATTCATATATTGTGAAAATTTAGAAGCAATATAGAGTCCAAGCCCTGAACTACCTGGACGCATTGCAATACTCGTTGGTTTTTCTACCCACCCCTTTTTTAGGCTTTTCCAAACGTCTTTAGGTAGAGCTGGTCCAAAATCACGCACGTCTAAGCGCACTTTATCACCCTTGTCCTGAAGTACTAATTCGCTTCTTGTCTCTTCTGTAGAATAATGCATCGCATTAAGGCAAAAATTATAAACAATACTATAAAGCAATTCCCTGTTTGCTACTACTAACCTTGCCTTGTTTCGGTAATCTATTGTCAAATTCCGATGATTGAATCTAAAAAGAAATCTCAGTTCCTCTGTTACCTCATCACAAACTGCTCTTACTGCCACTGGTTCCATTGAGAACAACCCATCATCTAGCCTCGCAATCTTAGTAAGATCCTGCACTTGCTTCAAAGCTCTATCTGTCACTCCCACCATTTGCGATTGTATTCTCTTAAAATCTTTTGGATCATCAACATAGTCCATCGAAAAAGCCAGTTGCCTAATCAAACTAAGCGGCGCTTTCAGCTCATGCGCTGCCACTAAAATGCCATTTACCTCACTCTCCATGGTTCTATTTTACCACACAAAATTTCAAAAAAGAGCCAAAAAATCAAAATACTAATCTGTTAATGCTTAAACTTAACATAGTCTGCAGATTATTGGTTAAATCTTACTGTATCCAGAATCTTTTGGTAATCTTCTTCGAATATCATTGCATCAGTCTGAAGAACTGCGGTCTTATCTCTAATTCTAAACACTGCCACAATTCCCTGCAATTTTCCACCTGGAATCTCGCCGGTATAAAGTGTAGCATTCTCACCGTTAATCGGCCTTACCGATACCGCTAACTTGCCATTCTTAACATAACTTTCGTAAGTCTTGATGAAGGTGTCATAGGCTTGATCCTTTATGATTACTCTCAGCGCATTAATTGTGCTAACACCTACCGGATAAACCTTACCTGGGTTTAGATATGCCTCATAATCGCCACCATTAGTAGCGTCTTTAGCTTCATAAACGCTCCAAGTTTTTGGATACTCAAAAGCTAGTTCCCCATAATCTATCGGACCAGCAAAAGTCTGATACGGCTGTTTTTCTCGCTCAATAAATTGTTCTTCCATTTCCTCGGTCTTTTCATTCACTGCTTCTGCTACTGCCGCACTAATCTGACTATCTACATCTTGCTGTGCTGCGTCCCATTTAGAAAACATCCAAATGAACAATCCAATAAAAGTTACTGCTACTAAACCAGCAATAATCAAAAGTATCATCCATATTGTATTAGAACCAGATTTTGCGCCACCTCTACTTGCAACAGGTACCAACCTTGCGGTAGGTTGGGGACCAGCCATCGGTTGTCCAGCCATCATCTGACCATTCATTGGTTGATTCTGATTTAGTTGCCCGCCCATCGAAGGTTGAAAAGGCTGATACGGTTGATTATCCATACGTCTATTATAACGCTTATTTTATTCTTTTGTAAAGTCTTTTTGAATTACAGAAATCTCATTCTCAAGATTTTTTAAATCTTTTTCTATTTCTTTTGCGAGATTCGCCGCCTCTTTATATTTAGTAGTTGCCTCATCCAGCGAAAATTCATCCGAGTAAAACCAATCTACCCTCTCTTCTAGTTCTTTAATTCTTTTACTAATTGGCTGCTTATCCTTTGTCATTTTGTTCCTTTCTTTAACTTAAAATCGCAACAGACTCATTTATTAATTATAAACTCACAGTCAGCTCACCCGCTCCTCTTTACAACCTTTAGAACTTCCGCCTCCATTTCATTTTCGTGAGTCAAAACTTGCAATTTGCTCCCTACCTCCACTTTACCCGTCACAATCGCATAACCTTGCCTTAGCACCCTATCCGGATTTAAACCTTCCAAAGTTTTCTGTCTAAACTGAATCTGTGAAATTACCTCATCTATCTTAGAGATTAAAATATTTGAAACCTTCAAAATATCAATTTTGTTTCGCTCTATCGCCACCATCTCCATAATCTTATCACCAATTTTTGACATACCAGCAAGTCCAATTTCTCCACGTTTCATCTCCACCATCTCCATTACTCTGTCGCCAATCTCTTCTACTTCTTTTCTTACCGCCAAAGCCTCAGCACGTTTATCTACTGGCGTCAGGATTTCTGCCGCGTTTGTTGGCGTTGAAGCCACCACATCCGCCGCAAGATCTGCCAAACTTTCATCTATTTCATGCCCGATACCGGTGATTATCGGTATTCTGGAGCCAGCGATTTCCCTAACTAATGCCTCATCATTAAACACCGCAAGATCATCCGCACTCCCTCCACCTCTAATGATTGCAATCACCTGTACTTCTGCCTTCTCGTTAAAATACTTCAGAGCTGAAATAATTTGATCTGCCGCATCCATACCCTGCACCTGAGTATGCGCTACCTGTACTTTAATTCCACCCCATCTTGCATTTAAAATTTTACAAAAATCCGCATATCCTGCCGCTTGAGTTGAAGAAATTACTCCAATCTCCGCTAAATCCTCTGGCAATTCTCGCTTTTTTGAAGGATCAAACAGTCCTTCGTTATCCAATTTTTTCTTGAGCAACTCAAAGCTCTTTTTTAAATTCCCCTCCCCCACCGGTACGATTTGTTTTACCGTTAAAGAAAATCTCCCCCATTTTGTAAGTTTTGGCACTGCTTTAACCATCACCTTCATACCATCCTCAAGCGGCATCCTCAACTGAAAAAGCGGCATAAAACACCCGACCGAGCATTCCTCATCTTTAAGATCAAAAAACACCCATTTATCTTGATTCACCTTAAAACTTGCAACTTCACCCTCTACCAAGACTCCAGCATAGGCAGTCTCAAGAGTCATATTACAAAGATCAACAAACTCAGAAACCGACAGTTTTGGCGCCATTTACTTATCCCCTTGGTGGCTCACCTTCAGCATCCTCTAGCAACTTCTTGGATTTAATTTCATACCTTCTCCCATTTACCGGAGAAATATAATAATCCTCATTTACCAGATTTACGAACATAGAAAGGTCTTTGTCATCCATGATAATGATGCTATCATCATCGTCAGTCATCAACTCTAGTTCCATCTTGTCAGCATAATCAATCAATTGCTTCTGACTCATTTCTTTTTCGAGATCAAATGCTTGTACTTTTTTAAGTATCGGTTTCCTATCTTGAAGTAAAGAATCGAGTGTTAACCCTTCCGAAAAACTTAATTTATATTTTTCTTGCAATTCTTTAGCTTTTTCCTCAGCTATTACTTGTGCTTTATAATCATATTGGAATAACGTTTCAAATTTTGGCTGATTAAAAATCACTACAGTTTTATCAATAATTGCCACTTGATTATCTGTTGGCATTTTGATTCCTACTTCTGCTGAGAACGGCTCAAAACTCTCACCATTTAATTCCCAAGAAGCCGCACCCCTAATCGCCGATGACGCTGAAATTCCTTTAGCAATATAAAACACTTTGGTCCCGTTCTCACCGCCAGGATAAGAAAACTTCGCGATAATCCCCTTCACCTTTTTAAATTCGTACTCATTATCAGAAAAATAATCGATGTCTTTGTACTCATTTTCAATCAAGTGTAGTAGAGTTTCTGCGCGACCCACCTTTGATAGTTCAGTTCGATAGATTACCTTGTCCTCACCGTCAGACAACTCATAATCACGGCATTCCAATCCTTTATCTGCTTCCTCAATGATATACTTAATCGCAGCATTCATAAACATCTCTTTGACATTACCAGTCAAAGAATCCGAATAACGCACTTTGTACGGAGTGTAGTTCTTATTAAACAAAAACAGTTCACAAGATACATTATTCTTAATCTCATCCACCTCATTCGCCCACTGAAAGACGTCAAACTTCTCCGCCATTTTACCTCCGTTATTCTCTTAAAATTTTAATTATTTTGCACTAATTATATCATTTTTCTGAATCATCTCAAAGTACGATTCATGCGAAACTCTATTCTTGGATAGATGGAACAATTTTAGTGTTCGCTCCAAATCTCCCATTACTTCGTTGACCTTATCTTTTTCGTCAAGTGCCGTCTCAATCTTTACATAGTGACTTGGTAATTTATCTACCTTATCCAGATAAATCCTAGAAGTTTCTCCGAGTACAATTCTCTTTCTCCTGCGGCTCACCTCTGCAACTAAAACAAACCCAAGTTGATGAATCATATTTACAATTTCGGTATAATCTTTCACCTCTGATCTATCGGTAATTTCGATTCCAGAATCCTCAATATGACGCTTCAAAATTAACTTATATACCGCCGGCTTATCCACTGATTTCATTTCTGTGCGCATAATCAAACGAGGCAAGTTCATTCCTCTTTTAAAGCCCCTTGGTACATATACCCTATCGTGCTGATAAATGGTTGGCTCAAACTCTAGATCAATATCTTTCATCCGTTTTTCAAATTCGGACAAATTATCTACTTTAACCTTAATTGTTACTCTTTTCATATGGTTGCTCCTTCCCTTGCTTTATTTGCCCATTCATCGGCAGATTCGTTCATCTCTATACCATCGTGACCCTTTTCCCAAATAAGCGTCACATTACTTTCATTGTAAGCTTTGTATAATTTCTTAACCAGTTCTAAATTTTTAATCGGGCCATTACTTTTGCGCCAACCTTTAGCTTCCCAACCTGGCGCCCACTTTGTCAAAACATTGATCCAAAACTCAGAATCAGTATGAATTTCTGCAGCTTCACCATCAAGCAATTTTATAGCCGCAACGAGTGCACATCCCTCCATCACAATGTTGGTAGTTTCTTTTTTTCGGCCTAAAGCGATCGGTTTCCCATTCTCAATCACCGCATATCCTCCCGGACCGGGATTTGGTGATGCACTACCGTCTGTCCACAAAACTCTCATCTTACCTTCTATTATACCATAAAACCCCTTAAAATGATATAATTAACGTATGGTCAAGGAAAGTAAACCTAAAGAAAGTAAACGCATCAAAGATGCCGTTAAGCTTGCAAAAACGGCCCACGAAGGTCAGTCTAGAAAGTCTGGTGATCCATATATTACTCACCCCCTTGCAGTTATGCAAATCGTTAAGGATTGGGGGATGGATGAAGATACCATAATTGCTGCTGTTTTACATGATACTATTGAGGATACTGATGTTACTTTGCAAGATATCAAAGATCAATTTGGCGAACAAGTTGCTTTCCTAGTTGACGGTGTTACTAAACTTGGCGATGTTCGTTCTGGTATGCAAGACCTTGACACATACCTTCCCAGTACCAAAGATAACCTCTTACGCCTCCTTGTAGCTACTGGCACCGATATTCGCGTCCTCATTATCAAACTTGCAGACCGCTTACATAATCTCCGCACACTTTCCGCTCTCCCGGAAGACAAACGCAAAAAAATCGCCAAGGAGTCACTAGAAATTTTTGCTCCTCTTGCCGACCGTCTCAATATGGGAAGGCTCCGTGTAGAAATGGCCGATATTGCTTTCTCTTACGTCAATCCTAAACGCTACAACGAGCTTCGTGAGGTAATCGAAAATTACGAAAAATCTGCCGAAAAAACCATGCAAAAAATCAGAAAAGAAGTTTCCGCCGCCCTCGGTCGCGAAAAAATTAAATTTCAGATCTCTGGTCGCGTTAAATCCGTCTATTCATTACATAAAAAACTCATCAAACACGGCGGTAATATGGGAGAAATTTATGATTTAATGGCCCTCCGCATTATTGTCCATGATATCACTGATTGTTATCTAGCACTTGGCGTAATTCATTCTCTTTATATGCCAATGAGTGGCCGCATCAAAGATTACATCGCCATGCCAAAACAAAACGGATACCAATCTATCCACACCACAGTTATCACCAAAGACAAAAAAATCATCGAGTTCCAAATCAGAACCAAAGAAATGCACGAATACGCCGAACACGGTCTCGCTGCCAGCTTTTATTACAACGAACAAAAATTAACCGAGAATTATCGTACTGGTAAAATCGAACATCTCCCCACTTCCCTGCTCTGGATTACTGAACTTCAAGAAACCGCCGCTAAACTTCGAGCCGGCAAAAAAGTCGATATCAAAAAACTTCGCCTTAATCTCTTTGCAGACAAAATCTTTGTCTATACCCCCAAGGGCGATATTATTGACCTTCCAAAAGGTTCCTTGCCACTTGATTTTGCTTATCGCCTTCATTCCGAAATCGGTGGACGCGTCCAGGGCGTCAAAATTAACGGCAAGATGAGCAGCCTCTCTACCAAGCTAAAACATGGCGACATTGTTGAAATTATCACCTCAAAAAATACCACGGCTAGAGCTTCCTGGTTTGACAAAATTGTCACTCCCCATGCCCGTCAAAAACTTAGACAGCAACTAAGCAAGCTGAGTAAATAAAACTCTATCCTTACAAATTTATTTCTCTAATCTCTCAATTAATTTCTTTAATTCATCAGCATTCTTACAAGAGAACGTCACACTCTTTGCCCCAATTCTGACCTTATAACCATATTTATCTGTCAATTTCTTTTCTTGCCTAGCATAGAGATCCGTTTTTGTAGCAACAGCCGAACTCTTTTTCTTAGCTGAAGAAATAAATTGTTCAACCTGTCTCGCTGTCCAGTGTTCAGAAACAATTTTTGGCAAAGCCGCCTCAACTACTTCTAAATCCGCTGCGACAAGTGGACGCATTACACCTTCCGACAAATTATGGTCTCTCATTGCCTTCTTCGCTACATCTGGAAGTTTTAGCAGTCTCAAAGTGTTAATAATTGTCGTGTTATTCTTACCAACTCTCTCAGCCACTTGCGCACTACTCATATTAAATTGAGTTTTTAGCTTTGCGTAAGCAGTTGCAAGTTCTATAGCATTCAAATCCTCTCTCTGAGCATTCTCTATAATAGAAATCTCTAAACTCTCTTGTGCTCCCAAGGTTCTAACAATTGCCGGAATCTTTGAAAGTCCAGCCATTTTTGCCGCACGCCATCTCCTCTCACCTGCCGCAATACGATATTTATCGCCATCTTTTATGACAATAATCGGCGATAATACTCCGTGCTGTTTGATAGATTTTGCTAGCTCCTTCAAGGATTCTTCGTTAAAGCTCATCCTTGGCTGGTCCTCATCTCGCACAATTTTATCAAGATCAAGCTCTGATACTATACTTTTGTCCTCATCCGCCGTTGGATCAAATTCCTCATCCACATAATCTGTTGGAATCAAACTTTCAAATCCACGTCCTAGTCCATGTTTTGCCATTATTTCCTCCCTGTTCTTTGTTCTACTTCTTTTGCTAAACTCTTATAGGCCTTCGCGCCTTTAGAGAATTTATCATAACTTCCAATCGGCGCACCATGGCTTGGCGCCTCCGCAACTCGAACGTTCCTTGGAATTGTCGTTTCAAATACCTTATCTTTAAAGTACTTCTTAACTTCCTCCAAGACCTCCGCCGAAAGTGAGGTGCGCTTATCATACATCGTCGCTAAGACCCCTAGTAGCTTCAAATTCGGGTTCATAGCCTTACGAACGAGTTTCATACTGTCTAAGAGCTGTGCCACGCCTTCTAACGCGTAGAATTCGGTCTGAACGGGAAGCAATAAGTATTCTGACGCAATCATACCATTAACGGTAAGCAATGACAAACTTGGCGGCGAATCTATGATGATATAATCATACTGACTAGCTACTGCACTGATTGCCTCTTTGAGTCTTACGAATCTTTTAGCTGCTTTTGCCATTTCTACTTCAGCATTTGCCAGCTCTGGCGTCGTTGGTGCAATAAACATATTCTTGTATTTCGTCTCTATAATAGCTTCAGAAATAGGCGCCTTCCCAAGAATCACGTCAGTCATACTCTTTTTGAGATCATCCTTTTCTATTCCGAGTCCAGAAGTGGCGTTCCCTTGAGGATCAAAGTCAACCAATAGCACCTTGCACTTATCTTTTGCCAAGAAAAATGCTAAATTGACCGCCGTAGTGGTCTTACCCACACCCCCCTTTTGGTTTGTCACCGAAATAACCGTAGCCATAGAACTATTATATCATACTTATGGTAAAGGCCTTGATTTTTTTGACCTGAAGTCCACCAAAATCAAGAATCAAAAAACCCACCCCTTTGTTTTAGATTATTTACCAATTTTGGTAATTTCAATCTCTGAATATTTTTGACGATGTCCAGTCTCTTTATGGACACGCTTTTTAGAATGATAACGGATTACACGGACTTTGTCTCCGGCAACCTTCTCCTCTTTGACTTTTGCCGAAACCTTAACGCCTTTTACCTCTGGTGTACCAACTTCTACCTTGTCACCATCGATAAATAGTAAAGCGGGAGTCTCGAGCTCTTTTGTGCCTACCGGGAGGAGGTCCACCCGTAGGGTCTCAGATTCAGCGACGAGATATTGTTTCCCGCC
>CAYYEY010000033.1:0-9438 GCA_964471175.1 uncultured Candidatus Saccharibacteria bacterium
CCTATTGACGGGATGAAAACCCGTTGTACTAACCGTTATACTACGAGACCAGCACTCTATTATTTTATCAGATTATTTAGTTTTACGCAATATCTATATCTAAGAGAGAAATTTTATTGCAAAGACAGCCAACACTTTCCCGTATTTAACCCTATTCAATATTGGACTTATACATCCCAATCCCAATAGCAATCATAGGTGTATTTAATATTGTAATCAGTTTTACCAAATGGTGCATAAGGCATATAAATTACCGCAGTGTGATTAGTATTGCAGAAGTATTGCCCCGTAAAGTATGGACGAGAATCCTCGTGTCTACCATTATCAAATAGTAATAATTGGCGGAGATAAACAGGTGGGAAGCCATAGTCAGCATAAGATTGCAAAGCGATTGCAAGTTCATCCTCTGGCGTGTTTTCTGTAAACGCATCGTAATAATAATTTTCATAATAATCTTTGGCAATGCGCTCTAGCTCGCGTTTGGCTGAACGTTCCGGATCAAAAATGATTCTAGCTGCCAAATTTCCAAACACTAAAACAAGACAGAGGATAATCACAAAAATTGAAAACTTATGTGCAATCGGTTCGATCGGAAAATGCAATGGCTCCGGCTGCTCCGGATAGGAATAATACCTCTTTAGCGTTTGCTTTTTCTTTGACATAACAAAAACTCTTATCCTAAATCTATTTTACCATAAAAATTATATTATTAGGCTTTCTATGATAAAATAAAAAGTATATGAGTAAATTGTTTAAAAGAACTAAGATTTTGGCCACTATTGGCCCCGCCGTATTCTCGGAGGAGAAAATTGAAGAACTGATCATGGCCGGTGTCAACGGCTGTCGCCTAAACTTCTCGCATGGTAATTACACTGAACGCGATCAACAAATAGAATGGATTAGACGCGCAGCAGCCAAAAAAGGCCGTTCGGTTGCTATTTTGCAAGATCTCCAAGGACCAAAGATTCGTCTTGGCGAAATCAAAGATAATCATTTAGACGTTCGTGTTGGTGACGAACTAATTCTAGACCACGCTATCACCACTCATGATGGCGGAAATGTCATTCCTGTCCAATATAATCTTGCAGAGAAAGTCAAGATTGGCGAACCACTTTCCATGTTTGATGGTAAAGTCAAATCTGAAGTTATAGAAATTGTATCAAGCACTGCCATTAAAGTTAGAATAGAAAACGATGGTTTTATCATGAGTCATAAAGGCCTTAATCTTCCAGACACTGATTTTGGTAGCGATATTATTACTGAGAAAGACATGGCTGATATCGAATTTGGCGCCTCGCGTGATTTTGATTATGTAGCACTTTCTTTTGTCCAGTCTGCAAAAGATATCGAGAAATTGAGACAAATTTTATTGACTCATGGCTCCACCGCACATATTATCGCCAAAATTGAGACTAAAAAAGCCATTGAGTCCGACGAAACCATGGAAGCTATCGTCAAAGCCACAGATGGTATTATGGTAGCTCGTGGAGATATGGCTGTCGAAGCTGGTGCTGAAGTTGTACCGATTGTCCAGAGAAAACTAATCGCTATGTGCCGCGAACATTCCAAACTCTGTATCGTGGCTACTCAAATGATGAGTTCGATGGTGGATAATCCTGAGCCAACTCGTGCCGAAGTCTCTGACGTTGCCAATGCTGTGATTCAGGGCGCCGATGCTGTTATGCTCTCAGACGAAACAGCCAATGGTAAATACCCAGTGGAAACCGTCAAAGCCATGAAAAAGGTGATTTTATATACCCAAAACCATTCTCATGTCTCACCAATCAACCACGAAGTTACTGGTGATTACAAAAACTACGATGCTATCGCTGGTGGAGTAGTTAGTCTCGCCGAAAAAATTAATGCAGATGTGATTTTGTGTCAGACTGCATCTGGTGCTACTGCTGCTGCTATCGCCGCTCAGCGTCCAAAACTCCCAATTGTTACAGTTACTAGTAATCCGCGCGTGGCCGGCCAACTAGCCTTAACTTACGCAAATTCTGCCTTTGTCCGTCCATATACCGAAACTTACGGTCTGGATCTAGCCCAGGAGCTAAAAGATAACGGCTACCTACAAGTAGAGGAGGGCAAAACTGACATTCTTGCTGTTATTATCTCTGGCCACAAGGATATGGCTGGCGGTACAGATACTATTCATATTGTCAGGATTTAATCCAAAATAAGTTTAAGATTAGGGACAAAACCAAAGGTTTTGTCCCTAGATTCTCATCAAATAGTGTATAATAGAATTAATGGAGGTAAAATGTTCAAAAAGCAGAGTTTAGTGGATACAAAAGTGCGTGGGCAGACAGTTTTGGTGCGCGTTGATTATAATGTACCAATGAAAGATGGCAAAGTGACCGATGATTTGCGTATTCGTGAGACCATCCCTACTCTAGAATTACTAGAGAAAAAAGGCGCCAGGCGTATTATTTTAGTGTCTCATCTTGGCCGCCCAGAAGGAAAAAAGGTGCCAGAACTTTCTCTTGCTCCTGTTGCCGAAAAACTTAAATCTCTCCTACCTAACAAAAAAATATTTTTCATTAGTGATGTATCTGGTCCAGATGTAGAGGAGGCCGTAGAAAAATTACCAGTTGGTGGAATATTGCTTCTAGAAAACTTACGTTTTTTCCCAGGCGAAGAAGAAAACTCTGCCGAATTTGCTAGAGAAATCGCTGAATCTACTCACGCAGAAACTTTTGTCCAAGATGGTTTTGCAGTGGTTCACCGCGCTCATGCATCTACTTCTGCTGTCACCTCAGAACTTCCATCTGTTGCCGGCCCACTATTAGAGAAAGAAGTAGTTGGTCTAACCAAAATTGCAGAATCTCCGGTTCATCCTTTTGTAGTAATAATTGGTGGTGCTAAAGTTTCCGACAAACAACCTCTCATTGAGAAATTCCTAAAAATTGCTGACAAAATTATAGTTGGTGGCAAAATCGCTGCTGATATTTCCGATGGCAAATTATCAGATGGAGAAAAGGAACTATTTAATAATAATTCCGACAAAATTTACATTGCTACAGATTTTAGAGTAGACGAGAGTGGTGCTAAATTGGATATTGGCGAGAATTCTACATCCGAAATTCTAAAATTTCTTGACGGCGCTAAGACTGTGCTTTGGAACGGCGCACTGGGCTATGTTGAAAACCCAGATTACGCTAAAAGTTCTACCGCTCTTGCTGAGTATCTTGGCACTCATCCAGAAATCTATTCCGTAATTTGTGGCGGAGATACCACTGGCTTTGTTGAAAATCTGCAAGCTACTAAACCAGATTTACACTATGGTTTGATATCTACCGGTGGTGGGGCTGCCCTAGAGCTTCTTTCTGGTGAGAGTCTACCAGGATTAGATTCACTAGATGATAAATATTAAGATATAAAAGCCTTTTAAAGGCGTTGACCTAATTTATATTAAAAAGTGGAGTAAAATGGAAGTACCTTTTAGAGTTCGTCGAATCGTTGCAGTTTTAGCCTTACTGGTGGTGGTAGCTTTTTGGTTAGTTTTAAATCCAACAAGTTATGAAACCGAAGTAAGAATTGAAGATGTTAACGCCACTACCGCAGAGCAGCATAATACAGCTAATAATGCCGATGTGCCAGAGGAAAATACCGCCAAATTTATTTTGTCAAAATTAGAAATCAAGGGTCGCGCTCCTAAAACCGGCTACGCACGTACCGAATTTTACAATAATTGGCCAACAGTTGACGGTTGTAGCCTTCGTCAAATTATTATTAAAAGAGAATTAGGGAATACCGCTGTACTTGATGGCTGTGACGTAATTTCTGGTAGTTTCGTTGAACCATACACTGGTAGTGAAATGGTGTTTTATCAAAAATCAGATTTTAGTCGCAAAATTCAAATTGACCATATTGTTGCGCTTTCCGACGCTTGGCAAAAAGGTGCCCAGTATCAGAATAAAGATGATCGTTATCGCTTGGCAACCGACCCGCTAAATCTTATTGCCGTTGATAGCTCCGCTAATCAGCAGAAATCAGACGGCGATGCCGCTACCTGGCTTCCACCCAACAAAGCCTTTCGTTGCCAGTATGTCGCACGGCAAGTTTCTGTCAAATACAAGTACAGCCTTTGGGTTACTCAGGCTGAGCATGATGCCATCGCAAATATTTTAGAAAATTGCCCCAAAGAGCCAGCAGTTGGTATATAATATACTACATAATGGTGGAGGTTAAATGATAAAATTTCTCACAGATACAACATTACACGTTGATGATTACAGTGGCGCAGAAAGTGCCCTTGCCGCAATCAAAACTGATCCTTTGGCCGGTTGGCTTACGGTGCCAATAGACCAAGAAGAGCTTGATCGGATCAAAAAAGCGGCCGCGGACATTAATAGTAATTCTGATTATTTAATATGCGTTGGTATTGGCGGTTCTTATCTTGGCCACAAAGCCGTAATAGACGCTCTGGGTAACAATTCTCGTACCAAGGTAGTTTATGCTGGCAATTCACTCAGTTCTGCTATGCTAGATAAACTTTTTGCCGAAATCGGCACGCACGATTTTTCTATTAACGTTATCTCTAAATCAGGCACTACTATCGAACCAGCCATCGCCTTCAGATTGCTAAAAGCTGGCCTTGTTGCTAAATACGGAGAAAAAGAAGCTGCCAAGCGCATTTATGCCACTACTGATGCTAACAAAGGCGCTCTCCACGATGAAGCTGTTAAGAAAGGCTATCAACGTTTTGTCGTACCAAGCAATATTGGTGGACGTTACTCGGTTTTGACTGCAGTCGGTCTTTTGCCAATTGCCGTTGCCGGAATTAACATCAACGAACTTCTAGATGGTGCGCACAATGCTTCTATCGGCGTCAATACCGAATTTGCTACCACTATGAGTTCTGCTACTGTAGACACTGCCGCTTCAACTGCAAGGGAAGCAGCTAGGTATGCTATTATCCGTCAAATGCTTTATAGTGGCCAGGGGAAGGAAACAGAAGTCCTTGCGACTTTTGACCCTCGCCTTGCAACATTTAACGAATGGTGGAAGCAACTTTTTGGCGAATCAGAAGGGAAAAACAGTCAAGGAATTTTTCCTGCCTCAGTAGTCTATACAACAGATTTGCACTCTATGGGCCAATACATTCAGCAGGGTCGCAGAAATATTTTTGAAACCATTATCAAAATTACAACACCTGGGGCACGTTCAATTTTGGTGCCGACCGATCGAGAAAATCTGGACGGGTTAAATTATCTTGCCGGAAAGAGCATGGATTATATCAACGAAAAAGCGTTAGAAGCCACAGTTCGTGCGCACCGTATTGGCGGTATTCCTGTTTTAGAGTTAGAAATTCCAGATTTGACCGCCAGAACCATGGGCGAGTTAATATATTTTTTCGAACTTGCCTGTGCTATCTCCGCTAAGATTAGTGGTGTTAATCCATTTGATCAACCAGGAGTAGAAACTTACAAACAAAATATGTTTGAGCTATTAGGCAAGCCAGTAGAACAATCATTTGCCACAAAATAAATTCAGAAACTAAGTGCATTTATGTGATATAATATCAGTAAACATAATATAAAAGGAGTGGGCAACACTTATGAAATTAGATTATAACGGTCCTGTAGTCTTGGCGGTACTAGATGGCGTCGGTTTACGCCGCGATTTGATGGGCAATGCAGTCAAGCAAGCTCACACTGAATTTTTAAATTATGCAGTAGAGAATTACAAAACCACTAGTCTCAATGCTTCTGGTGAGGCTGTTGGTATTATGACGGGCGATATGGGCAACTCTGAAGTTGGCCATAACGCTATTGGTTCTGGTCAAATTATAGAGCAAGGGGTAGCGCAAATTAACGCCGCCATTAATTCTGGCGAAGTTTGGAATTCTGAAGCTTGGAAAGCAGCCATTGCAAGAGTTAAAGAGCACGGTTCAACATTGCACTTTGCTGGAATTTTCTCCGATGGTAACGTTCATAGCAATATTTTCCACTTAGAAAAAATGATTGAAGAGGCTCACAGTGAAGGAATCCAAAAAATTAGAATTCACGCTGTATTAGACGGTAGAGATACTCCACCACAATCTGCCCTACAGTATGTTGCTGAAGTCGAAGCCTTTATCTCGTCTTTTCCTGATCATCCAGATTATCGCATTGCTTCTGGTGGCGGACGTATGGTTTTTGTTGCTGATCGCTATGAGTCTGATTGGGATGTAGTTAAAGCTGGCTGGGATGCTATTGTTTGTGGTGAGGCCTTCCACCGCTTTACTTCAGTTACATCCGCCATCAATACTTTTCGTGAAAAAGATCCAAGCATTCAAGATCAGTACATTCCTCCGTTTGTGATTATTGAAAATGGCCGTCCGGTTGGCCGTGTAGAGGATGGTGACGCCTTTATCTACTTTGATTTTCGTGCTGATCGCGCTATTGAATTCGCTATGGCTATGACCTATGATGAATTTCCTTATTTTGATCGTACTTATTATGACAAACATAACATTTTGCATCACGGCAAACCAGATGTCTATTTCGTTGGCTTGACCGAATATAATTCCGATACTCATGTTCCAGAGCATCGCCTAGTTGAGCCAATCCAGATTGTTAATACATTAAATGATTATCTTGGCAAACATGGCGTGACGCAACTTGCCGTTTCTGAAACCGTCAAATTTGGCCATATCACATATTACTTCAATGGTAATAGTTACCAAAAAGCTTATGGCGAGGATCACATTGAAATCCCTTCAGATACTCAACCGTTTGACACTCGCCCATGGATGAAATCTGCAGAAATAGCCGACGCTGTGATTGAGAATTTAGATAAATACAATTTTATTAGATTAAACTTTCCTGGCGGTGACATGGTTGGGCATTTTGCCGAACTTGAACCGACTATTACTGCCATTGAGGCTATTGATATCCAACTTGCTCGTATCGCTAAAGAAGTTGATCGTCTTGGTGGGGTCCTTATCATCACGGCAGACCATGGTAACGCAGAAGAACTTACCGACAAAGAAGGCAATTCCAAAACTGCTCACTCAACTAACCCGGTTCCATTTGTAATCTATGACAACACTGAAAATCGCGACAAATACGATCTTGCTGGTGTAGAAAATGCCGGTCTTTCGAACATTGCCGCTACCATTACTACTCTCCTTGGATTGGAGACCTACCCAGATGTCTGGCATCCACCACTAATCAGAGCTATTGACGGAAGCTTTTAGACAAAGTAAAATTATAAGATAATGGAACTATTAGTAATAATTTTGGTAACCGCAGTTACTGCTATATTGTCCTTGACTGGTGGTTTCTTATTGCTCTCTGGATCTAAACTTGCTCAGGCTTTCCAAAAATACGGAACAATTTTTGCCGCAGTAGTTTTACTCTATGCTGCTTTTGGTGATATTATTCCAGAAATTCTAGAGGATGGAGAATTACCTGTCTATCTAGTGGCACTCTATGCCAGTCTAGGTGTATTGATTTGCTTTATTATTAGTAGCCTCGCCGGACATTTTCATAAGCACGGCGAAAAAAAGACTTTCAAAGACAAAAAACAAGCCTACGCCATGCTGATTGTTGATAGTTTACATACGGCAATGGATGGTATTGTTATCGGCACATCTTTTGCTTCTGGCATGGGGACTGGCCTACTTTCCTCTCTCGCCACCGCCGCTCATGAAATTCCTCAGGAAGTTGGTGATTTTTCCATCATGCTTCGTTCAAAGATACCCGTAAGAACTATCGCAAAATTGCAAATTATTTCTGCTCTAATTTTAGTACCTTTTGCAATAATTTCGTATTTTATTGGCGATACTCTGACTCCGGCCCTGCCAACTTTACTTTCTTTTATTGCTGGTTTCTTTATTTATATTGCACTTGGCGAAATATGGAGTATTATAAAAGTAATATGGAAACGCGCTAAAAAAGGCGTCGTGAGAAAAGGAGCCACATGAAACAAATCAAAAAAGCCATTATACCAGTAGCTGGTTGGGGAACTAGGAGACTCCCTATCACCAAGATTATTGAGAAATCCATGTTACCAGTAGGAAATCGTCCCCTGGTTGATTATTCCGTGCAAGAACTAATCAAAGCAGGCGTGACAGATATTTACATGGTCATTTCTAATGTTGAACCCTGCCAAGTACGTGAATTTTATAAAGATAATCTCGCGCTTAATCAATACCTAGAGGATCGTGGCAAGTTCGATCGTCTTAAGCTGGCCAAAACTTTGCCCGATAATGTCAAAATTCACTATGTTTCTCAGGACCCATCCAGCAAATATGGTACCGCCGTGCCGGTGGCTATGGTAGTAGAAGAATACGCCATTAATGAACCAGTTTTTGTTTATATGGGCGATGATTTTATTTGGAACCCTGACGGAGAATTGTCCGCAGAAACATTACTAAGTATTCGCCAGAATGACGATGAATCTGCTATTCTAGGTGCAGAAATCCCACTAGAAGAAGTAGAAAAATATGGTGTTTTTTCTGTAGATAATGATAATAAGTTAGTAGAAATCGTAGAAAAACCAGAGCCATCCAAAGCCCCCTCTAATTTGATTAATCCAAGTAAATACATTATGACTCCAGATTTGCTTCGAGAAATCGTAAAATACGTCAAAGAAAACGATTTTGGCGCAAGGGAACAAGAGTATCTAATCACCGATCCAATCACCGCCTTTATCAAAAAAGGCGGAGTGATGCGCGTAGCCAAGGCTAAAGGCGAATACTTAGATGGCGGCTCCGTTGAGGGCTGGGTCCATGCGAACAATGTAGTTTGTAGCAGTAAGTAGACATCTTAATTCTGACAGCATTAATTCTCTCTTGGGACACCTGATGCCTCTGCGGTGTATTTGTGTTTTTTCTGCTTCACAAATTATTCATTCTGTGATATAATTTGCTTATGTCAAAAAGACCAACAAAACTGACTTATCAGCAGGAAATTGGCGGCGTCGTTGCACATCTACGTCAAGAGCGAGGCTTGACTCAGACCGAGCTTGCCAAACTTGTAGGCTCCTCTCAGCCAGCAATCTACCGCATAGAAAAAGGCGCCCAAAATGTTTCCCTGGATATGATTAAGAAGCTTTCTCATGCTCTCGGCAGTCCAATTTTGTCGGTTAACACCTCTGTTTCTCAAAGCCTATTCATAGAAGGTGGCAAAGAACTTTCTGGAGAAATCACAGTCAACACTAGCAAAAATGCTGCGGTTGGCTTGCTTTGTGCTTCACTACTTAATTCAAGCAAGACTACTTTAAAACATTTAGCACGTATCGAGGAAGTTTTTCGTATCATTGAAGTTTTAGAGTCTATTGGCGTTAAGTGCCGCTGGGTTAATCGTAAGCAAGATTTAGAAATTATACCACCACGCGAATTAAAAATTAAAAACTTAGACATTAATGCCGCCAGAAAAACTAGGTCAATTATTATGCTTCTTGGTCCCCTTTTGCACAAATTCCATCATTTTAAACTTCCCTATG
>CAYYEY010000034.1:0-9357 GCA_964471175.1 uncultured Candidatus Saccharibacteria bacterium
ACGTGGGCGAACCTAAAAGTAGCAAGAGCTACAAGGAGACACACCTAACACTAAACCCGTTGTTCTTATTGTTGTTGTTCTGAGGGTTGACATTGCTACTGTTGAAGTTCAGATTGTAAGCGTTGTTATTATTGTTCGACGTAGCCGACCAGTAATAACCGTTCGCGCTATCGTTCAAACTCCCGCTGTTGTAGTTGCCGGCCGCCTCAAGGTAAACAATAAAGCCTCAGGCTTAGGGGAGATGGCTAAAACCTGACTTTCCTACCGTAGTAAAAAAGCGTAGCGTATTATCCTCACTAAATGAGAGCATCTCTGTCATCCTAAATGGATAGTCCGAGCAGTAAGCTACTATTTTCACTTCTGGTGGACAGCCCACCCGTGTATATTATACTACAAGTTTTAGTCAGATTCGGCTAAGATTTGCAGTAGGATTTATTATAATCGGAGTTAGTTTGTAGGTTTGATGATTGGGAATGGGACACCCTCACGGCCGGAGACGCCTTCAAGTAGCCAGAAGTTGCGTTCGGAGTTACCCCAGCCACAGGCTGGTGGCATGCCGTATTCTAACATTTCAACGAAATCTTGATCTAGCATTTGGGCTTCAGTATCGCCAGCGTCACGTAAGGCTTGCTGTTCTTTGAAACGCGCTAGCTGGTCTTGTGGGTCGTTGAGCTCGCTGTAGCCGTTTCCCATTTCGGTGCCGGCAATAATTGGATGGAAACGTTCGGTGACTAATGGATTATCAGGATTTACTTTGGCTAGTGGGCTTAAAGCTAGAGGTTCCTCTACCAACCAGTATGGGCCGGCAGAAGTTTTTCTGATTAACTTCCAGACGTGGTCGATTAACCTTGCGTCTGAGGCGGTTTCTAGAGTGTGCTCCAGAGATTTATACGCCACTTTGTCGTTTTTGTCGGCAGAATTTTTAAAGTCATCTCTTAAGATTTGCTTGAGCTTTTCTCTGTCTGGGTTAAAGACGTCGATATTGTATTTTTCTTTTAGTAAATCGGCGTATTTGATGCGTGGCCAAGGTTTGCCACCGTTATCTAAATCAATCTCAAAGTCACCGACATTAAATTTAAGGGTTCCCCAAGTTTCTTTGGCGACGTATTTTATCATTTCTTCGTAGAGGTTCATGCCGTCTTTGTAATCATCATAAGCGGAGTAAGATTCAAAAGCGATATGTTCTGGGAGATGTTCGTCATCAACACCTTCGTTTCTAAAACGTGGGCCGATATCGTAAACCTTCTCGAAGCCGGCGCCGATGAGACGCTTCAAGGGCAGCTCATGGGAGATACGCAGGTAGTAATCTTGGTCTAGGGCATCCATGTGGGTAGTAAAAGGCGTCGCATCGGCGCCACCAGTGGTCAGCTCTAAAACTGGGGTATTGATTTCAATAAAGCCGTGAGAGTTCATAAAATCACGTGTAGCTTGCCAGAACTTGGACCTTCTGACCATACGTTCCCTGACTTCAAGGTTGACGTTCATGTCAACGTAGCGACGGCGGAAACGTTCTTCTTTATTGGTAAAGCCGTCACGTCCTGGGAGTGGGCGGATAGCTTTGGTGAGCAGGCGTACTTTATTTGCAAAGATAGAAATTTCTCCAGTTTTGGAGCGATCAACAGTGCCGGTGGCTTCGATAAAATCACCAGTATCAAGAAGTTTGATGTCTCTAATTGAAAACAATTTGGAATCTGATGAGCTAGGAGCATCCTCTAGAGTCTCTTGTTCTTTGCTCTCGGTCATAAAGATTTGAACTTCACCGGTGTAATCACGAATTTTGATAAAGGCAAGTTTGCCAAAACTTCTAATAGCCATAATGCGACCAGCAATAGTAGCAGTTCGACCTTTTAGATTATCAAAATCATCTAGAACATCAGAAATTTTGGTATCACGATAAGATTTGGCTGGATATGGATCAATGCCACGTGATTTGATTTCTGCTAATTTTTTGATGCGTTCGTCTCTGTAATCGGCTAAAGTTGTCATATTGTATATTATAACATAATTTATTCGATCTTGGAGATTTTACCGCTGTTTCCATTAGGGAGTTCAAATTTGTCACCGACTTTTTTGCCAAGTAAAGCCTTGCCAATTGGAGAAACATCAGAAATTTTGCCATTTAGTGGATCAGCCTCTACTGGGCCGACAATGGAGTAGGTCTGCTTTTTGCCGTTTAAGGTAATAGTAACAGTTGCACCCATCGCGACTTTGTCGTGAGAAGCATTTCTGATTAATTTGGCGTTTTTTAGGATATCCTCAATCTCGGCAATGCGGTTTTCGATGGTTTTTTGTTCGGCACGAGCATCGGAATACTCCTGATTTTCTGATAAATCGCCAAAAGCGCGAGCAGCCTGCAAGCGCTCTGCGATGCGTGGACGCTCAGCAATAAGGCCTTTTAACTCGTTTTCTAAATCGGTCCTTCCCTGTTTGGTTAAACTAACTGTCTTTTTCATACCCTGATAGTATAGCGGTGAACTGGTCGATTGTCAAGAGTTTTTGTTCTCCATTTTGGCGCTTGGTAGATTCAACGCTGGATTTTTCCAAGGTCTTATCTGATACTACAATACGATAAGGGATGCCAGTAAGTTCACTATCGGCAAATTTTTCGCCTGGGCGTAGATTCCTATCATCAAGTAAAATGATATCTTGGTACTTTCTTTCCCATTCTGCAGCTAGTTTCTCGGCTTTTTCTCCGATGGCAACAACGTAGTATTGATATGGTGCGACTTCCTCTGGCCAGACTAAGCCTTTGTCATCGGCAAATTTTTCGGCAATTACACCCATTACGCGGGAGACGCCAATGCCGTAAGATCCCATATAGACAGGATGTTTTTTGCCTTCTTTGTCGGTAAATTCTAGGTCAAGTGGTTCAGAAAACTTATAGCCAAGACTAAAGATATTGCCAACTTCGGCAGCTTGGCAGCTTTCTAGTTCTTCTCTTTTGACACCGAGGTCGTTTAGGACTTCGTCGTTTAGAACTTCTTCATTTAGGACGACAGATTTATCTTTGTTATAGTAGATTGTATCCTCGCCGACTGGTAAAATAGTCTGGAATTCATGGCTGTATTTAGAAAATGCGCCACCGGAAGCAAAAGTCTCAAAAGTTGAATCGCCAAGACCCACACGGGCGTAGATTTTTTTGTAGGCGTCCTCAACGATATGATAGAATTTATCGTGCTCATCTTTGTCGATATTAAAAGAATAAAGATCTTTCATCAAAAATTCGCGAGTACGCATGATGCCAGATTTGGCGCGAAGTTCATTTCTGAATTTGGTTTGGAATTGATAGAAATTGGCTGGTAAATCTTTGTAACTTTTGATGTAATCGCGCATCATGGCAGTACCTGGTTCCTCGTGAGTAGGGCCAAGACCTAGTTCTCCGCCGGCAGCCAGCTCTGTTTTGAACCAGATGTCCATGCGCTCGGAACTCCAACGCTCGGTTTTGATCCAAGGGTCTGGATTTTGCAGAGCGGTCATTTGGATTTCGTTACAACCGATGCTGTTTAATTCCTCTCTAATGATGTTTTCGATATTTTTTAGGGTTTTTAGACCCAAAGGCAAATAGGTATAAACTCCGGCGAGTTCCTTGTGGACGTAACCTGCACGAGTAAGATACTTAGCGCTTTTTGCGGTTTCGTCCTTTGGCGCTTCACGCAAAGTTTTTACAAAAGATTGTGATAATTTCATAATAGTTATTATAACATATTTTATGGGAGAGAACTTGATAATCTGTTCTTAAGATGATTCTATCCCATACCTACAATATACAGCAAGTAGAAGGCGATGGCGTTTTTTAGCATGTGGACGATAATGCCGGCATAAATGGTGCCAGTCATTTCGCGGAATAAACAAAGTATAATGGACAGCGCAAAGACGTTAATTCCTACGTTCCACTGGCGATGCATCAGGGCAAAAACTAAGGAAGTGATAATAATTGCAATGGTAATGCCAAGACGATTTTTACGTTTTATAGCTTTAATCTCTTTGGTCTTTTGTTTTGATTTTGCTTCTGGAATGTCCTTGACCAACTTTTTTCTAAGTTTACCATACAAAAATCCACGGAAAATTATTTCCTCTACAATTGGCGCAACGACTACAAGGGCAGTAAGTGCAAAAAGACGATCACTGCCAAACATGGCGGAATTGTAACCGACATTTTGTTTTTCTGTGGCGCTAAACCATGGAAATATAGAAAAAAGACTAATTAAGACATTCGCAAATAATGTGTATAGTAAGAACCCAACTGGAGCAAGGCCAATATCCGTCCAGGTAGGAAGTTCAATAATGCCAAGATCCTCTAAACTTACTTTCCATTTTTTGTTGATTAATTTTGGAACAAAGAGAATAATTGCTGCGGAAATGAGGTAGCAAAGTATACTATAGAGAGTTTGATAAAACGGAGTATTGGTGGTTGGTTGTAATATTGAACGGATAATAAAGGCAAGTATATATTGGACTAAGAAATAAACTCCACCTACCCAAATTATTAATGCAACTATTGTGAGGATAAGATTTAAGGTTTTGTTTTTGGAGATTTTACGAGGGTTGGCGTTTGAGACTGCTACTTTACTACTTTTGTTTTTTGTCATCTAAAAAACCTCGTGACGTCAAGTATGGTAACTATGGCGATTAAAATTAACAAAAAGATAAAAGTACGTGCTACGAGTTTTTCTTCTTTTTCTTTGGTTAGGACTTTACCGCGGAGACGATAGAACGCAATCATGATGAACCTACCACCATCAAGTGCTGGGATAGGTAGGACGTTCATGCAGGCAAGGGAGATAGAAATGAGCGCGGCAAGAAAGGCGAGGGTAGTTGGGCCGGATTCAAAAGATTTTGGGAAAATAATACCAATAATACCAACTGGACCGGAGACGGAATCGCCGGCATCTTTGATTTCGGCTTGGCCTTCATTCCTGATGGATTCATCGGGATTAAATTGTTTGACAATGCCAGAACCTAGCGATGTCAACATATTAAATAGACCGCGGTAAGTTTCGCCGGTGAGCTGGACGGTGGTTACAGCGCCAACTATTGGTGCGGACCAAGTTGAACGGGTAACTGGAATGTAATATTGTTCGTCGATGTCGACTTTGGCTTCGGCTGAATCTCCGGGCATGTGGAATTGGTTTTCCATGAATTCTGGCATACCAGTTATTGACAAAACAGTTAAAATGATAAAGGCGACAAGCCAGTTCATGGCAACACCAGCAAAAAGGATTTTGGTTTTTTGCCAGAGTGTGGCTTGACCAAAACTGTGCGGGCGTTTGTCGCTGTCTGATTCCCCCTTCATCTGACAAAAACCGCCAATTGGCAAATAATTAATAGAAAAAACTAGAGTTTTTTGTTTTTTATCCCATTCGGATTTTTGGAGTTTTAGCCATTTTTTGGGCTTTTTGCCAGGCTTTTTACCGGATTTTTTGGCTTTTTTCCAGGCGATATATTCTGGATTCATGATCCAGGCTTTGGCTCTTGGCGGAAAGCCAATGCCAAACTCCTCGACTTCTACTCCGCTACGCCTAGCAGCAATAAAATGTCCAAATTCATGCGCAACAACTAGCGCCATTAGAATAAAGAATCCAATTATTACTCCAAAAACAATATTCATAAGCCTATTATATCATGATATGCTGATATTTGATAAAAACTGATTATTGGGTCTAATTACTGTGTCAAGCCGTTGTGGATTTTAGGCTAGATTTTCATAATCTCGGCTTCTTTAGCTTTGAAAGCGGTATCAATTTTGTCGGTATATTCTTTGGTGAGATCATCAATTTCTTTTTCGGCGCGCTTGGTGGCATCCTCTGGAAGTTTTGCTTCTTTGATGTCTTTTCTAGCGTCCTCTCTTACGTTTCTGATGCCGATTTTGGCTTCCTCGACTTTTTCTGAGGTAGTTTTGACGATTTCTTTTCTGCGTTCCTCGGTAAGTGGCGGAATCGGAACGCGGATAACGTGACCGTCATCAGCTGGGTTTAAACCTAGAGTGCTATCTGCTCTAATTGCACTCTCGATGTTTCCGATATTGGCAGGATCAAACGGAGTAATTAGGAGCATAGTTGCATCAGAAATAGTAACATTAGCTACTTGGTTTAGTGGCATAAATTGCCCGTAGGCTTCGACTTTGATGCCGGCAAGCATATCAGGATGCGCGCGGCCAGTACGAACCTTTTTCATTTCGTCGTTAAAACGTGTAAGAATCCCCTCCATTTTAGTTTTTTCTTCTTTGACGTCAAACATAGTTTACTCCAGTTATTATGATTAAATTATAACATAAAGTTAAGTAACGTGCGTATTATTACCGAGTGACACTAAAACAATGTTAAACGATAAAGACAACGGTATAATAAACAGCAAAAGCTAGTAGCATCATTAGGCCTTCTAGTTTGGTGATTTTGTGTTTAGTGATGGAGAAAATCCAAAGTAAAAGTGCGGAGAATACTAGCACGATAAGATCAACTGCTTGAAAAGAGGCAGGAGTAATGGTGCCAAATATTGTGACTGGAATGCCGAGTACGATGCAGATATTGAATATGTTTGAGCCAAGGATGTTGCCTAATAATAAATCGGTTTCTCCTTTCTTGGCAGAGACAATAGTGGTGACAAGTTCTGGAAGCGACGTGCCTAGAGCAATAACAGTTAAAGAAATTAGACGTTCAGACATACCAAGCGTGGTGGCGATAATGCTAGCAGAATTGACGACTAAGTTAGATCCAATAATAATACCAGCTAGTCCGACTACAACAATGCCGAGAGATGGTAATAATTTCCAACGTGGTTTAGCTGTAGCTTTTTGGCTTTTTCCTCTTTTGTATTCTGATATAGCAGAGCTAATAAGATAATATAAGAAAACCGCAAAGAACAGGAGAATGGCGATTTCGTCTGAGCGAGTGATTTGATCAATAACTTCTGAATTAAGCTGGACATCTAAAAATAATACTACTAAAAGCGAAGAAATTAAAATAGCGATTGGGATTTCTTTGCGGATAGTGTTATTTCTAATGCGGATGGGTCTAATTACGGCGGCAACACCAAGAATCAATAAAATATTAATAATATTACTACCAATGACGTTTCCAAGCACCATATCGGTGCTGCCATTTGCTAAAGCCTGTATCGAAACAGCTAATTCTGGCGCGCTGGTGCCAAAAGCGATAATAGTGAGTCCAATTAAGATTTTGGGGACTTTAAAATTAAGTGCTGTGCTGGAAGCGCCATCAACAAAAAAATCTGCACCTTTAATCAAAAGGATAAAACCAACAATTAACAGTAAGACTTGTGGAATTATTTCCATGAAATAATTATAGCACAAGCGAAATGACTTGTGCTATAATCAGTTGTTTAGGTAAGATTACTCGGAATCTTTTTTAGCTTTTTTCTCGGCTTCTTTTTTGGCTTTTTTGATTTTATTGCCGATGTTTTTGCGAAGCTCTTTGGCCTTGGCGGCGCGTGCTTTGAAGCGATCAACGCGACCTTCAGTATCGATAATCTTTTCCTCGCCAGTAAAGAATGGGTGAGAGGCAGAGGAAATCTGAATCTTAACTAGTGGATATTCTTTGCCATCTTTCCATTTAACGGTTTCCTCGCTTTTTGCGGTGGATTTAGTGAGGAAAGAGTATCCGGCAGCTTCGTCAGAAAAGACTACAAAGCGATAATCTTTTGGATGTAAATCTTTTTTACTCATATTATTCCTTTCTACTCGGTTACCCCAAGTTCAATGCGTTTGAATTGACGCACGGTGATGTTTTCACCAGTTTTAGCAATGCTATCTTTGATAAAGTCAGCGACGGTTTTAGTGTCGTCCAAAATGTATGGTTGATCCATCAAAACTTTGTCGGCAAAAGCTTTTTTGACTTGGCCACCAATGATTTGATCTTTCATTTTTTCTGGGCCCTTGAAGTTTTCTTCAAATTCCTTTTTCTTGGCATTCATGACATCCTCTGGGATATCCTCGACAGAAACATAGAGAGGATTCATGGATGCAACTTGCATAGCAAGTTTGTGAGCTAGGTCTTTGAATTCATCGGTTTTAGCAACAAAGCTGGTCTCGCAGTTGACTTCTATAATAGCGCCGATGCGGCCATCATGAATATAAGCATCAACTAAACCTTCGCGAGTCTCGCGATCGCCACGTTTTTCGGCCTTAGTTAGACCTTTCTTTCTCATGGCTTCTAGGGCTTTGTCAAAATCGCCTTTGGCTTCAACTAGAGCCTGCTTAGCATCAGTTAGACCAACGCCAGATAACTCTTTGAGCTTTTTGATATCTTCGATTGAGATTTTTTTGTCAGCCATTATTTTTTGCCCTCCTTAATTGCATTTACAAAATAATCTAAGATTAATGTGGTTGCTTTGATAGAATCGTCGTTTGCTGGGATGACGTAATCGATATTAGATGGATCGACGTTGGTATCAGTAATAGCAAAGACTGGAATTTTCAAAGTGTTTGCTTCCTTGACGGCGTTTTTATCCTCACAAGCATCAACGACGATGATAGCTGCTGGTTGCTCGGTCATGTCTTTGATACCGCCATAACGCTCGTTTAGCATATCAATTTCCTCTTGGAAACGCTGAACTTCGAGCTTGTTATAGCGCTTTTCAAGTTCGCCAGATTCCATCCTTCTTTCTAGGTCTTTGACTTTTTTGATTTGCTTGTTGACGGTTTCAACATTGGTCAAAGTTCCACCAATCCAACGTACGGTAACGTATGGCATATTGACGGACTCAGCAGCAGCCTTCACTACGTCTTTCATTTGCTTTTTGGTGCCGACAAAGAGGATTTTCTTGCCACTTTTTACAATTTCTTTAACTTTTGGCAAAGCAGTTTCAAGACCCTCGACGGTCTTTTCTAGGTTGATAATATGCGCACCCTGCTTGCGGCTGTGAATGTATGGAGCCATTTTTGGGTGCCAGCGGCTAGTTTTGTGGCCAAAATGAGCGCCACTTTCTAGCAAAGCTTTCATATCAATGCTTTCTGACATTAATATTTCCCTTTCTCTTTGTTGAGAGATCTAAGCCTTTTAGTTAGGCGATTTTGCGCCTAGCCAGCCAGAGAAATTTCTCCCAACTGTTTCATTAAATTAATAATAGATTTATTATAGCACGATAGATTATCTTTTGCAAGTTTCTAGTAGAATCTTGGTGGGGGCGAATTGTTCAGGCATTAACAGTCTATAGAGAAGATATTCAGGAAAAACTAGGTATAATTATGTTATAAAAAGAAGCTCCTGCGGTAGGAGCATACTGCCCCGTGCAAGAACTTCATTACTTACAATTATATCAAACTAATGATTTAATGTCAATGATTTTGGCCTAAATCAATACATCGTTCACACTTTTTATTTGTAAAATAGTTATTCCCAT
>CAYYEY010000035.1:0-8276 GCA_964471175.1 uncultured Candidatus Saccharibacteria bacterium
CCGTAGAATAATAAGTTTGCCCCTATTTTACTTTGTTATAAAGCGTATCGTTTCCGCCAGAGTCTTTAACGTTCAAGACATCGCCTTTGATTTCATATTCGGTCTCAAAGGTGCCACCAGTAGACTTGTAAGTTATAGCTAATTTATTTCCATCAGTCTTGTAGGTGAATTCCATTCCACTGTAATCACCAGTGCCATCACTATTGAATGTGTAGGTAAAGTCTGCGCCAGCCTTTGCAAGCTCTGCGTCGCCGTAAGTCCACTTGCCAACAATAGAATTAGCACTAGAGTCTGCGCTACTTGAGTTGCTGCCAATATTGGTGTTATTAGAGTTATTGGTATTATTAGTATCGCTAATATTGCCAGTATTGTTATTGTCAACATTCTTGGCGCTATCTTTAGTTTCAGAGCTATTTGCGGTGTTTGAGCTGTTATTTGATTGATTATTATTGTTATTGTTATTTACGACAATGATAGTAACTACCACTGCTGCAATTATCACGACGACTACACCAATGATGGCAGCAATTTTGCCTTTGTTATTCATGATATACTCCTTTTATTAGATATCTCTTAATGTCTTTCCGAGCGCGCGTTTCTCTACTTCATCTGCTAACTTAGTATACTTTGCCCTGTTTGCATCCGAAAAATCTCCGGATGGAATCATTGCGGCTGTTGGAGAACCAAGTACCATCGACGCAATAGAGTCTACGGTTTTCATTGCGCCACTTTTCTTACCACCAAAGATTTCGCTTAGGTGTCCAAAAATTCGATCACCACCAGATGGATTATCAACATTATGCTGGATTGGGATTTTGATTTCGACTGCATAGGGATGCATTAACATCATTTCCTTTTTGCTAGCATCTGCTTGCCTATAGTCCTCTGCGCAGCGCATCTTAATAAGCACGCCGTATTCTTTGTATTTTTTCTCGCCTTCTCTACGGTTCAATGCGTTCATTTCGATGTACGGGCCAAAACTATCGATTTGATCGTAACGAAAAAGTTCTCTCTTGCTGGACTTTTTCATCATTGGCGAAATTACCTCAAACATGCCTATGCTATCGGCAAAGCCGATTTTGTATGACCCATGATGACCGCAATAATCCACCATGCTCTTGTCCAGATTAGCAAATTCTTTTTCATATAATTCATTTGCTTTTTCCATGTATTCCAAGTGCTTTTTGGTGGATTCTAAATCATGATAGTTCAGGCGGAAAAGCGCGCTGGTGTTTTTGCGACAATCATTGCAAAGATAATTATCGTCTTTTAGTTTGGTGCGTGATAAAGCCCCCACTTCTTTACCACAGACACCACAAGTTTGTTTGGAGAATAAATTACCAAATAAACCCATGCTCTACTTTCTTTTTATGATTATTTCTTGCTAGATTTATTATCGTCTACTGCACCGACGATTACTGCAAATACGGTTGCAAGAATCATTGCGCCAAATGGGATTAGCCAAAGATTGTCCCAAGAGTTAGTTAGTATACCAAGAACTACCATAACACCAACTGAAAGCATGGCCATGGCGGCATATACAGTTCCGACAAACTTTTTCATTTTAATATTCTCCTTGAATTATATTGTACTTTTATTATACTATGACTTAAATTAACCGGTCAAGGGTTTTAAGGATTAATGTTTTAAATCTTTTATTGAGATAATTTTAAGCTACTTGTATCAGATTATTCGATAGAGCTTTTAAATATTTTTTGATCTTTGATTTCGTCTGGGAGATAACTTTTGTCTAGGTGGAAGCCAGCCTCCCATTTTTGGCCTTCACCAAATCCTAGATCTTTCATTAGTTTAGTTGGTGCATTACGGAGGTGGGTTGGTACTGGAAGGCCCATAGAGTTGTGCGCCAATTTTTGCGCTCTTGCCCAAGCGTCATAACTATCACGATTTTTCTTGCATTTTGCTAGGACTACTGCTACATGACTTAAAATTATTCCACTTTCTGGCATACCTACGCGCTCTACCGCCTCAAAAGCGGAAACTGCTAAGTTGAGCGCGCCGCTACCGACAATGCCAATATCTTCTGAAGCAAATATCACCATGCGGCGCGCGATAAATTTTGGATCCTCGCCAGCCTCTACCATCCGCGCTAGATAGTAAAGCGTAGCGTCAACATCCGAACCACGCATAGATTTGATGAACGCGGAAATATTATCGTAGTGATGATCGCCTTTTTTATCATAGCCTGGCACTTTCCTGCCGGCGGCTTCTTTAACCGTATTAACATCAACTTTGTCAGATAAACTAAGCGCAAGCTCTAAATCTCCTAGCGCAGAGCGCGCGTCGCCACCGGACAATTCCGCCAAATAGTCAATTGCTTTTTTGGCGACGCGCTTTGTGGCTTTTTCGGCTTTGATTGCACGTTTTAAAACAGTAATAATATCATCTTTCCCTAACGGAGAAACTACTACCACGCGTGAACGCGAAAGTAGTGGTGAAATTACTTCAAAACTCGGATTCTCTGTAGTTGCACCAATTAAAATAATCAAGCCTGACTCTACGTGTGGCAAAAAAGCATCTTGTTGAGCCTTATTAAAGCGATGGATTTCGTCGACAAAAAGTACGGTTCTGGTTTTTAAATTCCAATTTGTCCTGGCGCGCTCTACTACTTTTTCGACGTCACTTTTGTGCGCAGTTACCGCAGAGAGCTCTATAAAATCCGCCTTAAATTCGCGCGCCAGAATCCTAGCAAGTGTAGTCTTCCCCGTTCCTGGTGGTCCCCAAAATATTAAATTAACCGGCTCACCTTTTTTAACGATTTCTGTTAGAATTTTGCCATCACCAATAATTGCGTCTTGTCCTACGACATCTTTCAAATTTTGCGGTCGCATCCTCTCCGCTAGTGGCACTCTACTCGTCATGATTATATTATACATTGCCAAAACCGAACATGTAACCATTGTTTTTAGTAAAAAATGTGTTATAATTATGATAGTATCTTAGCAAGAAGTTTGGCTAAAATTTTTGCTAGTAGTGTAGGTTCCTTAAGAAAGGGGGGATAAAATGAGTGAGAATTTTTTTAGTCAAAGCCAGGCTCCAAATGGAGCATCATTAGCTGAAACATGTTCGGCAAATGATGTTATTCTGAAACACGAACACGAGCTCTTGATAGAATGCCCAACGATAAAATTAGCGCCGACCACCCATATTTATAATGGTCACGCGTTAATCGAGAGTAAGATCTCAATCATGCGCAGCATCGAGACGCCGAGTTCCGTTTTCCGGAAGCTGGTTGAGGAAGTCACAAAACTGATGGCATTTGATGCTTTTTCTCATCTTGGATTAAGTGTCTGCGAGATCACCACACCAATCTGCAAAACGCTTGGTAAAAAGATCTCTGGAAAGAAACAAGTTTTGGTTCCGATTCTTAGAGCTGGACTTGCTATGGAACAGCCAATGAAAGACATTGTACCGCAGGCCAGAACTGGATTTTGTGGGGTCTACCGTGATGAGAATACTTTACGACCTCAGAGATACTTCTGGAAGATGCCAAAAGATATTGAAAATCGCGAAGTTTTTGTGCTAGATCCTATGCTTGCTACAGGTGGTTCCGCCGATTTTGCAGTTACAGAGCTTAAGAAAATCGGTTGCAAAACCATACATTTTATGGGCATTATTGGCGCACCGCAAGGAGTTAATTTAATGCAAGAAAAGCATCCGGACGTCGAACTTTTTATCGCACACTTGGATAAAGGCTTAAATAAGGACGGTTATATCGTTCCTGGCCTTGGTGATGCTGGCGATCGGATATTTGGCACCAAATAGCTCACACGTTTATCGTGAGTTACTTAGGTGGAGGTAGTTCATTTTATAAAAGGCTGTCGTTTGACAGCCTTTTTCTTGTTTTAACGGCAATAAATTAATTATTCAATCAAAAAAACCGCCAACTAGGCGGTTTAATATTAGCGAACCTCAACACGAACGCGTGGTAAGGATTTACCAGAGAAGTGAGTTTTCTTGGTTTTAACAAAAGTGACAACACCATCTTTGGCAGCGTGGATAGTGAAATTCCTAGACATATAAGTACCAGGACCAGCAATCTTGGTGCTACCAGTTTGGCGAACGATTACTTCACCATTTCTAACTTTTTGGCCACCGAAGCGCTTGACGCCGAGGCGTTGACCAGCGTTATTGTGGATATTCTTGGCGGTACCGCCAGCTTTCACATGTGACATATTATTTCTTCCTTAATACTATTATCTCTCTGGCCACAATTTGCCCCGCGCGCGCGTAAAGCAAGTCCTCTTGGCTCAGATTCTTATACTTCTTTACATTATACCCCAGTTTTTCTACCTCGTCAAGTAGTTTCAGACGCGAGTAGGACCCGTCTGGCCTTAGCCACGCCGGTACAGCAATTACTACTGGCGTACCTGGCTCAATTTGCGTACTTAAATTCTTGAGAAATCCAGTAATAATCGCGCGACACTCCTGCTCAACGGTTTTTAGTTTTATCTCTACTGGTGGCGCGGACATTGGTGGTCCCAGGTAAGTTTCTGAAGCTACTGCATCAATTGGTTGTTGCCAGGTGAAATCTGTAGCATCACCAACTTCAGTTTTGTAATTTCTAAACTTAAAATACTCCAAATTTTTATTAGTAAAATCTACGATTCTGTCAGAAGCATCAGTACCATAAGCATGATAACCCATAAGTAGCGCTTCTTGCAAAACTACACCAGTCCCGCAAAACGGATCAAGCACGGTCTCGTCAGTAGATAACGGACCACATAAATTGACTAGGATTTGCGCTAATTTTGGCGGCAACATTCCAACTTTTGCATCACGTGCCGGACGTTTTCTGTCACGGTCGCGATAGGCATTGATGTTTTGTACGCCAATACCAACAAACCACTTTTCTCCGTATTTAATTAGTTCAATATGACCTGGTTTTTCACCGAGTTGATTATGAAATACTGTGGCCGAAGAAAGCGCAGCGTCTTTATTCTCAAGTACACGGACGCTTTTATTGTTATTTTTTAGGATTCTTTTGATCTTTAACGCCAGCTGCTGTGATTTGCGACGATTAGAATTTTTGGAATAGTCAGAAACACCAATCACGATTTTGCCAGTATAATTCAAGTTTAAAAAAAACTTTTCTGGTTTTTCTGTTAGCACTCGCGCAAGTTTGACCGTCCCGCCTAACCTATTGATATTAGGCTCGATTTTAGACTCAAAAATTGCAAGTTCTAAACCTAATGGTTGGACGTTCGAAAAAAGACTTTCAAGTTCTGCTAGAGATATTTTTGGCTGTCTACCTAAAACTGCTAGATACTTCATGACTATATTATACAATAAAACCACAAATAGTAAAAATGCTTACATTTAGAATTTTTAAAATGATTCGTAGAATTTCTAGGGCGTTTTTGAATATTTTTTGTCATATTGTTTTATCTTATGCTATACTAAAAGCATGAGTAATATATTAATAATTGGGAATATCCTTAAGGACGTTTATCTACGTTTGGATGAACGTAAAAATAATTTTGAGGTGGACGAGAATGACACACCATGGTTAGATCTCGGGTTTAACGGAAGCGCACATCAGTTCTTCCGCAGAATTAGTATTTATGGTGGAGCAGCAGTAGCGTTAGAGGTCTTAAATCGCTTTGATTTTTCTGCGCGAATCGCTGGTTCAAAAATGGGATTTGCAGGTGGAGAAATTGTCGCAAATAATCAGCGCGCGGATGATTATCGCTATATGCTTTGTCATGGTAATAAGATTTCTTATTTAGTACCAAATGAGCGCACCGAGACCAAATGGGTAATGCCAGATGAGGCGATTGATTGGATTTTTGTTGATCGCTCTGCTGGGATTAGTGAAAAATTGGTCAAAGAAATTAAAAATTTCTTGGCAATGTCGAACAAAACACGTCTGGCTTTTTATGCGCCTGCTAATTTGACAGAAACCGACAAGGAATTACTCAATATAGCAGAGATGGTCTTTACCGATGACGATTTGCCAGAAGCCAAGGAAAAAAATTCTGTTTGTTATATTTCCGACCAAGAAATTTCTTTGAACGGTCATAAGCAGCTTTGGCGAATTGAGCGTACCGACCTAATGACTCATCTTACTGTCCATTCTATTATTGCCGCAACAGTATTTGCCGCGCTGACACAAGGCGCTTCAGTTAAAGATGCCCTGCGCTATGCCAAAATTAATGCCGAGGGTTCTTCCCTATCCGGTACTATGCCAATGGAAAAAATCAAAGAAATTGCCGAAACTCAAAAAACTGAGGAAACCGATATTCGCCTGGTAGCAGCTACGATGATGACAGCCGGGAAGGGTATTCTTGCGGCAGATGAATCTGGTGGCAATATCCACCAAAAGTTCGAGGGTCTAATGATTCCAGATGATGAAACACATCGTAGAGATTATCGTAATGTTTTACTCTCCACTCCAGAACTTGAACGCTATGTCAATGCGGTAATTCTGTTTGATGAGACCACGCGCCAGAAATCTGATGATGGCAGAGATTTTGTATCATATCTTACAGCGCACGGGATTATCCCTGGTGTAAAGGTAGATGAAGGATTAGTTAATTTCCCTGATAGTGACGAAAAATACACCAAGGGTCTAGATGGACTTAAGGAACGCCTAGCAAATTATTACACTCAAGGCCTTCGTTTTTGTAAGTGGCGCGCCGCTTTCGAGATTGATTTAGGTAAACCTTCTGATATGGCAATTCTCAAAAACTGTCAGATTTTAGCAGAGTATGCTAAGGCTTGTCAGGATAATAATCTTGTGCCAATTGTCGAACCAGAAGTCCAATACGATGGAAATTATACTTTACAACAATGTGCAGATACTACATCCAAGATTTTAGACATTCTCTTTGATGAACTTGCTAAGGTTGGCGTAAAACTTGATGCTATTATTCTCAAAGTCAATATGGTACTTGCCGGCAAAAAATATCCAATTCAATCCACCCCAGAGGAAGTTGGTAGGACTACAGCAAGCGTACTTAAGGGCCACGTGCCAGAAAACGTGGCAGGTGTGGTATTCTTGTCTGGTGGGCAAACCGTAGAACAAGCCACCAAGAATTTACAAGCAATCATCAACTGCGGTCCATATCCATGGCCAGTTACTTTCTCTTTCTCTAGAGCTTTGCAAATGCCAGCGCTAGAAACTTGGAAGGGTGATAACGACAAAACTGCCGCCGCACAAGATGCTTTCAAGGCTAGATTAGTTGCCAATACTGAAGCACTAAAGAAAAAATAGGTTGCCGTCGAGGCTGATGTATCGAAAAAGTGGGTCGCTAATGCCGAAATTAAAATAGTAGGTTACCGATGCTAAGGTGTTAAAATATCACCGCTATTTGTAGTAGCGGTGATATTAACAATGGTGGTGCTATTATTAGTATTATTATTCTTTGTCTTCAGACTTAGCTTCACCACCTTCGGCGGATTCTGCTTCCTCAGGCTTGCTGCCATTATCGGAAGGAACATCAGCGGCCTCGGTAGTTTCACCAGCGGCTGCAGCCTCTTTGGCGGCGGCCTCCTCAGCTTCACGTTGGGCAGCAACGACAGCAGGGTCATAAAGGCTAGCAATAACCTGGTCGGAACTTAATTCCTTATCAGCTAATTCTACTCCAGCTGGGAGATTCAAATCGGCGATAGTCAATTTGTCATCGATGTCAGCGAGTTTGGAAGCGTCAACAGTAAGCTCTTTTGGAAGATCGGCAGGTTTTGCCTTAACTTCTATTTCCTCAATAACTTGAGTATAGACATAGTGTAATTTATTGGCCTCGGAAGTTTCGTAGCCAACAATTACAATAGGTGTAATAGCTTCCACAGGTTTATCTGCAGATACAGCCTGGAACTCGACATTGATAATTTTACGAGAAACTGGATCGATAGCGATATCCTTAACGATAACCATGAAAGGCTTCTTATCTACAGTAATATCAATAGTAGAGTGGTAGCCAGCGGCACGCAAGACTTTTTCAGTGTCATTATAAGCGGACTGGGCAAGAATCGGCTCGTTATTATCACCATAAACTACAGATGGGATAAAACCTTCAGCGCGAATCTTGGCAACTTTTTTGCCAGAAACGGTGCGTTTTTCTAGGGACAATTTATTGTCAGACATATTATTTCCTTAAAAAATTATTGTTATTAACTTAACTTGCTATAATTGTAACTTATTTTTAGGGAAATTGCAAGAGCAAACTACCCCTGTTAAAAAAACGACGCAATGTAAGGCATTTACAGGCGTTTTTTGGGTATCAGACATGGTGGGAGTCATCTTTTGCCCAAAAACC
>CAYYEY010000036.1:0-7739 GCA_964471175.1 uncultured Candidatus Saccharibacteria bacterium
AACTATCAAAGCAGCTCCTAGAAGTTTATAATGATAGTAGATATCATGATCTATTAGCTGATGATCTTGAAACATATAATGATAGCGAACGTATTGATGAGCTTCACTCCCGTATCGGTACGGAAATTGCCGATTTACCAGAGGCTTTAGAAAAACACTACGCAAGATATTTTAATAATCAAGACTTAGTTGTTGACTATTACAATAGTTACATTGAACCATTTAAAGAACTAGAAGCAGAAATAGATAGTCTTTCTAGTCAGCTAAAAAATTTGAATGCCGAAATTGAGAGTAAAACTAGCGATTATTATCGTCGATTCGAGGAGCTATCTGCCAAAATTAGTGAGTTTAATCGCTGTGCCAGTACGGCTGGTTGCTTTACGCTGGAGAGCGTATTTAATGTCACTAGAAACAACCTACTTAGCGAACAATCTAGTCTTGGTGCTTCTTTTGATGAGCTAAACGCCTTAATAGATAAATATAATAATGTCGTTATGGAATATAATGAAAATGTTTTGCGCGGTGCGGCGCTAGAAAAGGCTATAAATTCTAATGCCGAACCAGAAATGATTAAGAATAGTTAAAGAAAGGATTTTATGAAAACAAAAGATTTGACAAAAGATTATTTAGTTCCAACTGTGGTGGAGGAAACTGCTAAAGGCGAGCGAGCCTATGATATCTATTCTAGACTTCTTACTGATCGCATCGTTTTTCTTGGCGAGGACGTTAATCCACACACCGCCAATTTAGTAGTAGCACAGTTGTTGTTCCTTGCACATGAGGACCCAAAGAAAGATATTAAACTCTATATCAATTCTCCTGGCGGTAGTGTCTATGATGGACTCGCAATCATTGATACCATGAATTACATTGAGCCAGATGTGCAGACGATTGGTATCGGGCTTCAGGCTTCTATGGGCGCCATGCTTTTGTCTTGTGGTACTAAAGGTAAACGTTTTGTCTTGCCAAATTCTCGCATCATGATCCACCAGCCATCATCCGGCACTGAAGGCAAAATTACTGACCAAGAAATTGCTTTAAAAGAAGGAATCTATTTAAAGAAACGCCTCGCTGAAATATTCGCCAAAAATACTGGTAAGCCTCTAGCTCAAGTAGAAAAAGACATGGATCGTGACAACTGGATGTCCGCCGAAGAAGCTAAGAAGTATGGTATAATAGACCAAATAATTAAATAAAAGTGGAGTTAAAGTGGCGAAGGTAAAATCGATTTACGTTTGCAGTAATTGTGGAACTAGCTTCTCTAAATGGACAGGGAAATGCGATAATTGTGGCGAGTGGAACACGCTCGTAGAACAAATCCAGGCAGACGAAACAAGCGCCAAAACTGCCATTGCCAAAGGTCAAGTTTCTGGGAAAAAACTAGACTACGTTTCCATCAATGAAATTTTACCTTCTGATATTAAAGCCAGAATGTCCACTGGATTTCCGGATCTAGATCTAGTACTGGGCGGAGGCTTTCTTGCCGGCTCAGTTTCTTTACTTACTGGTCAGCCGGGTATTGGCAAATCAACTTTACTCATGCAAATTTGTGCTAAAATTGCTAAATCCGCACCAGTACTTTATGTTTCTGGTGAGGAATCAGCTGGTCAAGTCAAACTTCGCGCTAAGCGACTCGGTGCAAACTCTGAGGATTTGTCTTTTGCTTCCTCCACCTCCGGAAACGATATCGCTAAAACCATTGAAACTGGTCAGTTTAAATTTGTAGTAGTCGATTCTATCCAAACTTTGTCTTTAAATGAACTAACTTCCGCTCCTGGTACCGTCTCGCAAGTCACCAACTGCGGCAATCTCATTATTCGCGCTGCCAAGGCTACTGACACTGCGGTAGTTATCGTCGGTCACGTTACCAAAGAAGGAACTCTGGCGGGTCCAAAAGTTTTAGAACACTTGGTGGATGTGGTAGTAAACTTTGAAGGAGATCGCTATGGCGGGTTTAAAACCGTCCGCGCCATCAAAAATCGCTTCGGTTCCACTTCGGAAGTCGCTATTTTTGAGATGAACGACCAAGGTCTTTCTGAGGTTCAAAATCCTTCTGCTGCTTTACTTGCCGAGCGTCAAAACACCGACGGCTCAATCATCCTTGCTACGGTAGAAGGCGCGCGTCCGCTCTTAGTAGAAATCCAAGCACTAGTTACGCCGACAAACTTTGGCTATCCGAAACGGACTTGCTCTGGTTTTGATATCAACCGTCTGAATCTTTTAATTGCTGTCATTGAACGTCGTACAAAACTGAGATTGAATGATAAAGATGTATTTATTAATGTGGTCGGCGGTATCAAGTTGCAAGACTCTGCTGCAGACTTGGCCGTCTGTCTCGCAATCGCTTCCGCACTTGCCAAGCGCAAGCTATCAGAAAAATATGTAGTTTTTGGCGAAGTTGGTCTTGGGGGAGAAATACGTTCAGCCTTTCGTTCAGATCAACGCATCGCTGAGGCCAAAAAACTTGGCTTTACCCATGCCATTGCGCCAGCTACCGCTAAGGACAAATTTGTCCTACCAGTTAGTGATTTAAGAAATACACTAATCAAATATATGAAATAATTAAATAGTTTTTTTCATCAAAGAGTGGCAGATTGCTGCCGCAAGCGCATCCGCTGCATCATCTGGCTTTGGTACAGCTTTTAGTTTTAGATGCAATTTTACCATTTCCTGCATTTGCTTTTTGTCGGCGTGCCCAAAACCAGTCATTGTTTTTTTGATCTCGTTTGGAGAGTATTCAAAAATTGGGAGTTTGGCTTGCTTTGCAACTAAGATGCAAACACCGCGTGCTTCCGCTACGGAAATGCCAGTTGTAATATTTTGCATAAAGAATAATTTTTCAATGCTTACTGTGTCAGGTCTATTTAATTTGATTATTTCATGCAAAGAATTATAAATATCCTCTAGTCTTTCTGGCAAAGGTGTATGTGGTGGCGTAGAAATTACACCAGCATCTATTAGCGTAGGTTTGCCACGATTAACCTCAATCACTCCAAATCCACAAATTCCAGTGCCTGGATCAATTCCTAAAATTCGCATAACTCTATTATATCACGCGAAAAGTAAGACTATTTTTTGATTTCATCAACGCGATAAATGTATTTAGCGTTGTCACGGTGATTCTTAGCGACATTAGCAATCGCTTGAATTTTGTCAATAAAACCTCTAATGTCACCATTATAGACATTAACTAATTTTTGCACAGCTTCCTGATTAAATTGTTTTAAACCGCTTGATAGTTTCGTCGAACCATCGCGTAACTGGTTGATACCATCGACAAGGGCCGGCGCAGAATCGTTCAACGTTCCAAGACCATCGGAAAGTTTAGCGGTACCAGTGGCAATAGCGGAAGAACCGGTCTTTAAGCCATTCTCCGAATCGGTGATATTAGCGAGTAGTCCATTTTTAATATAAGTTTCATTGAAATTGGCGATACCATTAGTATAAGCAACTACACCTTGCCACAAAGCATAGACTTTATTCAAAGAGTTGTTAACAGCTTCAATTGTTGGATTGCTCTCTGCAAGTGTTTTAAGACAATTCTCACTCACAGCTGGATAATTTTCTACTGTCAATGGATCGTCAATATGGCAATAATATGACATAGCATTGCGTAAATCGGTATTGCTATTAGCAGTATCAAGCGAAGATTGGAATACTGCTTTAGTACCGTTCTGAAGTAGAGCATTATTGGTATCGGTTTTTTCTTTTAAGCCTGCATAGATACCCTCTACACCTTCTTGCAGTTTGTCTACGCCTCGATCGAGCTTACTGGCGCCTTCCGCTAGTTGCGTAGCGCCGTTAGAAAGTTGAGCTACGCCATCAGGAAGAGCGCTGGCCTTTTCATATAATTTTTCTAATCCTGTCGCAAGATCAGATGACCCACCTACTAATTGGTCCATTGCTGCAGTCATTTTGTTTAATTCGGCAGATAATTGATCAATAGAATTAAGACCAGAGAAATCCAGATCGTTAAAGATCTCATTTGTAACTAATGAAACTGCCATGTTTAAAGAAAAGTCAGAAACATCGGCAGTAACTTCTAGGTAGCTTGGAATTTCAAATTGTGTGAGACCTAGATTTTCTTGCATCCCAGGAAGTAACAATCCAGCCACAATAATACGAGCGCCATCATTGATGATTTTGCCGTTTACCGCTTCAACATTCTTGAACTTATCGTTTTCAAGCATCAAGCCAGAAATTACTGCGTAAGGAACATAGTATCCGCTAGCGACTTCCTTATTTTTATAATCATAACGAATAGTGACTTTACCAGATCTGCCAGCTAAATCTTTAGCGGAGATGTCCTTGCCATCTAATTTATAAGTAACTTTTAAATCCACAGGTGTTTTCTTATCGTTATTAATTACGGTGGTGTACTCATCGACATTCAAGTTTTTAGTCCAGTCAGAGGATACGATTTTGCGAGTAGTGCCATCAGCTTTAGCAAAAACATAGACCATCTCGTCGACTAATTGAGTATTACTTGAATCGCTATTAGAGCTAATTAATTTTGTGTTACTATTTGTGGTGGTATTGCTAATACCTTGCACTGCTAAAGTAGTGCTGGCGCCAATCACTCCGGCCACCATCATAGCGACTAAAACTTTTAATTTTTTAGACATGGTTTCATCTCCTTTGTTGTTTTACAAATTATTTTATCGAACAACATAAATAGCGCTGGTAATACCAAAATTACCATTACCATACTAATAATCGCGCCGCGTGCAAGCAATAGACAAATTGCAGAGATCATATCAATATTAGAATAGATTGATACGCCGAGTGTTGCCACGAACAAACCAGCCGATGATACGATAATTGACGGAATGGAAGTAGAAAGAGCAATTTGAATAGCATCGTGTTTGTTCTTACCGCCAATTCTTTCCGTTTTGTAACGTGTGGTCATCAAGATTGCGTAATCTACGGTAGCACCTAACTGAATCGTACTAATACAAATTGGCGCAATAAACGGTAAGCTCGCACCGGTAAAGTGAGAAATTGCGAGGTTGATAAATATTGCTACCTCAATTACAGCAATTAAGATAAATGGCAAAGAGAATGATTTTTCTACCAGTGCAATGATAATAAATATTGCAACGATAGAGATAATATTTACAACCTTAAAATCTGTATCGGTTGTCTCAATCATATCTTTCATGGCCGGTGCTTCACCAATTAGTAATCCACCAGCATCATATTTTTTAAGAACGTCATTAAGAGCTGCAATTTGTTTATTCGCATCGTTTGAAGCTGTACCATACTCCGAACCAATTAAAATCATTTCCCACTTATCGCTCTTTAATTTTTCTATTGCTGACTCTGGCAAGAAATCTATCGGTACGCGCTCGCCAATTAGTGTCTCAAGTCCAAGTACAAATTTTACGCCCTCGACCCCCTCCAGTTCTTTGGTCATGGCGCGTACATCCTGTTCCGCAACAGACGATTCTACCAGTGCCATGTGTGTCGACGCCATGTTGAACTCGTCACTTAATTTTTTATTGGCAATCGATACCTCCATAGTATCTGGCAAAGTGCCACCTAAATCATAATATACTTCGGCCTGTGCTTTTTTGTAGCCGTAAAACGCTGGCGCCAAGATCGCTGCAAAGATAATTAAAATCACTGGAAATACCTTCAATATGCGTTTGGAAAAATTAGTCATATCTGGGAGTAGCGATTTATGGGAAGCTTTTGATAATATCTTATCAAACGTGAGAATTAGTGCAGGCAGAACCGTGACGCAGCCAATTACACCAAGTATCACACCTTTAGTCATTACGATCCCGAGATCAAGCCCAAGTGTGAAAGACATAAAGCAGAGTGCAATGAACCCAGCCACAGTAGTAATAGAGCTACCGATAACAGAAGTGAATGTTTTTCCAATCGCGTTTGCCATCGCTTTCTCTTTATTGCTAACAGTAGCACATTCCTCTTTGTAGCTATGCCAAAGGAATATCGAATAATCCATTGTTACCGCAAGTTGCAACACTGCCGCAAGAGCTTTAGTAATAAAGGAAATCTCACCAAGGAAAATATTAGTTCCAAGATTCAAAAGAATCATCATGCCGATAGAAATTACAAATACAAACGGAATCAGCCAGTTATCAAGGAATATCAACATTGCCGCAATTGCAAGTATTACCGCGATTGCAACGTAGATTATTTCCTCGCTCTCACACAGCTCTTTTAAATCTACCACCAACGCAGACATACCAGAAACAAACACTTGCCCATCCGCTTTATTGCGAATTTCAGAAACTGCATCAAGCGTTGCATCCTCGGACGTTCCACCTTCAAAGAACACTGCCATCATTGTAGAATTACCAGCGTTAAATGCCTTGTATAATTTATCAGGTAGAATATCCATCGGAATAGATAACTCCGCAGCGCTAGTATACCAAACTACAGAATCTACACTATTGATTTTCTCAATCTCATTCTTTAGCTTATCAGTATCAGCAATCGACATACCTTGGACAATTACCAAAGAGAATGCACCTTTGCCAAATTCTTTTTGCAGCTCCTCTTGTCCGACCATGGTATCCATGTCAGATGGGAGATAAGTAAGTAAGTCATAGTTCACACGCGTGTTAATCATGCCAATTACGGCCGGGATCATCAAAATCAAAGAAATAATAAGAATCAAAACACGATGCTTTACAATCAACTCTCTGACCTTCATAACTATAATTATACTCCAAATAACGGATAAAGTAAAGGTATGTTATAATATAAACATGATTGCGCATATCAATGGCCAAGTAGCTGAAAAATTCGGAAATTCCGTTATTGTTGATGTGCAAGGCGTCGGTTATGAAATTACCCTTACTACCCTAGATTACGATAGTGTTAGCCTGAATGATCAAAAGAAATTCTATACCCACCACAAAGTTTCAGAGAATCAAGAGGAACTTTATGGATTCTCTACACTTGCCGCCAAAAAAATTTTTGAACTTTTAATATCTGTGAATGGTGTTGGTCCTAAGGCTGGTATTGCTATTATGTCACTTGGTACTCCAGAGAATGTCAGAAACGCTATCGCTAGCGGTGATGTCTCATACATTTCTAAGGCTTCCGGTGTTGGCAAAAAATCTGCCGAACGGGTAATTGTTGACCTCAAAGACAAAGTTGGCTTGCCGTCTAAATATGGTCAATCCGCGCCACTAGAAATATCTAGTCAAAAACCAAGTGATGAAGCTCTCGATGCCCTTATGGCCCTAGGCTTCCAACTAAAAGAGGCAACCGAAGCTCTCTCCAAAGTTGACACAAATCTCCCAGCAGAAGAACGAATCAAACTTGCACTAAAAAAGAGCAGTTAAACATATTTAGCTGCTCTTTTATTATTTAATAATTATTTGCTTGGATTTCAAAGAATGCTTGTGGATGTGCACAGACTGGGCAAGTTTCTGGCGCGTCCTCACCAACAAAGATATAACCACAATTTCTGCATCTCCAAACAGTCACCTTGCCGCTCTTGAATACCACATCATTTTCTACGTTTGCTAGTAATTTTTTATAACGAGCCTCGTGGTCCTTTTCAATTGCACCAACACCTTCGAATTTCTCTGCGATTTCAGTAAAACCTTCCTCGCGTGCCACCTCTGCAAATTTTTTGTACATATCAGTCCACTCATATTCTTCTCCGGCAATTGCGTCCTTTAAGTTTTCAGCAGTTTCTGGTACCGCGCCATCATGCATATATTTAAACCAGATTTTAGCGTGTTCTTTTTCGTTAT
>CAYYEY010000037.1:0-6766 GCA_964471175.1 uncultured Candidatus Saccharibacteria bacterium
AGCTTTGCAGGGTACTTAACAGGCATTTACTACTAAAAAATCGGCCAAAATGCCGCTTCATATATCTTTTGGTGGCTCCGACTGGACTTGAACCAGTGACACAAGGCTCTTCAGGCCTCTGCTCTACCAACTGAGCTACAGAGCCACATTTCATAAATTATAGCACATCTTATGGTATAATGGAAGTATGAAAAAGATGAACACTACCCCAATTTCTGGTACCCAAGAATTTTTGCCAGGCAAACAAGCAGTTTTTGACAAAATCAAATCTCAAATTGAGAAGGTGTACCATCAACATGGCTTTTTGAGCATAGAAACTCCTACTATTGACCGCACCGAAGTACTTTTTGCCAAAGCTGGCGGTGACACAGAGAAACAAATTTACAAAGTAGTAAAAACCGAGGAAGCGACGGATGGCGCTGATCAGGCGCTACGCTTTGATCATACTGTGCCGCTTGCACGCTATATCGTAGAACATGAAAGTGATTTAAATTTCCCATTCTCGGTCACTCAAATTGGTCGTAATTTCCGTGGCGAACGTGCGCAAAAAGGTCGCTTTCGTGAGTTTTACCAATGCGACGTTGATGTTGTCGGCAGAAATTCTTTACCGATTTACTATGACGCCAAAGTCATTGACTGTTTTATCGCCGCGCTAAAATCTTTTGTCAAACCTAAGATTTTAATTCGTATTTCCAATCGCAAGTTCCTAAGTGGCGTTATGGCGGTACTTGGCCTTGAGGATAAATCAAAAGAAATTTATAGTATCATCGATCATTCGGAAAAGGTTCCAGTAGAAAAAACCTTGCAAGCCCTAAAAGATCTAAATCTAACAGACGATACTGTTGTAAAAATTACAACACTTATTAATACGCATGGGGAACTCAAAGAATTAGAAAAATTAGATTTTCTAGGAATTAAAGTTAGTCTAGACTCTGGTTCCAACTTTGTCGCAGAAACCTCCGTGGATAATAATAATCTGCGCGAGGGCCTAAAAGAATTGACCGAGCTAATGAATGATCTAAAATCTCTTGAGCTAGAAAATGAGACTGCTATTGATCTTAGGATCGTCCGTGGTTTAGATTACTATACCGGCACAGTTTTTGAAGGAACCCTACCAGAATATCCTGAACTTGGCTCTATCGGCGGCGGTGGGCGTTATGATAATCTCGCCTCGCACTACACTGACCAAAAATTCCCAGGAGTTGGCGCGTCGATTGGCCTGTCACGATTGTTTTATATCTTGTCAGAGAACAATTTGATCGATCTTGCAGAATCCAAGTCAGTAGATATTGCCATTATTCCTATAGAATCGTCCGATTACCTTTCCCGTCATGCTGCCTATGAGCTTGCGCGTAAATTGCGCGCGCAAGACAAGAGCGTAGAATTAGTTTTAACCGACAAAAAACTTGGCGATAAACTTGGATTTGCCTCCAAAATTGCGCGCGCCGGTGTAATCATTGGTGAGGATGAGTTATCCTCCGGCAAATATCAAATTAAAGACTTTGCCACCGGCCGGCAAGAACCACTAGAAATATGAGAAAACATCGCCTCTCCCAACATTTTCTAAAAAGCCCACGCCTTGCGTTGACGCTAATTGGTCATAGTGACATCAAAAAACGTGATACAGTTATTGATATTGGTGCCGGTTCCGGCGTGATTACTTTTGCACTTGCCAAGCGTTGCAAACAGGTAATTGCTATTGAAAGTGATAAGGAAACCGCCAAAAAATTAAATGCCAATCTAGAAAAACACCATATTGATAACGTCATTGTGGTAGAAAGCGATTTTTTGAAGTGCGAACTCCCTCGCGAGAAATACAAAGTCTTTGCTAACCCGCCGTTTCATTTATCCTCCGCCATTGTTCATAAACTTTTGGAAGCGGATAATCCCCCAGAAAGTTTTTATTTAATTTTGCAAAAACAATTTGCCCTGAAGCTTTTAAATACTGACCGTCACTACACTTCCCAACTTGGTCGCGCGCTGATATCTAAATACCAGACCAAAATTAGATACCCGATGAAACCTACAGATTTTACTCCGCCACCTGCCGTTCCAACCGTACTTTTTGAAGCTAAGCAAATCAAAAAGGAAAACCTCGTCCTTCGCTAGACAAATAACCTCGTTGTTTCTAACTAAGCCATACTGCTATTTTAGCTAAACCTTGCTATCGCTTCTAGCTAAACTTTTGTTATTATTTTAATCCAGCGTTTAGGTACTGTTTGACGTAATCCCAACCCCAGTTGGTATCAAACCCACCAGTTGTAAAGCTTCCAAATTTGAAGTATGGCAAGCCACCCTCAACATATTTTGCCGCTTTTTCGGTATTTGCCTTGATTTCTGGAAGCATTTGATGCTCTGTGAAGCACTTATCAAAGGTCTCTGACAGACCGATTTCATGACCAATTTTTTGCCAGTAATCGGCGGTCATATTGGTAATCATCGGCGAAGTTTTATTGACCCCAACACCCTTAGATTGATAATCCTCCCAGAGGTGTTTCAAGGCAGTGTGATAATATTCCCAGAATTTGCCTTCGTTTCTAGCGCAATATACTCCTTCTGCGCTCCATTCTGACATATCTGGTTTATGCTCGCTATAAAGCTTCAAAAATTCTGTTACGCGCACCTCAAAGAGAATATCCTTCCCTTCGATATAATCACGCTTAAATTCCTCTTCGTGCTCGGCAATCTGGCGTGAAAATACATCGCAGTACGGACAGGCAAGATCGGTATACATAATGTAGTAGTTTTTGGCGTCCATATTACCCATAGTGGTGCCTTCGTCCCAAACTTTATCACTATGATTAGTCGGCTTAGATAGATTAATAATAATCAAAGCGCCAACAAGTAACGCAACTATAACTAACACAATGCTTGATGTGACCTTACTTTTCATTCTTTCTCCTTTTATTACCAGTGCCTTTATTCTTTTTCGATTTAGTGACTGACATGGAGCCAGTGGCTTCTTTCTTGGATTCAGGTTGTTTGACCATTTGCTTACCTCGCCATTTCTCATCTATTATTATAACATAGGCTTCCTCACCCACCTTTTTAACAGAGAGTATTGCAATGATAATTGTGACCACCGTGATAACTCCAGAAATAACTCCAGCTACTGCATAACTACCCGTAGAGAAAATCGCACCAAGTACTGGAGTAATAAGGGCGGTACCACAGGTTGGGCAGCCAGAGCCAAGTATTGCCAGTCCAGCTATGATCCCTACACTCTGCACGCTGCCATCAGAGCTGGCGCGGTTTTGTTTCTTTCTAAAGACCAAGGCAATCAGAGAGACTAAAAGCGCCTGAAGTAAAGAGACGGAAAAAACTAGAAGCCAATCAGCAAGTCCGCGACTAACTCCAAATAGCGCCAAGAAGCCATCGGCTAGGATTTTCATTTTACCGCCAAAATCTGTAGCAAAAAACAGATTGATTGCCCCCATACCTCCAGAGAGTAGGGAGAGCAAGGTTCCAAAAATCACAAAGGTCAAAATAAAGACTACCCAGAATTTTTTATGTTTACTAGCCAGCACAATCCCCATGGCAGAAAGTCTAAACCCATCGCACCATTTGAGGAACTTTTGTTTGAAGCCCCGATTATTTGTCACGTTGTTTGTATCCTCGCTTATGTATAATATATATTATACATGATTTTGTTTAACCGAACAGACTTTCTGTTTCTTTTTAATGTAATAGACTTTTTGTAAAACAAAAAATCTGGCAAATTGCCAGGCTCTATACCTTTATTATAGCACACAATATGCAAAAAGTCAAGAGAATCATTGCCACCACCCCTGTTATTTTCTACGTAAATTACAACATAAACAATCTCAAAAATCAATATTGACACGTGTATTGCCTATGCTAAAATGTATTTGAGGGGTATTGGACGAAGTTGAGAGCCGCCTAATACCCACGGAGTTTTCTAGCTGTGATTCGTTCACCTAGAAACAGAAACGCACCCAATTCGGGTGCGTTTTCGTTGGAGAAGCTTTAAACAAAACTGTCCCATAAACAGGGACAATCGAGCATCTTAGCATTATTCTATCTGGACAGATTAAAAGCCAAAATCTCTAAGTTTTGGTAGCCGAGACGGGACTTGAACCCGTATGACTTTCGTCATTCGATTTTAAGTCGAACGCGTATACCAATTCCGCCACTCGGCCACAATGTAGAGGCGCCGCCTCTGTCAAAGACAGTCAAGGCGCTGAACACGGAAAAGAAAACTTGTTTTGATTTCCGTGGAGGCGCCGACCGGAATTGAACCGGTGTACAAGGTTTTGCAGACCTCTGCGTAACCACTCCGCCACAGCGCCATCAACTCCATTTTACCACAAATCTCCTCTGATTCCAAGCACTTTAAACAAAATAAAATTTATTATATAAAACTTGTCAGAACAGCATAAATTATGATATAATATAGCAAAATGAGTGACGAGTTGTCAGGAGAAATGCTGGCGATACAGAGTGGCGCAACCACCGATCGCACCCCAGAGCAATTGCTAAAAGTCGCCGCAAAGCGAGCACATGATTTTTATGTTGCACTTGCCAAACTTTCTCCTTTTCTTGAATCTCTGGATTTTAAATCGGCCGATGAGGAGGCTGCCAAGATTCTTGACCAAACTGGTACCCCGTTTCTTATGACCAAAGAATATCAAAACGTTCGCCATGATTTTGAGAACATGGAAAAAATCAACAAATTACTTGAGGATCATAATTTCCGTACCGCCAAAATCGAATACGATTTAAGGGAGATTGGTCTTGGTGGCTACGCTTATGAGGAATTTTATGAACGGGCTAAAGGCGAAGCAGTTAAGACTGCCGCTCCAATCTTGAAGGAAGCAATCAGGAGCCGAGACTTTGATAAGGCTAAAATTATTGCCGCCGAATTTTTGAAAACTTCTGATGATATAAACGATAGTAATGTGTCCACCTATGATCGTTTGGTAGAAATTCTAAAACCAGAATATCATTTTTTGGTTGATGATACGGAATGCTACTACGCGCCACTCGAGATTAAGTTAGATAGTCTCGATTTTGATGAATATGCCGAGGATGCATTTTACTCTCTGGAACAAATTGCAAAATCTGAAAATACTATCGATAAAGTCTTGGCCATGATTTGGATTGTAGAGTATGGACTTTATGATTTTCTGGCTGACTTTGCTGATGATGATTTTCTTGACACGGCCTGGTTTGCTGAGATTTTAAGAGGCACGATTAAGAATATCGATCTTGATGCCAGAGGAATTATTACAGAACTTCTTGCCGCTGGTATTCCTAATCTAGCTAGAAAAGTGTTTAATGTGCATCGCAGTTTGACCGAGGATGATTATTATGAAATCGTAAAAGGATTAGCAGAGAAAATTGCCGAGGAGAAAGATAATAAGAATACGGATTCAGATTCTGTAGAGGATACTGTCACAGAGAATACTGATGACAATGACCCTGATGAAATAGAGGATCCAGACGACGTCTATGGGGAGGAGTACGAAGATGAATCTATCTAGATCTAAAAACCTTGGAGCTATGCTAATTAAAGCGCTTTGTGATATCTGCGCTGAGGAAAAAGTCATTGAGTTTGTTAGGGACCATTATTATGATCCAGCTAAATGCTATCTCAACGCCACCAAAATTGCCCATCCTAAAAAATTATTAGAGGCTCTAGTTCAAGCGGAGCAAGATATTACAACAAAAGAGGAACAGGGCATCCATATTATGTCCATCTTTGACTATGGAGAAAAAATCAAAAAAGCCTATCTGTTTTATCAGGGCAAAAGCGATTGTATTCTTGGCAAAAAGTTTACTGTCAATATCAACCGCGCCTCTAACGTCCTCGCGGTGCGCGTAGAGGAAGTTATTGAAGCAATTGCCAAAAACGCGCCAGATAATCTTGCAATTGTTGGTGGGGCCAGTAGTAGTTTTGCCACTGCAGTGCATTATCATGAATGTAATAAACCAGTTTTAATGATTGCTGACAAAAGTATGAATAACTTCAAAAATAATTTTGCCGATTGTATGGTTTACGACGTGCGCCTTGCTTTACTTTCCCCAGTCACTATCACTTTCGAAATGGTAGAAAATTCTAATATTTCCAAAATCGTAGCTGACGTTGCCGGTGTTTCTGTTAGTGTCACTAAACTTGGGGTAGATCGTGCAGCGAATATGATTATCAAATTGATTATGGAGGCAGAATAATGGTCACCGAGTCCCCTTTGAGCCAAGAGCTACTAAATAAATACAAGGAACTTAGAAAAAAATATCCGGATGATGATTTTGCTTTTCTATTTGATTATATCCCAGGTTTAGAAAATTTGGATGATGATATAGATAGGGAACTTGCCGCAGAAAAAGAGGAGAGTATTGATGAGCAAGGAGAATACTGGAATATTACGAGTTTTATTTTCCAAAAGCTAAAAGACGAAAGCATATTCCGCAAGTGGTGTAAAGAGCAGTTTGATTGCCAGTTTGGAGTCTGCGCCATCTGTCACAAGCCTATTGCTAATAAACGCAAATATCGCGCTGAACATATTGTCTCACGACGCGAGTATGGTACTAATTATTCTAATAATTTGTGTTTGGTTCACAAGAATTGTAAGCGCAAAAAAGCCGAACAGCTAGAAGTAAATAGAGAGGATTACCTCAAAAATCGTTTCTCCGAACGTCTTGACGAAGTCGTGTCAGAAATTACCGATGACGTCAGAAAAGATTACCCAGTCAAATTCCCAGACGAACTATTTACCAAAAACTAAAAAACCGAGTAGAATACCAG
>CAYYEY010000038.1:0-6310 GCA_964471175.1 uncultured Candidatus Saccharibacteria bacterium
ACAAAGTAAAGCAGCTGGATCTGCCCCTTCTTTGCAGCGATCCTGTCCCCTTTGATGTCTGTATCAAGGTTACGACCAAAACTCCAAAGAAACCTAACTCCGCGCTTCGTAAGGTCGCTCGTGTGCGCCTTACTAATGGCCAGGAAGTTTGGGCATATATTGGCGGTGAAGGTCACAACTTGCAGGAACACGCCGTAGTGCTTGTCCGCGGTGGTCGTGTACCAGATCTTCCAGGTGTGCGTTATCATGTTGTCCGTGGTACTCTCGATTTACAGGGTGTTGATGGACGTAAACAAGGCCGTTCCAAATACGGTGCCAAAAAGGAGGGTAACTAATTATGCCACGTAAAGTCACTACTTCTTTAGTCAGAAAAGTAAATCCAGATAGAAAATATCAATCTATCTTAGTGCAACGTTTAATCAATAAGTCCATGCTTGATGGCAAAAAGCAAGCCGCTGAGCGCGCAGTTTATGCCGCTCTGGAAGGTGCTGCCAAAGAACTAAAGAGCGAGGACCCAGTAGCGGTCTTTGAGAGGGCTCTTGCTAACGTTTCTCCAGATTTTGAGGTTAAGTCTCGCCGTGTAGGTGGTGCTAATTATCAGATTCCATTCCCAATCTCTGGTCATCGTCAGCAACACTTTGCTTTCTCTTGGCTCGTACAATCGGCTCGTGCTAGATCTGGCATGCCCTATGCCAAGCGTCTAGAAGCGGAAATTGTTGATGCCTACAATGAAACTGGTGCTGCCTTCAAGAAAAAAGAGGATTGCCACCGTATGGCCGAAGCAAACCGTGCCTTTGCACACTTTGCCAGAGCCTAAGAGCTTAAGAGCCTAAGTCTAAAAAAGCAAAAACCCCGCAAATCGCGGGGTTTTTGATGAGAAGTTTTTTGAAGCCAAAAGCCAAAGAGCTAAGATTTAGCCGACGTCATCGAGAAGCTTGCTCAGCCTTTCCTTTGCTATCTTGGCCGAGCCATTTCTCATAGCCTGGTTACGTGCCCTTCTGACTCCATCGGCGAGATACTCGCAGATAAAAAACATTGACGGAGAACGCAGCTTTTTCAAGTGGTCATTCTGTTTGTATATCAAGTCACAGAATGCCTGTACCTTCTCCGGTATCCGGTTGTAGATTTCAAAACGGACACTGATAAACTCGTCAATCGAGTCGCATGAGCCAGCCACCACAGTCCAGAGATACTCTAGAACCACGTTGAAGCCGATGAACGCGTCCAGTGTCTGCACGGTCTGTGGCAGAAACATCGTCTGCAGGAATATTCTTGCGATTATTCTCTCAAGTGGTTCCTCATCAGACTCGAGATAAAGTCCTCTTGTCAACATCTCTGTTGCTAGAGGATACACCACCTGAGTTACGACCGGGCTCGGCCCGGTAAACATCAAGTGGTTGACGAACCAACGGGCGAGTGGTCTGGACTCGCCTTTAAGGCCGAGCCCGGTCGTAACGGCGCCGCGTAAGGTGTCGCTCACTGTGCGTCTGCTAACTCCAAGATAAGCCACTAGATCGTCATTCGTTGGCATTTTGCCAAGAAACGCGGTAGCAAACACCGCACCAGTAAGACAATAAAGTTCGTCACCGGTCAAGCCAGTCAGTTCCTGCATTTTCTCCAGAAACTCCTCATCGTAATTGTTTCTCATAAGGTTCACCCCCTTTGTAATGCGGACCTCTGTTACCTCCCTATTGAGCTAACCCCAGTCCATACTCATATTATACCACACTTACTCCAAAAAATCAAGTCTCGTGCTAGTCTATAAGGCAGTTCCGTGTAGTCTACAAGGATAGCTCCGCAACTTGGCAACCTGTTGACCCCGAGGAATTAGCATAGAACTTGGCGCAATTTTAATAAGTGTGCTATAATAACCGTAAGTATATTTAGGAGGTTTTTATGGTAAAAATAGCTATTAACGGTTTCGGTCGCATTGGTCGCAACGCTTTTAAAATCGCTTTTGAGCGCCCTGATTTAGAGGTCGTAGCAATTAACGACATTACAGATACAAAGACACTAGCCCACCTCTTAAAACACGATTCCACCTATGGCACTTATATGCATGATGTCTCTTTTGATGAGGAAAATATCATCGTCAAAGGCCAGAAAGTCCGCGTGCTAAAAGAGAAAGATCCAGCCGCTCTTCCTTGGAGAGATTTAGGTGTTGATGTCGTAATCGAATCAACTGGTCTCTTTACCGATCCAGCTAAGGCTCACGCTCATATTGATGCCGGCGCTAAGAAGGTAGTTCTTTCCGCCCCAGCCAAAGGCGAAGGTGCAAAAACCGTTGTCTTAGGGGTCAATGAGGATGTTGTCACTCCAGAGGATAATATTTTGTCTAATGCTTCCTGTACCACTAACTGCATTGCTCCAGTTATGCGCGTTTTAGAGGATAATTTTGGTATCGAAAAGGCAATGATGACCACAGTTCATTCCTACACCGCTTCTCAACGTCTCCAAGATGCTCCAGCCAAAGATCTCCGCGAAGCTCGCGCTGCCGCCGAAAACATCGTTCCTACCACTACTGGTGCCTCTAAAGCCGCCGCGCTTACTATCCCATCCCTCAAGGGTAAGTTTAATGGTCTCTCCGTTCGTGTTCCGACCCCTGTTGTCTCCTTGTCAGATATCACCGCTCTCTTGAAGCGCGACACAACCATCGAGGAGCTAAATGAGGTCTTTAAGAAGGCTTCCACCGAGCCATACTATGAAGGTATTTTGGCCGTAACTGAGGAAGAACTTGTTTCTATTGATTTCCGTGGTAATTCTCATTCCGCAATTGTTGATTTGCCACTTACCGATGTTGTCGATGGTAATCTTGTTAAAATCGTAGCATGGTACGATAACGAATGGGGATATTCTAATCGTCTAGTAGAACTTACCGCTGATTTTGCTAAAGGGGGCGAGGCTTAATATGCCAGAAATTTTCATCAGTTCTGATCACCGCGGCCTAGAACTCAAGAAACATTTAGTTTCGGTGCTTTCCGGCGCGGCAAGTCCAGATGAACAGTTAAATCCCAAAACCGATTCCGGCGAGGATTACACTGTCTCTGATCTTGGGCCGTTTGCGCTTGATCCAGATGATGATTATAATGATGCCGCCATTAAAGTCGCAAATGCAGTCAGAGAACATGACGGCGCAAGAGGTATTTTAATCTGTGGCTCGGCTCACGGGGTGGCAATTCAAGCCAATCGTTTTAAAGGGGTTCGCGCCATCATCGCCTATGACGAAAATCTTGCCAAAATTGGGCGCGAGCATAATGATGCTAATGTTCTCTGTCTCTCGGCTGATTTTACTGGTGAAACCAAGACCCCAGACGGTGAGCTTCTTGTTGACAAAATAGTCAGAACATTTTTTAACACTAATTTCTCAGGAGAAGAACGGCATGTTCGTCGCAACGCTCGCCTTGATGAGGAGGGTATCTAATGAACGCGGCAGAAATTGTTCCTACTATCCTAACTAACAACCCAGAGCAGTACAAGGCGTTAATTACCAAGTTCCAGCCTTTTGCCAAGCGTATTCAGGTAGACATTGCTGATGGTACTTTTGCACCAGCCGTTACCATTCCGGAAAACAATGTCTGGTGGCCACAGGGCTGGACGGTAGATTTGCATATGATGGTGGTGCGCCCGTCAGAGCACATGCCAATTCTTTTGCAGCTTAAACCTTCACTTGTGATTTTTCACGCCGAAACTGGTGAAGACCTGCTACTGATGTTCGACCAGCTAAAAGCCGCTGGGATTAAGGCCGGTGTGGCTTTGATGAAGCCAACCTACCCAGGCAGTGTCAAACAATTTATCGAAAAAGCAGACCACGTTCTGATTTTTGCCGGTGAAATTGGCAAACAGGGAAGTACCGCTGACATGCTCCAGACCGAAAAAATCCAATTAGTAAAAGATATAAACCCTAACGTAGAAATTGGCTGGGACGGCGGCGCTAACCTTAAAACCGTCCGCGCAATTACACGGGCGGGCGCTGATGTTATTAACGTTGGTTCAGCTTTGACTGGCGCAGAGGACGCCAAAGCAATGTATGACGCACTAGTTGCTGATTTGGATAAGAGAGGAGTGATTTTATAAATGGCTCGTGTGGTTACTTTGGGCTCTGCCCTGCAAGATTTATATTTGATTGACCATGATGATTTTGTTGCGACAAACGTCTATAGCGCCACTGGCCGTACTCATGAATCGCTTTTTGGAGAGCTAAAGATTGGCACCAAAGTTGATATTGACCGCATTTCCTACGAAGTTGGCGGTGGTGGTACTAACGCTGCGGTTTCCCTTGCCAGGCACGGCCATGAAGTGATTTTCATCGGCAATATTGGCCACGATCCAGCCGGCGAGGCAATTCTAACTTGTCTTGATGAGGAGGGAATTGATAGCTCCTACGTCTCTTTTGCTCCGCGTAAATCTACGGGCTGCTCAGTTATTTTACTTGATACCTACTCTGGCGAACGCACTATTTTGACTCATCGTGGCGCCTCTGCCAAATTTGACAATTTGGATGAAAATGATTTAGACTTGATAAATCCAGATTGGCTTTATGTCACATCCCTAAGAGGTGATATGGGGACCCTGAAGCGCTTTATGAAAAAGGCTCACGCTCTTAATGCCAAGATTATGTTTAATCCGGGTAAGCTCGAACTTGCCAAGCAAAAAGACTTGACAGAATTGTTAGAATATGTTGATATACTGCTTGTTAACAAGTTAGAGGCCGCAGAAATCGTCCCAGGCACTGTTTTGACAGAGCTAGTTTCGCGTCTTTCTAATTACGTCAAAATTGTAATCATTACCGATGGTAATATGGGTGGCATCGCCACTGACGGAGATAAGGCTTATCGTTTTGGCATTTATGAGGATCTGGCAGTTAAAGACACTACCGGTGCTGGCGATGCCTTTGGCTCTGGCTTTCTTTCGCATTATGCCGCTGGTGAATCATTTAAGAAGTCTTTGATTTTTGCATCTGCCAATTCTACCTCTGTAGTCTCCAAACTTGGCGCCAAAAACGGCATTTTAACTGGTAGAGAGGAGCTTCATCAAATGCCAATTCAGGAGGTTAAGTAATGGAAGAAATTAGTACTGAAAAACTAGCCAAAAATTTTGGCAAAATTGCCACTCACGCAGAAGGCAACAAAGAATTAACCCCAGAGGAATTAGCCGCCAAAAAAGAGCTAAACAAGCGTATTAAGAATCTAATTTCTCAACTAGCGCCAGAGGATGTTGAGCGAGCTATCGCCTATGGCAAAGATTTAGGTCAAGGCTTATCACTCCTTCGTACTATCCCCCAGGGCGTGACCGTTTTTGGCTCGGCGCGCGTCCGTGAGGGTGACAAATACTACGACAAGGCGCGCGAACTTGGTGGTCTCTTAGCCCAAAACGGTCACGCCGTCATTACTGGTGGCGGCCCCGGTATCATGGAAGCTGCCAATCGTGGCTCCTTTGAGTATGGTGGCCGTTCAGTAGGTCTGAATATTACTCTGGAGCATGAACAATTTGCTAATCAATATTTGACCGATGTTATGGAATTCAAGTATTTCTTTGCCAGGAAGGTGATGCTTTCCATGGCTAGCAAGACTTACGTCTATTTCCCAGGTGGTTTTGGTACTTTTGATGAACTTTCTGAGATTCTTTGTCTTATTCAAGAGGACAAAATGCCGCATATGCCAGTTTTTCTCTTTGGCAAGTCCTACTGGCGCCCGCTAGAACGCTATTTTAGGAGCAAATTATTGAAAGAAAAGATGATTAAGGCTCAAGATTTACATATTTTCAAAATCACTGACGATTTAAATGAGATTGTCCGCGCCGCTAACCGAATCGGCCACCCACGCGTTGACGAAAATCTCTACGATAATTACACCAACCTCGCTGGTGTTCCAAGATATTAGATTTTCAAACACTGGATTTATGAGTATCATAAATCCTTAGTTTATGCTAGAATTGCAAACTACATCAAGTGTTGTAATTTTTACAACATATTTTTGGTGATTTACATAAAACTTATGTTACAATAAGAGTGTCTTACTTTCCAATCGTTTTTTAAATTAAAAGCATTTTTACCCCGTATTTAAGGGATAATCTCTGAATCGAATTTAAAGAACGGCGCCACATGCCGGTTCGTGAGTTCGATTCAGACTCATTAGTCGGTTGGGAAGTAAGACACCTCATGTGACGCCGTTCTTTGTCTTAAGACGGCACCACAAAAAGGTGTCAATTTTTAATTACGGAGGTATAAAATGGGCTCATCACTAACTTTAAGAAACAAGAATCAGATTTTTGTTAGTATGATGGCCATCTCCTCCTTCGCTTTTCTTGTTAC
>CAYYEY010000039.1:0-5857 GCA_964471175.1 uncultured Candidatus Saccharibacteria bacterium
AGTTAAACTATTGTCCGCCAAGATGTTTTTCGACAATTTGCAAAAATATGTGTTATAATATATTTTAAGCCCGAGTGGTGAAATTGGTATACACGTATGCCTTAGGAGCATATGCCGCAAGGCGTGCTGGTTCAAGTCCAGTCTCGGGCACCAAACACAGCCAAAAGACCCTATTAGAAGGGTCTATTTTTTGTTCCCAGCCTCACCCATCTCCCCGCCACTCACCTCCGCTCTGATGTCCTCTGGCGAAAGGTGGTAAAGTTTGGCGAGTGCCGTAGTGATCCTAATCTTGGCGTTAGTACTATTGTCGATTCTCACCCAATATTTGGTATCCAAAATTTGTGTCAATCCTCGTTCGGCAGTTCTGGATTTAACTATCACTGTAGAGAGGTAATCATCATCAAGCGCTTTTAGGAAGGTTTCTGGGCTAGATTCATATAAAGTTTCGGCAATGTAATCAAGTGCCTCTGCCCAAGAGCCAACGGCAATACTTTCACCAAAAACGGTAACTGTACTAATTTGACAATTTGTGAAAACCTGTCCTGATAACAGGGAAACAGAGCTGTCGCTTTTGGTTGGTACAAAACTGCTACTAGGGTATGGCCAAAGTTTGGAAAATGCATTGGTGAACCATTTTGCGCGACGCTTAATCTCTTTCTCCGCCCAACGGGTCTTGTAGGTTCTAGCGATGTATTTATTAAGCGCCAAATCGCTATAACCAAGACCCACCTTGGAGCCTTTCCTATCAATTAGCCACATTTTACTTCGTTCAGGATGCTTTTCGTCAAGATAAGGACGATTAGAATATTCGGTGTTATAACCAGTCAATGTCAAGTTTCCTAGAGTATGGAGATAATTGGCATAAGTTTCTTGCCAGTCTTTGCCAAGCATCTGCACCCATTTTGCGCCATTATTCTTGTCTTTTGGATCGATGGTTTGCGGCATGATATGTTCAACCGAAAGTTTGATTCTACCCTCAACCACATCCTTAAAATAATTTGCCTCCTTCTTGCGTTCACTATCGTTTACGAGGGTCAGGACGTACATCACATTAGAGATTTTCTGGCGATAAAAGTCATTTTCTAGGGCCGCATGCGAGACCTCTTTGTCATCTGGTAACCTTGTCTGACCAGTACGCCTTAGCATCAGGAATTTTAATACCTCTGTATATTTAGCATTCTCCTCAACATCCAGAATATCTACCACGTTCTTGTGCAGCGTAGCAAAAACCTTATCTAGGCTTGAGGCGGAAATATTACAGATTAAACGACGCGAGAAGTACGTTTCTATAATGGAAAAAATCTCATCAACTTCGCTTACACTTAATTTTCCGCTTTCGTAATAGCTAAGTACGCTCATTGCAAACGGCATATAAAGACCGATTCTGATATAGCGCATCCTGTAAGCTACTTCAGGTACGCGAGTTTTTTCAAAACCAGGTGTACCAAGCGCCATTACACAGTAATAATTCAAATATTTTACAATTTCAGAATAAAATCCATCAATTTTCTCAGATTGGTCAGCCCCAACTTCCTCTTTGAATAATTTCTTAAACTCCGAATAAACATCATTCGTAGGAATTACTGCTTGCCTCTTGGCGATAAGGTAATTTCTAAAGAAATCAGAGATATCGTCACTATCTGGATCAGTCAGAGCATTTTCAATCTTACTCCAGTAGTTTTTGTAAACTTTATCAGATAACGCCTTACTATCAAGCATAAGAGCAAAGTTTCTAATTTTGTCACCCGCCTCTAGTTCTTTGCCGGTAGAATTAATACTTTCAAACACGCGTTGTGGATTGTCATCGTTTTCTCCACCTAAACCTAGACTCAGCACGCTAAAATTCTTTAATGCATCAAGGTAACGATATAATTCACCCTTTTTGGCAAAGTGCTTTTTAAAATGACGATAAACTTTCCATAGATTACTGCGCTTCTCCTCTGGAGAAAGGTTGATACCGTCGGTATCAAAAATATCCTGAAAAATCCGGCTATCATAAGCAACTGCCCTAAGTTTAATCTTGGCATAGGCACTAGAAAGCAGGTATTTTTTCTCAATTGTTTCAGCGTCGTATTTTTCTTTAGGATAATTAGCGGCACTATTATCCTCAGAGCGGTCCTTGATAATTCGAGCGATTGCGGTAATCATCAGCATGGTGGTGGTGATACGCTGCTGGCCATCAATAATCATATAACTTCTCTCGTCGTCAGGGCTAGGATTATAAAAAATTGTCCCAAAAAAGTGAACTTTCTTTGGATTTTGCACGCAGTTTTCAAGATCATAAAGAAAATCATCGGCGTTTTCTATTTCCCAAGAATACGGCCTCTGGAATTCCGGTACTAAGAATACTTTATCTTTTTGCGCTACAAATCCCCCGATGCTCCCCTGTTTAATAATCATAATCAAAACCCCAATTAAATTATCTAAATTATACCACATTTTTTGTTCTAAAAAAGCCTAGCATTTTTAAAAACATAGTGTTAAAATGAAAATAGTTATGTTTTTTATAGAGGGTGGAGATGAATAAAATTGCGAAATACCTCAATCAGCAACTCGTGGGCAATGTTTTTGATTCTACGCAAATCTTAGAGGCTTATTCTACTGATCGCTCACCTCTTAAAATCACCCCGCGCATGGTAGTTGTCCCAGAAAATGTTAATGATGTCAAGCGCACGGTAAGATTTATCAATCAACTTGCTTCAAAAAGTGTTCATGTGCCGATTACGGTCAGGGGTAGCGGTCTCGATAAGACCGGCGCAGACCTTGGTAGTGGCCTTGTTCTTTCCACCGAACGTTTAAACCGTATTCTGGAAATCGATGATCACGCAAGATTAGTACGCGTCCAAGCAGGCGTTACTCTCGGTCAGCTTAATTCTGCGCTTGCGCTCTACGGCCTTCGTGTACCGATTCTAGCCGATGAAAGAGAGACAATCGGTGCCTTGATCTCTAATTTCACTACCGATTCCGCCGCGGGCAAGTATAATGGTATCTATTACTATGTAGATTGCATAGAAGCTATTATCTCTACTGGCGAGCCAATTCAGACTTCTCGCGTCTTACACCGTTTTCTTGACAGAAAGACCAACCTCACCTCTTTTGAGGGCTCAATTTACCGCGATGTCGTTAAAATGATGGACGATCACTCTGATCTGATCAAAGAGCTAGGTAGCCGCAATACAATTGATGCTGCCGGTTATCAGATGATCACTCAAGTGGTCAAAGATGGTACCAATAGTTTTGACCTCTTACCTCTATTCTATGCTTCTCAGGGTACACTTGGGATCATTACAGAGGTGATTTTGCACTGCGAAGTCTATCGTCCACGTATGCGTCGATTTGTGGCCGCTTTTGAATCGATTAGTGCCGCTCTTAACTATATCCAAGATATCGCACCTCTTGTTCCAGAGGAGCTTAACCTTTACGATGCGCGTATTTTTAAGTCTGCCGCCGACCATGGCAAAGATCCAGCCCTGTTTGCCAGGAAATTTAACAAAGGTTATTTGGTTTGGGCCGCTTTTGACGATAAACCAAGAAAAACCAACAAAAAATTGCAAAAATGCCTAAAATTGCTCCCAGATAATGCTGCCGCGGTTATGGAGACAGACGATAATACTACTGATTTTGAGCGTCTAAAATCTGCAATCTCTAGTTATTTAAATGATGATATCAGGGGTGAACGCGTGGCTTTTGTCGACGATTTTTATGTCCCGCCAGAGCATCTTGCTAACTTCTTAACAGATTTAAAAGATCTCGAAAAAGCCGAAAAACAGGAATTTCCAATCTTTGGCTCATTTTCTACCAGCAATTATAGTATTCGTCCAGACGTCCAGCTAAACACTGTAGAAGGTCGCCAGTTTATTGTTAAATTTTTAAAGCTATTTCACGCCCTTCTTAAGGATCACGGCGGTTCTATCACTGGCGGTGCGCCAGAGGGGCGTCTTAAGGCCACTGTCACCAACCCAGAATTTACAGAGGAGGAAATGGTCCTCTATCAACAGGTTAAAGACACCTTTGACCCTAACCAAATTTTTAATCCAGATGTCAAATTAGGTGCTACCCCAAATGCTACCGTCCGTCACATTCGCACTTCCTACAACCCCGGCATCACTACCTAAGTTAAAACATTAGTGATAGAGGTAGATAAAAATATTACTCCTACTGTCTAGGGTGTGTGTTATAATTAAAGAATGAAAAGTACTGTAAAGAATTTATCTAAAACTAAGGTGGAAATCAAAATTGTCCTCGATAAGGATGATTTAAAAGAAGCAAAGAAAAAAGCTATTAAGAGATTATCAGAGGAAGTTAAACTTCCTGGCTTTAGAAAGGGTAAGGTTCCAGCCGCTACCGCCAAGAAACATTTAAATCCTAATGATGTTTCTCAGGTAACACTTGATATCGCAATCAGGACGGCTATTCCCAAAGCCTTTACTGATGCCAAGAAAAATCCATTGGTTATTCCAGAGGTCAGCGTTACTAAGTATGTGACGGATGAAACTGCGGAGTTTTCCGCTACTGCGGATATTCTGCCAGAGGTCAAAATTGGCGATTACAAGAATTTAGGTGTAAAAAAGCAAAAAGCTGAAGTAAAAGACAAAGATATTAATGATGTATTAGAGAACGTCGCTAAGGCTTATGCTGAGAAAAAGGTCACCAAAGATAAGGCTAAACTTGGCGATGAGGTAATTATTGATTTTACCGGCAAGAAAGATGGTAAGCCGTTTGACGGTGGTGCCGCCCATGATTTTACTTTGGGTCTAGGTTCTCATCAGTTTATCCCAGGTTTTGAGGAGGGAATAGTCGGTCATGTTCCAGGCGATAAGTTTAATTTGAATTTGACCTTCCCTAAAGATTACCACGCCAAAGAAATGGCTGGCAAGAAGGTGGTTTTTGAGGTGTTATTAAAACAGATTAACCAAGTTACTACCCCAAAAATCGATGATGAACTCGCCAAAAAATGTGGCCCATTCAAAAATCTAAAAGAGCTAAAAGCTGATATCAAAAAGAATCTTGAAGCTCAAAATGAGCATAAGATCGAGGAAAAATACAAAGATGACCTTGTTAACGCTCTAGTGCAGAAATCTACCGTTGAGGCACCAGAAATCTTGATTAATGACCAACTTCGTTTTATCAAGGACGATATTTCCAGAAATGCTGCTGCAAGAGGCCAAAGTTTTGATGATTTTCTGAAACAATCTGGTCAAAAACCAGAGGAATGGGAAAAAGAAGCCAAAAAAGTTGCCGAAGCTCGCGTTAAAGCCTCTCTCGTGCTTCAGATTCTCGCCCGTGATCAAAAAATCACTGTCTCTGATGATGATGTCTCTGCTAAGGTTAGTGAACTAAAGGACGTTTACAAAAAATCAGAGGAAGCCATGAAAAACTTGAAGGACCCACGCGTCCGTCAAGATATCAAAAATCGCATGACTATTGAAAAAACCCTTGATTTTCTAGTTGACGCTAACAAGTAGAATCAGATTAAATATTTGACTCCCAGGTTTTAGTATGGTATAATGGTTGCAATATCATTAGTATTATAACTTGGGAGTTTTAGGATGATTAAAGATCTTATCAAATTGTACAAAGACCGTCGTGAATTGACCCTGCTTGAGATTGCATATTTTATACTTTCAATTCTCTCCTTTGTGGCGGCCGGCGTTGTGGCGTTATTTAATCAATCTTTAGGCGTTAGCATCTTGATCGTTCCACTAGTCGCATTAGTTGCTGGTGTAATGAATATCGTTGCCTGGTCTCTCGTCAAGCTTATTATCGAGGCTCTTGCCAAGAAATGTGACGAGAAAACTAAAGAGAATAAATCAAGCAAATAACTTTTTGGCTATTTAGTATAGTTCAACATAGTAAA
>CAYYEY010000040.1:0-5478 GCA_964471175.1 uncultured Candidatus Saccharibacteria bacterium
TTCTCTAAAACTAAATGGAACACCCGCAATGGGTGTTCGAATACTCATTCTCTACAGCAGGCGGTTAAACCGACTGGAGCGGGTGCTCCATACAGGATTTAACTCTTTACCTACCTCGTCGGGGGTAGACCTGTCATAGATTTGAGTATTCGAACACCTTAATTATAGCATAAATAGGACTAGGGCGGAAGTGCCGATGTGCTAGTTTAACTCTCTCTTTAAATCTCTCAAAGCACTTCTCACTTTACTGTCGGCACATACCATATTTGAATGTTTACCATTAGCCTCGTCCAGACTGAACTCGACAAACTCCTTTAGCAGCCTAGCCTGTGCTATAACTAATCTATTAAGTTGCTGCATTTCTGGATTTTTATCCATAATCGTCCTTTCTTATTATAAGTTATTAACAGGGATGTACCCCTATAATTAAATTATAATAGAAAAAGTCTTAAATCTAAAAAATTAGTAGGCGTTCTCCCAACTCCACTTCTCCCATAGTGCCTCATCGTCATCTAGGTCAACAGATGGGACTTCACTCTCCACTGGTGGAATGTTAAAAGGCACATTGTTCGGCGACTGGTAGGCTTTTGATGGTCGGTTCAGATGATGACGCTCGTAGCCACGACAACCGTGTCTAATCCGCCAGTTGGCATACTTCCACTGTAGGTCGGTTGCCTCTACTACTGCCTTGTTGAAGTCAGGAAAATCAGTAAGCCACTTATAAAAAGCACTCCTGCTGACATTTGCCATAGCACAAGCATCTGTAATCGTGTAGCCATCACGGATACCCCCTACGATGGTTTGCCAAACTCTCTCGGTTAGTCCTGATTTTCTACTCATACTTTTATCTTATCATCTTTTGGGTCTCACAATTTTGCCCGTATATATATTAAATGGCGGCTCGGAACGTTTATCAGTATAAAAAGCCTACTTCTGTCCACTTTGTCCACTTTCAATTTTGCAAAAGTCCAACATTTGAGGCGGATAAGCGAGGGAATACCAACAGGGGTAGAGCGTGTAAAATCACACGCTAATCACCAACATCAAGTGTGGAGTTTCGCCTTGCTAGTTCACGATACCACGCAGGATGACCTTTCTTAAAAGCATCAAGTAAACAGGAGAACTGAACATACCGTCCACCCTGTCGTTTCAGATACTCAACAAAACCGTTGCTGTGGTTGATGCAGGGAGTAAGTGGTTCATCATCTGCGATGCTGCCATACCTAATACGCAAACCCTCATAGACTAGCGGTTTTCCACTCTTTACTACTTCTTGCTCTTTTTTCGTCATTTTTTGGACTTTAGCCTGTTTTTCTGCCTTTTGACGGAGTTTTGTGGAGTTCCGCCTGTAAGTCCTTGCTCCACTCTTTTTTGTAGCATCAAGGCTTAGCCACTGGCTCTCAACTGCTTTCAGATAATCCGCATCAAAATCGGAAAAACGCCTCCGCCAGCGAGTTAGTGTCATATCGGAAATACCCACCAGAGAACAAGCATCTTTGACCGTCCGTCCATCTCTTATATGCATAAGCAGTTTCGTTCTAGTAGTAGGATTATATTTTGATGCTCTCATATCTCTACTTTACTATTAGTTAGCCTTTGGTTTTTTCTGGTGGCGAGAGAGGGTTGTTCCAAAAGCACCCCTCGTTAGCAACCCTACCCCGATTAGTTTTACAGGGGTGAACAAAAAAGTCAGAAAAAGTCCAAAAAATAAAAAAACAACTTCGGAATGTGTGCTATTATAGGGGTAATAGGTAAGCAGTCGCTCGCCGCAACTTAAAAATCCAGTTTGTGTTCGCATTAGCACTTGCTTTTGGCGGCACTCCGACATCGCTCCTGTTAGTGTTCTTGCGTTGTTCTGGACTTCCTCTGCATCCACCTCCTCTTTCGGTTCGGTGTTGCTAGGTTTCTCCTTTGCTACCGCTTCTCCACATCAGTGAACAAGTCCGAGTTCTCCTCCTCTACATCCGCTCTTGTCCTACACCTAATCTCCCCCTCCTCCACCCCCCCCCCCCGCAGGCTACGTGTCTTATTACTAGATTAGAGAAATTACTGGTATATATTAAGTAGGTTAGATGCTTCAGTTTTACTGGGGTGTTTTTCGTTGTTGCGGCTGTAGGTCTGGTAGGTTTTGCCATCATAACATCTACAACTTGTAGTTGACTGGAACGGTCTGTTGCCTAACTTCGCCACTAGTCGCAACAGGGATGATAAAGTGTAGGTTTGGTGTGCCATAGTATAGGGTTTTTGCTACTACAAGGGGGGTTTCGAGAACTGTTCGGCTTGGTTCACCATTGAATTAAAAAACACCCTTTCGGGTGGTTTTTTAATTCAATAATTTTGGTTAGAGGGTGGAAGAGCGAACCCGAATGGTTCGATCCTCGTAGGAGCTGAGTGAAGAAAACTAGCTTGCTCGTTTTCTTCCGAAGCGACGCCCGAGTGCGATTTGCAAAGCAAATCGGTTCCCACCCGGATCACCATTGTTTGACAATTACACCAGTTTATGGTGTAATTTTATTTATAAATGTCTTTCGGCGTCAATTCTCTTGCATAATACTCACCGTTTTCCTTTTTATAAGAAAGATATAGACGGACCTTTAACTTCTTGAGTCCCTTATTATCTCTCATTAGCTCTAGACAGTCTTCCTCTTCAGTTTCTGGCACCGCAATACCATATACTGTTGCCGTGGAAAGCTCATGCATCTGCAAGACTATTTGAGAAATAGCCCAACGGAATTCAGTCTCAAATCGTGACTTCTTTTCAGAATTATCCTTTGCGCGTAGAGTTCCCTTCGCCTCTATATAATACCTATTTGATATCCTTCCCCTAGAATAAGCCGCACATTTCAAGTCTATACCCCAATCTCGATCTTTTGCAAAGGCGCGGTACAACACCCTGAAGTCATCCCTATATCGCTTTTTATCTTTTAAATAGTTCACCACCCCGTCAATAACATTATCTTCATTCATAACATTATTTTAACATAGTGATGTTACAAGTCTAAAAATGTTAATGTTTAAGTATTATTCCCTTCACCAAATATAAAATCCCTTTCGTGGATTATTTTTTTATTTACTGGTTTAAGTGAAACAAGAACCCGTAGGGTTCGTCCTTTCGGTGACTGTTGCTCTAATACTAAATTTATGCTATAATATATATATTGCTCACAATCAGAGGAGGTGATAAAAATGAGCAAGATTTTTAAAATTTCTGGAAACTTTGTTCAAAATGGTGAATGGGCACAACCGGACCCGTCTTTTACAGGTGAGATCGTGGCAGATGATGATAATACCTTTCATGGTTATTGTAATGAGCTGTATGACGGCGATACGCCTGACCTAAACAAGACAAGATACCTTGCTGGAACAATTACTACAAACAGTAAGACTGGCAAGGAATGCATTGTCTTCTTAAAACTGTCAAATTTTATCGAACAGGCACCAATTGTATATAGCGCTTCTGGTGAAGAAGGAGTATGGGGTGTATTTGCTCCGTGGAGCACTAAATATTTTATACTAGATAAAGCTCGAGTTAAAATTGAAGAAGCCGCATACAGTCTTAAAGATGAACAGCGCATCAAAAACAAGTTCAACGAACTCAATATGAGCATTAATCTTCACGATCATCTACTTCTTCCTGAACAAATGCAAAGTTTTACGGATGCCTTAATCAACGCATAGTGACCAGAAAAGCACATTCACATTTATAGGTTTCATCAAAGGAGGTGGAAAAGATGGAACAGAAGCTTGAATCATACGGGGTATTTCTCAAGTCTATCAGAGATGCGGTTCGTAGAAAAGCACAGGAAATTCCTGGCTTTAGGAATGGGTGCATACGCGTAACATTTCGTCCGTGTTGTGCCGAAGCCGATGAATGGCTTGGCGGAATAAGCGACTGGGAACAGCAAGATGTCACGGAATACGAACATGTGTTTACTATAACCCCCAGAGGTAGCCATACGATAGTAGTGAACAATGGGCTTGGCCCCGAAAAAATAAATTGCTATAGTTATTCCGCACTCAAAGTGGCGCATTGCTCTTTGGCGCGCAGGCGCATCGGGGCTTTGACTTCAGGCGTCGATCTTGACGATCGTGATTTGACGGAAGATAACGGCTGGGCAAATGAGTATGGTGCAATTTGTATCGAAGTTTCAAAGAATAATTGTGATTATTGTCGCATTTATGTTTCAGTTTCTGGCGCAGATTCTTTCAATGATTTACGCTGCGCTGAAGCGGCCATTGAGGCAGTAAATGGATACTTTAGTGTAGATCAGTATTCAATTCGTGCCCCTCGTTTCTTCAATGAGGAATAATCCACATTTAAAGCCCGGTGTTAGTCCGGGCTTTTTTCTATGTAGCATTCAAGCCGATGCGATTTGGTCCCAATATTAAACTCGATTTGGATGTTTTTAAATCCTGTTTCCTTCATACAATCTTGTAGCTCATCTTTCGTCCAATGTGAGAAATATCTTTTTGCACCAATTTTTCCATCTCTATCCGTCCAACCCCCCTATATCCACCTTTAGATTGTACATATAGTGCAATTCTGCCGTTATTATTTAATGCCTCAAACATCTTTTTTAGCTTGTATTGCTTCATTTTTTGTAAAATGCATCAAAACCGCCCAGCAATAAATAAAATCATATTTTTCTGAAAAACCATCGGTAATCAGATTAAACCTAATGGGCGAAAATCCTTCTTTCCTCGATAGTTCCAAAATAATAGTTCGCTACATCACTAACCGTTATATTTGTATAGCCGAGGGTCTGGATCGCCATTGCATCCCCGCCACCAGCAGAACCCACTTCGAAAATTTTTGAATCTTTCGGCATCCCATCTAAATATTTCTTCAACCGCTTTATCAATATTAATCACTAGCTTCTAGATTCTCAAACTTTTCTGCCATAGTAGGATTACCACGGGTGAGACGCTTGATAGAGAGGCCTTCTAGTTTGTTTTCGGCAGTATTTATATGCTTATCTGACATTACAAGCGCATCGCGAGTTTTCTTAAGGTCTTCTATGGCTTTATCGATTTGTTTAATGGCTTCCGAATGCTTATTATAAAAGTTTTTGAGAGTATTCCCTAGAGAAGTTTTGAAGTTAGTCACTTGTTCCTGAAAATTCGAAATATCGAGTTCTTGATTTTTAATGACGGCAAGTTCGTTTTTATATTGGAGGGAGTTAAGTGCGGCATTGCGTAATAGCGTAATCATAGGAATAAAAAATTGCGGACGGATGACATACATTTTTGGGTAACGATATGAAACGTCAACTATACCATTGTTGTATAGCTCGTTTTCTGGCTCTAATAAAGACACCAAGACAGCATACTCGCATTTCTTTTCAGTCCTATCCTTATCAAGCTCTTTTAAGAAATCTTCATTTTTATGTTTAGTAGCAGTAGTCTCATTCTCGTTCTTCATTTCAAACATAATTGAGACAATTTCGGTGCCATTCTCATCAGTTTCACGAAATATAT
>CAYYEY010000041.1:0-5139 GCA_964471175.1 uncultured Candidatus Saccharibacteria bacterium
CAATTGGCGCAAGTCTTGAAAATCGCGAGTTTTATGATTTAGTACAATTTGGTTTTGATGAGCTTGAGATATTCGGCGGTAGCGCGGCAAAAATTCTCTAGTTCTTTGCCTCTGATTTTGGTATATTCACCACCAAGGGGGATTTTATAAACACCATTTTCGCGAACTTCGTAAGTGATGGTTGATTCACATTTTTTATTACCCTCTAACCAGCTCTCGTGGAAAATCCAAACATTATGACGATAACGGAAAAATTCACGACGGTGACCTTTAGGGATTGGGCCAAAAAGAGTTGCGCCAAGTGCAGATTCGGCGTTAATTAAATCCGCCTCTGTTAGCTTGAGGCGCGCTGGGGTGGAACGAAAAAGTGAGCGAATGGTTTGTTTGGCAGAAGTTTTAGACTTCTGTTTTTGGCGATTTTCTAGATAGGCCTTTCTTTCTGCTGCTCTTTTGATTCTGACTTTAGCCTTAGGATCAATTGGTAGACCAGTCCTTCTGGAATAATAGACAACAATATCCCTATTATTTACTTTTCTGGCAAGTTCGTTTAATTCAGCTGGGGTTTTCTTGTGGGGACGTGGCAATTTGACACGCTTTAAAAGATTTGACTTTTTCTTGGGAGTTGGCTCTAAGATGGTGCGATCTTGTTGTTTTATGTAAGTTGATTTCTGCGACATCGTCCAACCTCCTCTGAGATTTCGTTTAGCTCATGATAGAGCTCAAGCTCTGGGGAGTCAAAAACATAGGCAGTTTCTCTTTTGAAACTTGGCATTCTAAAACGCATAGAAAAATCTGGATTTTCTGCCTCTTTACTCTGGTAATCTAAATAATCTTTTTGCATTCTCTGTAGTCCTCCCCTCTACTTCCGCCTCTTTTATGCCAAGAGTAACGGAAATATAAGCGCAAATGTCTTTAATATGCGCTGGTTCATTTATTGTACCACGAAATGGCGCTGGTGTCAAGAAGGGGGCATCCGTTTCTAGGAGCATTCTCTCTAATGGTGGCAATGGAACATCTTTTGCAAAAGTGACAAGGCCATTTACGCCAACATAAAAATCACGATCTAATGCTTTTTTTAGATTAGCTGGGCTGTCAGAGAAAGAATGGACGACTCCTTTGATTTTGGGAAAATTATTGATGACGGCAAAAAAATCATCAAAAGCATCGCGCACGTGAAAAATCAGCGGTAATTTGCAGTCTGTTGCAAGTTGAAGCATCTGCTCGAGCAGTTTAATCTGGTTGCTGGTTTCCGCCACGCCCTCCCTCGGTTTGCCTTCGCGATAATCAAGGCCAACCTCGCCGATGGCGACTAAATTTGGAGAGTTGAATATCTCTCTCGTGACGCGCTCGGCTCGGCCCGTCATTACGGGTGAGCCTTCGCTCCGCCCGCTCCCCGTTGGCCATATAGGGTCACTACGAAAAATATCCCGGCTCTCTATATTGTCAGCTTCGTCTGGATGAATACCATAAGACCAAAAAACACCGTCTTTTGCGTGCTCCCTAGCAAAATCGCGAGCCAAAATACTGTCCTCGTTTGAAGTACCAACACAAATCATCTGCAAAACATTATTTTGATGCGCGCGATTGATAATTTTATCAGGGGTAAAATCGGACTCTTGGTACGGATAGCCTGGATGAGATTTTAGAAATTTCTGCGAGATTTGCTGGCGCGACAATGCAAAATCATAAGTTTCTTTGTCGTGGATATGACAATGAGTGTCAATTAACATACTACAATTATATCATTATCACTAGTTACTTTGACGATTTTCGCGCTTGCGCTTGATAGGATCAAGCTGGCGCTTTCTTAAGCGCAAAGACTTTGGAGTTACCTCTAGGAGTTCATCGTCTAAGAGAAAGTCCAAACACTGCTCCAGGGATAATTCTGTATAAGGGGTAAGTTGGATAGCGCCATCAGAAGCATGGGTGCGCATATTAGTAAGTTGTTTTTCCCTGCAGACATTGATATCAATGTCCTCTTTTTTATTAGAAAGACCAACAATCATTCCCTGATAGACTGGGACCTGTGGCGAGATGTAAAGTGTGCCACGAGCTTGAGCAGCATCAAGCGCATAAGCGGTAGAAACGCCATTCTCAAAGGAAATTAAGGCGCCGTTTCGCTCTGGACGATACTTAGTTTCTACCTCGCGGTAGCCATAAGGAATTGAGGACATGATGACCGTGCCTTTAGTGGCAGTTAACAGGTTATTACGAAGGCCAATTAGGGCGGCAGTGGTGATTTCGTAAGTAAAGCGAGTGGCACCAGTACTGGTCAGCTCTTGGTCGATCAGTTCTGCGCGACGAATTCCCATTTCCTGGGAAACGGCGCCAACATATTCACTATCAACCTCAATAGTGAGGTTTTCTACCGGTTCGTGTAATTTGCCATCAATTTCTTTATAAACGACTTCTGGGCGGCCAGCCTCTAGCTCGTAGCCCTCGCGGCGCATTGTCTCAATTAAAACAGAAAGATGCAGTTCGCCGCGACCGGAAACTTTGTAGCCTAGACCATCTGGCTTGATTTTAAGGGCGATGTTGGTTTCTAGTTCCCTCTCCAAACGTTCAGCAATTTGACGAGAAGTAGTAAATTCTCCTTCTTTACCCTTTAGGGGGCTAGTGTTTGGACCGATATAAATTGAAAGCGTTGGGGGTTCTAGCTCAATAGTAGGCAAGGCCTCTGGGTTGTCTCCAGTAGCAATAGTATCGCCAATATTAGCATCAGTAACCCCTGTAATAGCCACAATATCGCCAGCTACGGCCTCCTCTTGTTCCTCTTTACCAAGACCACGATAAGTATAAACGCGATCAATTTTAGCCGTGCGAACATCGACAGTTTTTTCTGATGATCCACTTGAGGTCGCTCGGCTAAGCAATTTGACCTGTTGGCCTTTTTTCAATTTGCCACGGAAAATTTTGCCAATGGCGTATTTGCCGAGGTAATTATCGGCGGCCAAAGCAGCAACTAGGAGCTGCGCACCCTTTGAGGCATCCTCATCGATTTTTGGCTCTGGAATATCATTAATGATTGATTCAAAAATCACATGTAAATCATTATCTAGTTCTGGAGTCTTACCAGCACGACCATCGCGCGCAATAGCATAATAAATTGGATAGTTTAGCTGAGATTCATCAGTAGCAAGCTCTAAGAATAAATCAGAAATTTCGTCTTTGACTTCTTCGATTCTGGTGGCAGGCTTATCGATTTTGTTGATGATAACCACCGGTTTTAAATGTAATCCTAATGCTTTTTGTAAGACAAATTTAGTCTGTGGCATTGGGCCTTCTTGAGCATCAACAATCAGAAGTACGCCATCAGCCATGTTAAGCGTACGCTCTACCTCTCCAGAAAAATCTGCGTGGCCCGGAGTATCAATAATATTAATCTTGTAACCATCATAAAAAACCGCAGTCTGCTTAGCGGTAATAGTAATACCACGCTCATGCTCCTGATCCATGGAGTCCATAATTAGGGTCTGAGACATCTCTGCTTGGTTATCGCGGAAAGTATGAGATTGCTTTAGTAACCCATCAACAAGGGTAGTCTTGCCATGATCGACGTGCGCAATAATCGCCACATTTCTGATTTTTGTCTTGTCCATAGGCATAAATTATACACTCTTTTCATCAAAAAGTAAAGAGTTTAAAATAAGTACTTTGAAATCAAAATATCCCTCACTTATGAGGGATATTTAGTAGATTATTTTTTCTTAGTGGTGGTTTCGGCTTCTGGAATATCATTAATGCTTTTAGCCATTTCATTAAAGGCGCTAGCAACATCTTTTAGATTGCTCTTGATAGTAGCCATCTGAATGATATTAGAGAGACCATAAATAATCATCATAATGCCTGCAAAGATCATGATAGAGATTTGACCACCCCAAGGGTTAAAGATTAAGAGAACGCCACAAATTAACGACAAAATAGTAACAATACTAGAGAGGACGCCGGCGTTAGTACCTTTTAATGTGGTAGCGAAGCGGAGCGAGGAAAGCCCGCTAACTATAAACCAAGCGCCAATGACGATTGGGAAAATATTCATCACGTTTGGATAGACGGCAAAAACGAGAGCGATAATAACTAATACTGCACCGATAGTAATAGTGCTGAAAAATGGATTCATACGCTTTTTGCTAAAGTCTGCGGCAATTAAATAGATACCCGCAAGCAAGGCCACGGCTGAAATAAACCAGCGAATGATGTCTAGTGATGTCTCTGGAAAGAATAGGAAAAATACACCAAGTGCAGCAAAGATTGCCGAAACACCAATAGTAGTATTAATAAAACTATTAATTTTCTTTTTCATGTTGTTCATGATATTACTCCTTTTTTATAGTATAGCTAAAACAATTAACTATTACAAGTAGAGTCACACCCTCCGGCATCAAGTACCGCCTGCATGTAACCACCAAGACGATTCTTAAGAGCGACAACCCTCTCATTGGTCCAATATTCGTTAGGGTCGCTCAAGCCAGCGGTATCTTTAGAGCTTTCGTAATCATTAGCAACAATATTGCCATTTTCGATAAAGAGCGCATCTGGGACATAAATGCGAGGCTGACCTTCATCATCATATTGGAGGAAACCGCTAATAAGACCAACTATTTCTTGGTAGGCAGCGGTATTGTTTTTTCTATCATCTGCAATATCATAATAATAAATCGTGTCGATTCCCTTGTCTTTAGCTACTTCGTTTAGATATTTGGCATAACGCTGACACCATGGACATGATGGGAAACCAATATAAACTACACCAGTACCGTGTTTTATGATATTGATGATCTCGTCACTATTTTTGTAAACGAAAACGTTATCTTTTGGGACTTCGGTGTATTCTGAAGCGAATTTGGCCGCATCGGTGGTGCCTGATGCGACGATTTCTTTATTTTGCATTGTTGAATAAATTGTAATAAACGCCACAGCAACAAGCGCGGCAACGCCTAGAATAATGATAACAACCAAACAAGCGAATCGATTTGGCTTGCACATTTTTTTGCCTTTTGATTGATATTTGGTGGACTGACGCCTTGCAGTTTGACGCTTTTTGGAAGTCCGAGATGATTTGGTAGATTTTTTAGTACTCATGCTTATATTATAGCATAGGCATTGAACTTAGTGAAAAAATCCAGATTTGAAATTTTC
>CAYYEY010000042.1:0-5121 GCA_964471175.1 uncultured Candidatus Saccharibacteria bacterium
GTTCTAGGGATAGAGTATCAATAGTAGAGGTGGCGCCAGCGTTCAAGGTTCTGACGGAGATACCAGAATCAAGGTTGACCGTAATAACAGCCGTAGCAGAGGCAGGAGCATCAGCGGATTCGGCGTGAGCAACCCGAATTATACTTGTTCCAAGAATCCAGAAAGTCACCGCTAAAAGCAGCAGCGCTACCGGTAATATGCCAAGCAACTTATAAGTTGCACTACATTTTTTTCTACCAAACATGGTATTACCTCTCTATTTTTACGTGAAATCACGCCCAATTACTTTATGCTACTTATTGTAGCACATTTTTAGAAAAAGCAATAGCATTTTTAGGCTATTTTTTGACTACCTTTTTGGTAACGTCAAATTTTTCCATATAGTTCCCTGTAAGAAGCCTAGTCTGCGCATAAAAAGCCGCTAGCGACTGATAGACAATCGCCACAATAGGAGACAGAATCCATTGCAAAACCATCCCCACCGATTTTATTTTCTTATATTTCTTTGGTCTTGGTGGTAACATTCTAAGAGATACGAGTACCGTCACCATCAAACCAATCGAAGCAAACAATTGAATCCAAGATACCGTATTTGGCAAATTATAGGTAAGAAGTTCCCTGCTCTGGAAATTAAGAAGCATTGGTATCCAACCACCAAAAGCCACTATCGGACTCATCGCCGCCAATGTCACGTGTCCATCAAGTAACCGCCAAAATTTTGGAAACAGCACAAAAAGTGGCATTTTTCTGCGTTTTTTATCTACCATTCTCACTCCCACATACGCCACATCCGAGGCTCCATAATCCCAACGCCTTAGTTGCACAAACTGCGCCTTTACCGTCTTAAAGAACGATTCCTCTATCACTGCATCCTGATAGATTGGCACTTTGATCGATTTTACCTCATATTTCCCGTGGAAAAAGAACAGACTTCGCCAATATTGGTGTCCATCCTCCACAATTGTCCTCTTGCTCCAAAAATCCATCCCGTAAAGCGCATCCAGCGGCTGCGAATGTGAAGCAAAATTACGTAAAAGATGCGGTCTTTTGACGTTAATAACATTAAAAAATGAGTTTGACACTGCAATCACCCTCATCGGTGGACTAGCATCCCAAATATTATTCATAAATAGTGACACTGGCTGGAAAGCCATTCTCTGTCTCTCTGGATTGACCACGTATTCATACGCGACATAATCCAAATATTTCTCACTCATACGGTTATCCGAATCAAGTGAAGTCACAATTATCTTATCCATCGGAATCTTTTTACGCATCACGTAATCCGCCAAATGATGCCCAGCGTAGGTTAAATTTGGACCTTTACCTTTTATCTCCCTTGGTAGATTATCAGGGTGCTTCACCAAAATAAAATCAAAGAACGTATCCTTAAACTGTTCTTTTAGTTTCTTAGCGTTTTTAGCCATTTCCGCACCACCCCGTTCCTCATAGCCAAGCACAAAAATTATTCGCTCATTTGGAAATTCCGTATCACGCACTGCCTCTACCGTCGGTACTAATGTTTCCAACCCCTCATTATAGGCCACCATTATCACCGCATGATAAATCTCTTTGGGATTTGGATAATCTGAGGGCATCACCGACATCATCCTTAAATTCTCAATATGCTCATCAAAATCGAATGCCTCTGATGATGACCCCCTCAAAACCTCAAATTTCTGATGCGGTGTTTCTAAATCTTTATATCGCTGATGCCAATCCACCCGCATTGCCCGCTGAATCTCATTGTAACCCTGCACCGTGCGCACCGCCACCCCCACGGCCTTCACCAACGTAATTGTAATAATAATCAAAAGATAAATCGCCGCAAGCGTCGGCGATATCAACGAAAATACCACAAGTAGTAAAATCATAGAATACGAAAGTGCTCCCGGTAAAATCTCCAAAAAGCGATATAATCTAGTGCGCTTCCCCAGTGGCAATTCCAAATCATTTGCCACAATTCTTTTCTCCTCTAACTCTCTAGCCATTTTACTCTCTCTAAAACTCCCCACCTAGATTCAAATTAGCCTTCTCCCAGCAACCTAAACAGTACCACAAATGCTCCGAGCGTTATTGCCATACTAATTAAAACAAACGCTTTTGCTAGACCATCTCCGCGCCTCTTATAAAGTCTCACAGCAATTAAATTATGCAAAATCCCAATTATTAAAGCTAGTATTGGAAACGCCAACATATCTACCCAACTACCATCTCTATATCCGCCAGCAGTACGCATCTCAACAAGATCTTCTCCAGAAAAACTACCGATATCACCGTACCCAGTTTTTACTACCGCCGAGGATGGACTAAGGGTTACAATCGAAGTAATAAATAGTGCAAGGCACATCAAAACCAATATAATCATCATCAAAAAGAGGACTTTATGCTCCCTGATAATCTCTTTTAAATTCTGCCCAAAATCTTTCATGATGTACCAATATATTATATCACACCATGCAAGATTTTTTCTGGATTATCCACCACCAACTCTTTAATTTTGGCGCTATCTACAATCTTTAATAATTTCTTACGTGTTTCCCTCACTTGATATTCATCAGTAGCCTTATGCAGATCCGACGCTAGACAAAATATTTTGTCCTCTTTTAGCAATTTTTTCAAAGTTTTTTCTGCGTGCTTACCATATCTCCCAGTTAAAGACAAATAATCTCCCTGCAACAAACAGCCCATCCCAATCAAATCATCAAGATAAGAAATATCCTCTTGTATATAAATATATCTCTCTGGATGAGCAATCACCGGTATTAAACCTTTTTGCACCAGAGTAAACAGCGTCTCCTTAGCTGTTTTATCCTCCGTCCTAACCGGAAATTCCACTAATACATACCTAGACGAATTTAGCGTTGCCACCTCATACATTTCCTCGGATTCCTCGCCAACATATCCAGCCAACATTTCTGGCAAATGGCTATCAATATAAACCTCGTTTCCAAGATATAATCTGACTTTTATTCCGTCCTCTTTGGCCTTCTTGGTAAGCTCCTTTAGAAGCTGCCATTTTTTCATATTGTCTGCATTATAAATACTATTTCTAATATAATGCGGCGTCAAAATTACATCTGTAATTCCAGCTTTTTCGGCCTTTCTTAGCATCTCCAAACTAGTCGACATATCCAAGGCGCCGTCGTCGATGCCAGGCAAAATGTGACAATGCACATCAATCATTGTTTAGTTTCGAATAATACTTGTCCGCATAGTAGGACGAGTAATATCCGCCTCCTACCTTAGCTTTATTAATCACCACCCCAGAAATCTTAGAATTGACCTTTTCAAAGTTCTTTTTTACATCCTCGAGCTGATCAATTTTAGTCTTAGCATTAGTTACCGTCACGATATTTACATCAGCATATTTAGACATCACCAAAGCATCAGACAGCCCTAACGCTGGTGGGCAGTCGATAATAATAATATCATACTGCTCACGGAAACTTTCAAGCAATTTTCTGTTATTTTCTGAGGAAATTAGTTCCAAAGGATTTGGCGGAGTAGGGCCTGCTGGAAGCAAATAAACACCCTGAACCTGAGTTGGTTTTACATAAATTTCCGGACGAATAAATGCCATCATTCCCTTATTTTCAGTTTCCTTAAAACGCAAAATATAGTTAGAATACCCAGCCATCTTATCGTTTTCAATCCCAAAAATCTCATGCTGACGACCTTTTCTCATATCGCCATCTACCACCAGCACGCTTTTACCATCTTGCGCAAAAGCAGTTGCGAGATTGGCTACTAAGAAACTTTTACCATCGCCAGATTCTGGAGATGTCACCAAAATAGTTTTAAGTTCCTTCTCTACAGACGAGAAAGTAACATTAGTTTTAACAGATTTTACCGCCTCGGCAAAAGAGGATTTTGGATTAGTTGCTACAACCAAATCTTCTATTCCACCACGACGAGTACCATCCTTGCGAAGTTTATGCTTTTTAGAAGTTGTTGATTTAAGCTTTTTTGCTACTTTATCTACCATCTTGCACTCCTATTTCTTTCCTGCGTTAGGCACTACACCTAGCACTACCAGTCCAGTTTTATTTTCTACAGTCTGACTATTCTTGATGGTGTTGTCAAGATAAAACATCAAAAGCACGATACCAATTCCAGCCGCTAGACCAGCTAGTGCGTATTCAATAGTCTGCTTAGTATAATTTACATTATATGGTGCGGTTGCTGCAGTTGCCTTGTCAACAATCTGCACGTTATCAATCTTATATAGCGTTACAATTTCTGCTTTGAACACCTTTGCTACTGAGTTTGCAATTTTCTGCGCCATCTCCGCATCCTTATCAGATACAGTAACATTAATAAGTTGCGTATTAGTAACTGAGCTAACATTAATTTTTTCTGCCAATTGGTCTACGGACATTCCTAGTTTTAGCTCATCTATTACCTTAGAAAGCACATCACGACTCTTAACAATTTCTGAATAAGTCTTTACCAAATTATTAGACAAAGTCACGTCATTAGTAGTAATAACCGTGTTAGTTTTTTGTTCAGTCAATACTAATTTTGTAGTTGAATTATACATCGGTGTCTTGATAGCAAGCGCATAAAATTCTCCACCAGCAAGTACAATCGCCAGCACAATCAGTACAACGTAAAATTTAGACGCAATGTATCTAAACAGTTCTTTTAGATTAAGCTCATCCATCCTTGCTTTTCCCAATTATTTTATTAGATTCCTTACGGCTAGCAAATACACCGCAATTAAATTCTAATACAATTAATTTATAACACCGATTTTACGGTCTTACAATAATTGTATCACACTTCTCTATAAAAGTCAATACCTTTATGCTTTCGAGCTTCTCTGAAGCACCCCTATACCGATTAGCTAGGTTATTTCTCCAGAAATTCTATCAAATCACCCCTGATGCGTTCATTTTGTTCCCTAATAGCCCGCTTCATTAAATCAATTTGATATTCCCACTCCTCATATTCCTTTTTACTATAGTAGCAATGCACTGCCTGTACTATTTTATCTTTTTCCTCATCTACTATCTCTAGCACATTGTCTAATCTAAATGTAGAATCAAGTAGCTCATTCATTATTTTTAAAAATCTCTCACGATAATAATCTGAACTAATCACGTTCTTAAAACTAGA
>CAYYEY010000043.1:0-4596 GCA_964471175.1 uncultured Candidatus Saccharibacteria bacterium
GCCGCGCTAAACCTATAGAGCCTACATCCGTCATCTTGATTTCTTGCTGTAAAATTTCAGCCCTAGCGCTTAATGCAAAAATATAGTATAATTTTACAAATGGAAGGGTGGCCGAGTGGTTGATGGCACTGGTCTTGAAAACCAGAGATGGAAACATCCGCAGGTTCGAATCCTGTCCCTTCCGCCAAAATATATGTTATAATATGGTAAGTGGCACGGTAGCTCAGTTGGTTAGAGCGTGGGACTCATAAGCCCAAGGTCACAAGTTCGATCCTTGTCCGTGCTACCATTTTTTGTTATAATAAGGTTATGAAAAATAAATCTGGATTTACATTAATTGAGCTTACTATCGTAATTGTTTTTGCTGGTTTAGCCTTTGTTTTGTTTTTTGTCCAAAAGATTAACATTGATGCAATGAATCGCGATGATAAACGCAAAACCGCCATCAACGCAATGTACTACGGTCTAGAGGAAGGCTATTTTGCTAAAAATGGTTATTATCCAGAATCTATCTCCGAGGAGAATCTCACCGTCATCGATCCAAATCTCTTTACCGATCCATCTGGTATTATCCTTGGAGAAAACGGCTGTTCTTACACTTATGAAGCGGCCAACTGTGAGGACGGTAAATGTAAGGAATACACCCTTCGCGCTTTCCTAGAAAAAGAGGAAGACTACATTAGAAAAAATCGTAGCTGATCATAGCTAAATTATAGTTCATCGCTGTAGATTTTGATTTAATTCTTGGATGCTTTGAGGTTGTGTGGGAATTTGTTGAACTGGTGGCTGATTAGACTGCATTGGACGTATAGTACCCTCAGCGGTAGCAGCTAATCTATCCTCATATTCTTCATCCTCATCATCGTATTCACGCTCCTCGTCCAGCCTACGATGACGGCGCTTAGTTTTCTCTTTCTCAATATGCACTAAGTGAGTGATTGCGTCTAGCTCGTCTTTTGGAGTATTAACATATTTGAAAGTATAGGTTGTCTCATCGCCGACTGTAGCCATACGGATTGTTCCAAGTTTAAAGATATGGTCGGCAATATTATCCTGTTTAAAAGAAACGTCCTCGATTGATAATAATTCAATAATATTAACGGACTTAGAAAATAGAGAATTAGCACAATGGTGAATAAGACGTTTATTAGTGACATAAAGACGGTTGCTCTTGTAAACTCTAGTGCCAATCAAAGCGGCAATAGTAATAATTCCAAATAGAATCAAGATAATTAAATAAAGATAAGATTTAGCAAAGCCGTTCAAATTGGCGGTAGCGTTTTTGGCGATACCGGTTTCTAGAAATATCAACGCAATAAGTAATGCGATGTAACCAACGATAGCTGCCCCCCAAATAAAAACAATACCCAGCTTGGAACGCTGGATGGCTAACTCAACATATTCGTTCTCCTCGAGTTTAAGCTCGGGGAAATCTTTTTTACTACGAGCATGATGAAGCTTCACGAGTTCCTGTTTCATGGGTATCCTTTACTATATTATAGCATATATTGGCAAAAAATGGTAGAGTAAGAGGGATCTATTGCCACTCTATGTTATAATAAACATAAGCTATGAAAGCAAAACTCAAGCGTCTTATCTTTTATTTCTTTCTATTTTCCATCATCGGCTGGTGTTGGGAAATATTAGTAAGCGTCGTAATCAAAGGACAACTCGTAAATCGCGGCATCCTTTTTGGTCCCTGGGTCCCAATTTATGGTTTTGGCGCTGTCATCGCGATTGTATTATCAGAAAAAATCAAAGAACCATGGCAATTTTTCCTGACTATTTTTGTTGCCTCTGGGGTTTTAGAGTGTTATACTGCTATTGTCTTAGAAACTCTCTATCATTCCAAATGGTGGGATTACACGGATTTGTATTTTAACTTTCAGGGGAGAATTTGCTTAGAATATTTGTTACTTTTTGCTATTGTGGCGTCCCTCACGGTTTATTTAATCGTACCGTTTGTGGACCGTATTTATAAAAAAATCAATCCAAAAATAATGACCGTCGTTTTAACGGTCCTCTTGATTGCTATTTTTGTGGATCTAGCTTTTGTCATCTTTAAGCCAAATACAGCGGCAGTTGTTTCTTGTTTGGTACCCCGGGTTGGAATCGAACCAGCATTGTATCCTTAGAGGGGATATGTCCTATCCGTTGAACGACCGGGGCAATTGCAAGTACAACATCCTTATTATAACACAGAACAGAGAAGTACGCAAAAACTCTAAAAGGTTAAGTTTGCTATTTAAGTGAATAAGTAGTAAAATTAAGCAAAGTGGGCGTTTAAGGAGCGCGCACTTATTTGTTTATATAACAATGTTCTTTAAAAAATAAGGAGGTGGGACTTATGATAGTTCACTATAGTATTCTTGCTATAACCGTTATCACTTTCGTCCTTATATTCAGAAATCTCAAAGATCTAAAAAATCATGATGAGGGGACGGAAGAGATGAAAGAGCTGGCCGGAATTATTCGCTCCGGCGCAAAAACATTCATGCGTAGAGAATATCGAGTGATTATTCCTACAGTGCTGATTGTGGCACTTACTTACTCGCTGTTCATGGAGGCAACTTCAGGGCTATCGTTCATTTTTGGCTCGTTGATGTCCAGCCTTGCAGTGTCGATTGGTATGAGTGGCGGTACCTATGGCAACGTCCGCACCACCAATGCCGCAAGAGTGACTAGCGCGATGAGTAGAACGGTACGAATTGCCTTGATGAGTGGTAGTATCAGTGGTTATTCGGTGCCAGCCTTTTGGCTTTTTGGCGCAGTGATAATTTGGGTGATCTCTGGCGGTATTGACATCAATGCTAGTGGTCACGGCCTATTATTACAAGTAATGTGTAATCCCACAACAATGCGTCTAACTACTTATTCGTTGGGGTGTTCAGTAGTTGCAATGTTTAATCGTGTGGCTGGTGGTAATTACACCAAAGCGGCTGATATTTCCGCTGACATTGTCGGTAAGAATGTCCATGGTTTACCTGAGGATGATGCTAGAATGCCAAACACTATAGCTGATTTTATCGGCGACTGCGTCAACGATATTGCTGGTAACGTTTCCGATCTCTTAGAGTCTTTTGGAGCGACACCAATAGCATCATTTCTAGTAGCCGCGCAGGAGTTTAAATCTCTCCCTGCAGTACTAGACGTATCCTGTCTGTATCCGTTTATCTTAGCGGGTGGAGGATTACTTTCGAGCATCGTTGGTGTTGAGTATATCATTCTAAAGAATCGCAAACGAGTTGAGATAATCAATGGTAAAGAAGTTGAATTTTCTCGCGAGGATGTTGATCCAGCAGATGAGTTGGATCGTGCAACCTATTTGTCGGCTATCATGGTAGCTTTGGTAGGATTAATTGGCGCAAGGATAGTTTTTGGAGAAATTGATTTACCAAGCACATTCCGTTTGGGATGGATTTCTCCGTGGGTTGCTGCAGTTTCCGGTATGATTAGTTCCGTTGCTATCGGCAAAATTACCGAATACTATACCAGTTTCAAACATCATCACGTTAAAAGACTCGCTTATATGTCAAGAGAGGGTGTAGCCTTTGAACAGACTGAGGGTGATTCCGTTGGTAAACGTTCAGTGATGCTACCGTCGGCAATTATAGTCGTTTCGGTCATTATCTCGTGTGTGCTATGCGGAAGTTATGGCGTGGCAATTGCGGCAGTTGGCGTACTAAGTTTTGCAGGTACTACAGTTTCAATTGATGCGTTTGGTCCAGTGGCAGACAATGCCGGTGGAATTGCTGAAAGTTGTCATCTTGATCCTAATGTCCGCAAGATTACTGATGAACTTGATGCAGTCGGTAACACTACGGCAGCTATTGGCAAGGGAAACGCTATTGGCGCTGCGGCTTTTGCTACGGTCTCGTTCGTACTGGCCTATATTGGTTCTTACGATATCTCCAAGTACTTCAGCAGTCCGACGCAGATTACTCTGTCTATTACTATAATTATTGGCGGATTAATCATCGGAGCCAGCCTAATTGATTACTTCTCAGCCATCCTTGGTCATAATACCATCGAGGCGGCCAAAAAATTGGCGGATGAGGGAGAAAAAGAGCTCAGCATACCTGGCGTCTTGGAAGGAACAGTTCGCCCTAATTATGAGCGAATCATCGCCCTGGCAGCAGACAATGCATTACAGTATATGCTTGCTCCTTCGGTAATAGCGCTGATTGTGCCACTTTGCGGTTTCATCCTTGGGCCAAACTTTGTCCTGGGTGTGCTCGGTGGTGCGATAGCTGCTGCAATCAAAGAGGCGCTTTTCATGGGTAATTCTGGTGGCGCTTGGGATAACGCTAAGAAGATGTGGGAAGCTGGTATGGTGGTTCTTATTGATGAGAATAATGAGCCTATCCGTGACGAACAAGGCAACGCAGTCATACTTTACAAGAGTGATCCGGCAAATGCCGAAGCCTATAAGGCAGCGGTGGCCTGCGACACTATGGGTGACACTAGAAAAGACGTTATTGGTGTGGCACTTGATATTTTTATCAAGATTATGTCCACAGAGTCAAACACGCTTGCGCCGCTCTTTGCAGCGTACAGCTTGTTCTAAATAAATACTCCTTAAAAAATCCCCCGCAA
>CAYYEY010000044.1:0-4293 GCA_964471175.1 uncultured Candidatus Saccharibacteria bacterium
AGTTTTCTAATGAAGAAAGCTAAATTACTTATTGTAGCTGTGTTTATGGCTGTTTCAATCGGCATTCCTGCCAAAGCAGTATTTGCCGCAGCAATTACAATTACACAGGAAGACTTTGCTGCTGCCTGTACCACTGCGCCGACAAAAGGCATTACCTGTAATGCTACAGATGGACGCTATACGCTCGCAGCTGGAGATTACGTTCTAGGCGGCAACGTCGATCTTGGCACTTACAATCTCGGCCTAGCAGAAGCTGGGGACTATTCTCTTGATCTTGGCGGTCACACTCTTACTACCGCCACAGACAGCAACGTAAACCCAAACGCTGTTACCGTCATTAACGCTGGCAAAACCACTGCCATTAAAAATGGTAAAATCACTAACACAGCTAACGGTACAAAAGCTCTTGCTATCGGTGGCGCAACTGCGACTCTCACCGATGTCATTTTAACCTCTGATGGTAACAGTGCTGAAATCGGAGATTTCGGGACAACCGCAGCCAACGTCACTTTCAACAACGTTACTTCTGGCTCGCATATCGAAGTAATGGGCAATAGCACCCTTACTATCAACAGCGGTACTTATTCCGATAATATGCAAGGTGCTATTAGTACATCTTTCAGTTTCGACCCTGTAACGTTTGAAATGACAGGTGATGGTGGACATCTTATCATTAACGGTGGTATCTTTACCTCAGAAGCCGGTAGTGCAATCTACGCTAACGGTATCGGCGAGAAAGCTACTGTAGAGATTAATGGTGGTACCTTTACTTCAGAAGCTGATACTGGCTTAGAGGTACTTGGCGCTAAATCCGTTGTAATTACAGGTGGTACTTTCACCGGTCTAGAAGCTGGTCTTAGACTAGCAGATTACAATAACGTAGTCTTATCTGGCGGCACCTTCAAGGCCCTTGGAACCGAAGCAGGAAATGGCGCCGTTACCGCTCTTGCAGAAAATACCGATATTCTTTCAAAGATTCTAGCATCTGGCTACAAATACACTGACGCAACTGCTACTATGGGTACGCTTTGGACCGAACCACTTGCTTACCTTACCAATAAAAACGTCTCCGTGGTATCTGACTCAACAGAAGAAACAATTGACTTATCAACAATCGGTTCACCAAATTCTGGTGCAAGTACCAAAGGTTCTGGTTCTGCTACTACCAGCACAGTCGCCACTCTTGGCGCTAGCGCCGCAGTTATTTCCGGTCTCTATCTCGGCAAAAAACATCTTGCCAAAAAATCAGCCAAATAAAAAAGCGCTTTCTAGTGCCAACAAAACACCCGTTACATTCTAGCGGGTATTTTGTTATAATAAACACAAGATGAGAAATAACTTCACCTTAACCTTCGCAAAAAACTACCGCAACTATTTAGTTATATGGGGAATATTATACTTTAGCTTTTTAGCACTTGGCATATTTTGGCCAGATTCAACCCTAGTAGCTATTCTTAGACTATCCAGCATTTTCCTCTGTCTAATCTATGTTTTTTTAAATTTCAGGTTTGACCTATGGCTTAATCTTGCCCTTGCTTTCACCCTACTCGCAGATATATTCCTAGCCCTAAACCACGTTTCCGTCATTGGAGTCCTTGTCTTTTGCTTCGCTCAATTCTGTCACTTTATGCGTCTCAAAAAACCACCTCTAACTCTCTGTATTGGTTTCTATCTTGGTCTAATAATTATCTTTGCAACATCTTTGATTTTCAGATTTGAGCCACTTTATCTATTAGCTGCAGCCTACGGCGTCTTAATTACTTGTAATCTCATATTCTCTAAAAAACTATACCAGAAAAAACGTAACACCGCATCTAAAAACGCTTTTTTCGGATTCTCACTCTTTTTGTGTTGCGATATAATAGTCGCCATCTCTTTTCTTTCTGGTATTGGCATACTCGCCGCTTTCATTCAGCCAATCGCCAATTATTTCTCCTGGGTGTTTTATCTCCCCTCACAAGTACTAATTGCAAATTCCAGTATTGCCAAGAGAAATAAATCTGTGCTAGAATAGAAGTATTATGGAAGGTAAAAAATCAACGACATTGTCACTACCGCGGGCTATTTTAGTCTTTGGAGCACCGGCTAGCGGCAAAACAACATTTTGTGAGAAATTCTCACAGCAATTTAGAGCTCCATACTATAATCTAACAGAAATCAGAGAAGAAAACGGCTTTTCAAGAGATAAAATCTTACTAGTCCTAGGCTTAATTGCTCGCACTGGCCAAAATCTCATTCTTGAAGGTGAACTAAACACTGAGGCTGATCGTCAAGAAATCAAGCGCTTACTAGAGGCAGAAGGCTATAATACCTCTCTCGTCTGGATTCAAACCGACGTCAACACTATCAAGGCTAGGTTAAAGCAGCGTCTTAAATCCGTCGCCCGTGCCAAAGAAGAATACGATACCAAAATTTCCGAGCTTGAAGCTCCATCTGACGCCGAAAACCCAATTGTTCTCTCTGGTAAACATACTTTCGAGACACAACTTGGACATACTTTATCTCAGCTTGTCTAATGATCATAGGCTTAGGTTTATTTTGTAGGCTTTAAATTTTTATGATCATCAAAGACCCAGAGTTTGGAGAAGTAATTGTTCGGAAAAACCCCTGGTCGAGAGGAGTTAGATTTTCCGTGTCTACCTCTGGGCGCTTACAAATGTCAGTTCCAAAATATACTAGTACCTTCCTTGCCAAACGATACTTAAAACAGAGTCGCGATCAAATTCGTGAAAAATTAGACATCAAAGACCCTTCCATGCAACGCGCTAGAGATACCAAGAAAAAAATTCTTAACAAACGCGCCAAAGAATACTTACCGTATCGCTTAGAATACTATGCCAAGTTGTACGGCTACTCTTATGACAAAGTCAGATTATCCCATGCCAATACTCGTTGGGGTAGTTGTTCGTCCAATCGTACTATCTCTCTAAATATTGGCCTCATGCAAGTCCCAGAACCACTTCGCGATTACGTCATCCTACACGAACTTGCTCATCTAAACCACATGGACCATTCTGCTGCTTTTTGGGAAGAAGTAGGAAGTCACGACAAAAGATACAAGGACCACCGTAGAAGGCTCAAAAGTTTCACCCCTGGAGTATAGTTGTTTACCCCTGCAAAAATATGGCATCTACCCCTGTAACGCACATTTTCTACCCCTGTTAAATTCAATGCTTACCTCTGTAAAATAAAGCATAACTATATTGACTTTTTATCAAATTCGTGATATAATAGAGTCATAAAATAGTTTGGGAGTTATAGATGAAAACAGGGAAAAAATCTCTATTTAATTGCTTAACCTCTAATTTTTATGCCGGATTTTCTAAAAATTACAACAGATATTCTGAAAAAGTCCATAAAGTTTTCAGAAAATTTGATGCTGGATTTTCTAAAAATTATGCAAAATACTCCAAAAAATTTAGAGAATTACGTTTAACCCACAAAAAGAGCTATTTGGACTTCAAGGACTCTTTCAGTTCCAGCTACAAACGCACAGCTTACAACGCTTATCAATCAAAATTTGTTCGCCCAATTGCTATTGGTGCATTTTCCTTCTTAGTTGGTTTATTCGTTGGCAAAATATTTAACCCGGTTATAAGCACCGTGGCTTTAGCTCAACCAGATGAGGGAGTTAGCATCACCCAAACCGCAATCACAGCAAAAGAACCAGAAAAAGCTCCCGAATTTAGCGACATCGCAAGTAGTACTACTTATCAATTAGCAAGCACCCCATCTACCCCAGTTCATACTGCCAGCACTAATTCTTACAATCTCCAAATTTCTGCAATTGGTCTTTACACTAACGTCGTTCCTACCTACGTAAACGACAATAACGATATCGTTGTGCCAAACTCTGGTGTTGGCGTATTAAACTCTTATAAAGGTAGAAATTTCACCCTTTTACTTGGCCACAGCGCCAGTACTTTTGGTAGTCTCAAATACTTAGGCTACGGCGAAATTATTATCTACGCTGGGAAAACTTACGTTGTTACATCTATCACCCAACCAAGAGTAGAAAACGTCAATATGTATGCTTTGACCAGCAACTCATCAAACACCATTTCTCTCATGACTTGTGCCGGCTATAATAATTCCGAACGTCTTATTATTACCGCCACATTACAATAAACATATTACAATGAACACATTACGATAAGCACATTGCAATAAATTCTCCCACATTTCATTCCACTTGTGCTATAATAAGCATAAATGGGAAGTGTTATAGCGAGGTATAATTTTTCTAAGAAGCATTTGCTCTATTTTGGAATTTTTTTGGCCTATTTTATTGGT
>CAYYEY010000045.1:0-4131 GCA_964471175.1 uncultured Candidatus Saccharibacteria bacterium
AGAAGTAGAAGCGGAGGCGGAGATAGAATAACCCAAAACAATAGAGATAAATGCCGCTAAAAAGCCTAAGAATAGCCAGAATGGAATGGATAAAAGATGAATATTTTTAGTAGCTATGCTTAGTTTTGGCATTTTACCTCCTAATGCTGTAGCTACTTTCACAAAATAGTGGCTACAACGGTCTAAACCCGGCAGGATTCAAACATAGCATTTTGACACCACAAGTGTACAAAAGTGCGCGTTATAGCCACTATTTTGACTTGTGGGATCAAAAACTAGAAATAGATCTAATCATTTAAACTTTAAAAATGCATTTAACGTCTAAATCCTGCCGGGATTTTAATATATGTATCTATTGTAGCACAAAAATAAAAACATAGGCGAAATTTAGTAATAGTTCCATGAATTATCAAGACCTACGCCTCTTCGCATAGAAAAAAACAACAAAAATTAAAATTTAACAGGGGTGGATTTTGTTTTTTACTCTTGTTCGGCGAGTTTGTAGGAATTTTTCCCTACTTTCTCGAAATGCTTCTTGTTTTGTAGATTTAACAAAATAGTAGTTTCTTTGACCTTGCGAGAATGAAGGACTTCTTTGACGATCTCCTCACGAGTGAGAGGTTTATTGGCTTTTCTCAGAATGTCTTTAATAATGTCAGAGACAGTTCCCTTTTTATATCCCCAGCTATCAAGTGCATAAATTCCACGACCAATCAAAACAAAACGAGAATCTTTAATGAGCTCATTGTGAATAGCTTGGATAGTAACGTTTTTTCTCTTGAAATCTGATTCGGAGATGGCTTTAGCTATATCTGCAAAGTGCATTGGTTCTTTTTTGGTCTCAAGGACAACAAAAATCTTATCGCGAATATTCTTAGGGTTAACAGTTGGCCATTTAGAAAGACCCCAGAGGCCATTCAAAACAGCGAGTTGCTTAGAGATGGAGGCAACGGCTTCAATATGAGAAGGATGTTCGTAGTTTAGCTTCTCGTCTAGTTCATCTATGGTCATTGGTTTTTTGTTTTTCTTGATAACAGAGACGATTTCGTCAACTTTTTTCTTGATTTCGGCAGTGTTGCCGTATTCAGCGATGCCGATAGCGGCATGATAATTGTCGTTTTCATCGATAGTGGTTAGAGCAGAGGAAATATTGCCAATAAAGGCTAAGCCAGCACATTCGGCGGCATCGGCAGATCTACCATAAATCTTGTCGGCAAGAACAGAAATGCGGGCGATACGACCTGTCTCTGTTAAATTTCTGATAATGATTTTCTCAGCGGCGGCGAGTTCAGGGATATCACCCTCTTCAGAACAGACGCGTAAACGAATCAAGATGGCCTTTTCTAGCTGACGGACACGCTCACGAGTAATAGTTAGCATATCGCCAATTTGTTCTAAGGTTTCTTTCTGACCAGTTAAGCCGAAGCGACGAGAAATAATCTCTTTTTCGCGATCCTGCTCAATGACTTTTAGGCTGCCTTTGATCGCATTTTTTATCGCCTCCGCATTCTGTTCCACGAATTATACTCCTTTATACCACCCCTGTTATTGTTGTTCATTTAGCTTATGATATCATATTTTTGGCTAAATGTCAACTTACTTTTTATGACTTTCTATGTTCTATTTTACCACATTTTTTACATTGTCAATAATTTATTTCAAGAAAGTTTAAAATAAGCGCAATAAATGTTATAGATAGTCATAATTAACATGGGTAAATGGGGAGGTAGGCCATTTAGGCTAAACCCTACCATAATTCAAAGATAATATTGTATTATTTCTTGGCTTTTTTGGCTTTCTTGGCCTTTTTGCGGCGATGAGGCGCGTGGCGAGAGGATTTTGGCTTCTCTTTTAAGATTTTTTCGGCTTCAGATTTAGTAAGTTTTTTGGGATCAATTTCTTTAGGGATTTTGGCATTGTTCCTGCGACCTGGACCTTTAACGTAGGGTCCGTAAGCGCCATTGATAATCATAATATCGTCCCAATCAGCAATAATACTATCGATTTTTTTCTGATAAAGTGGCTCAGCCTGTTTTAGGGTGACAGTATAAGGGTCATAATCCTTCATTGGGATATTATATTTGCCAGCTTTAAGATATGGTCCGAAAGGTCCAGCGGCGGCAATAATCTCGGTGCCATCTTTGGCCTTGCCAAGTACACGCGGTAAAACTGGAAGCTCTAGTTGCTTGATTGCCTGCTCTAAAGTGACAGTCTTAACAGTTTCTCCCTCTGGTAATGGAGCAAAACGAGGTTTTTCGCCAGATTCTTTTTCGTTTTCTCCGAGCTGGATGAATCCGCCGTTTCTTCCGACTTTGGCATAGATATTCTTCCCTGTTTTTGGATCTTTTCCAAGAGAATTTGCGTTATTATATCTAGCAACATCATCGGATTTCTTGACAAGTTCAACGAACGGTGTGTAAAAATCGCGTAGCATTTTGATTTTTTCAAGTTTCTTTTCGGCGATTTGATCAAGTTTTTCCTCAACGCCAGCCGTAAAACCATAATCAACGATTTGGTTGAAATGGTCTGTTAAAAAGTCGGAAACGAGTTCGCCAACAGGGGTAGGAATGAGTTTACCTTTGTTGCTACCGGTTTTTTCCTCAATAGTTTTCTCTGTTATTTTTGAATCTTTTAAGATAAGTTCATTAACATCGCGCGGTTCTCCCTCGGATTCGCCTTTAATAGCGTAATTTCGCGCTTGAATAGCGGACATAATAGAGGCATAAGTAGATGGACGACCTATTCCGAGTTCCTCTAGTTTTTTAACTAGGGAGCCTTCAGTATAGCGGGCAGGTGGACGCTCAAAGGTTTCATGAGCAATAATTTCCTTGGCGGTGACAACATCTCCCTCTGTTAGCGCTGGGAGTTCTAGGTCTTTAGACTTACCATAAACTTTAAGAAAACCATCAAAGATTACGATTTCTCCTTTGGCGATGAAATTTGTACCGGTATCTGCGGTAATTTTAACAGTAGTTTTATCGATAATTGCATTAGCCATCTGGGTGGCAAGGGTGCGAGACCAGATCAACTTGTAAAGTTTTTTCTCAAAATCATTGCTTCCGGCCTCTTTGATCTCTATATGAGTAGGGCGAATGGCTTCGTGTGCCTCTTGAGCGCCGGCAGATTTAGTCTTGAAATGTCTAGTTTGAAGGTATTTTTCCCCGTAATTATTCTTAATATAAGTAGCCATAGAGGAAAGGGCTTGATTTGAGAGATTAAGCGAATCGGTACGGTGGTAGGTAATGTGGCCAGCCTGATATAAACCTTGAGCGGCGCGCATGGTAGTAGATGAGGAAAAGCCAAGTTTGGCATTGGCCTCTATCTGGAGGGCGGCAGTTGCGAATGGTACAGGATTAGCCTTTTTACCATTAGCTTTATCAATGGATTTTACCGTGTATTTGGCCTTTTTTAGGCTCTCTAAGAGCTTTTTGGCGCTTTCTAGGGTACCTGGAGCATTTTCGTCCAAAACGGCGGAAAAAGGCGTTTTGTTGGCTTTTTGGAATTCTCCAGTGACCTTATAGGTTGATTTTCCCTTAAATTTCTCAATTTCGCGCTCTTTTTCGACGATTAATCTAAGAGCTGGGCTCTGAACGCGACCAGCAGAAATAGCGCCTGGGACCTTTTTTCTGACGGCGCCAGAGAGGTCATAACCGACTAACATATCTAATGTCTGGCGAGCCTGCTGACTTTTGACCATATTCATATCTACTTTGCGAGGGTTTTGAACGGCTTCTTCAAGGGCGGGCTTGGTAATTTCATGAAAAGTGATGCGATTAGTGGTCTTTGGTAAATCGAGCACTTCTATTAAATGCCAAGAAATAGATTCTCCTTCGCGGTCCTCATCAGTTGCGAGCCAGATGGTTTTGGCTTGTTTGGCGGCTTTTTTAAGATCATCTACGATTTTGGTGTGGTTTTCATCAATTTCATAAGTAACTTTAAAATCGTTATCAACATCTACTTTGGTGTCTTTTCTAATATGTCCAACAGAGGACATCACCTTAAAATCTTTGCCGAGGTATTTTTCAATAGTCTTAGCCTTGGCTGGAGACTCAACGATAACGAGGTTTTGTGCAGTCATATTTATATGAGAACACACTTGTCAAGCAGGACCGGACAAAGTTGGTTTCCAAG
>CAYYEY010000046.1:0-4061 GCA_964471175.1 uncultured Candidatus Saccharibacteria bacterium
GCAATCGCTAGCATAATTAGGGATTTACGAAAAAACGATTTCATATGACACTCCGTATTCTTTATTTAAATGTATCATTCCGGCCTGCCTTTGTCAATGAAATCGTTAAGGTCCAACACCATTGCAACAAAATAGGTAGGTTCTATTTAAGTATATAATGTATTTGGATGGGTTGAGGATTAAGTCCCTGAAGCCCAGCCATTAAGGAATAAAAATGGAGCAATTTGCTCCTATTTTTATGACGAATAATTCTGGTGTTTTTGAACGGAGCGAGAAATAGTTTATTGCCCTTTACTACTGGCATTGAGTAAGCGTGCCAAGTAAGATTTGGCGGTAGATTCGTCCATGATTTGCGGCTGGTAAGAAAGACCATACATGGTTGGTGTGATGCGAGTCTGAAGTAGTTCTCCATCTTTAAAATAATGTGTTAGAATTAAACTTCTTTCGGTACCTGGCCAATAGGTTTGATCAAAGAATAGATTGCCAAGGCCATAATAAATTGGTTTTCCTTGGTAGAGCTCATAAGTCTGAGGTTGATGTGCTTGTGTGCCGATAACCATATCTGCTCCTTCATCAATCAGATTGCGGAAAAAGGCTTGTTGTCCGGTAATTGGAGAGTCACATTCTGGCATTTCCTGGCCTTCGTCTGGATAGCTGTAACATTCAGAAAACTGCACATCGACGATTACATAGTTACCATTTGCCTTTGCTTCTTTGATTTGTTTTTTGGTAAGCTCGGCATCATAGATATTTGCGCCCGGAGTATTAGCGGTAGCGCCCTGGCCGTTGGCTTTTGATGAAGTGGAATAATTGATGCCAATTAATGTAAGTTTAGTTCCTTTTTTATCAATTTCTAGAGGAGCTGCGGCATCGATTTCGTTTTCTCCGCCACCAAATGTCAGCATTTCGTTTTCGTCATAAAGTTTAATTGTTTCAAGATTTGCAGTATTCCCCCAGTCATTGTTGTGGTTGCCAGTAAGCTCCACGATATCAGTGCCAATAGCGGTAATCGCTGAAAACATTCTTGGGTCAGAGCAAAGAGTCATGTCTTTGATACTGCAATCGCTTGCAAAGGATACCTCATTACTGATATGAGTAAGGTCGGAACTTTTTAGAAAATCTTTGACATATTCTGCGAAATAGACACCATCGCCAACTTTATTTAAAGCATTAAGCATACGTCTGGTAAGGGCAGTAACTCCTGTCTGGTTGAAAGACAAAACATCCTCTTTGGTAAGTTTAGTATTGGTAGTGTTAGAGATCATATCGATTGCCCCAGTAGCTTTGTCGGAGCTAAAATGAATGATGCGATACATTGCACCGTTCAAATAATCGTCAAAGAAATAGTTCCCGTCAAGAGAAAGCAGTTTCTGGTCTGGAGTGAGTTTATCTACTGAAATAAAGGTATAGTTTTTGGCTTCCGCAGTTTCGATGTTAGAAGTTGCATCATAAAAATCTGTGATCGGAACAAGTGTATCGTAGATGATATAGTTTTGATCTTTTGATGCGCCTGTGACAAAGCTGGCGGGTTCGGTAGTAGCGGAAATAGTAATATCCTCCGGCGCTTTGTAGTCTGATAGGATGTTCTCAAGAGAGACCTTTTCCTTGGCGGTTAGGGATTCGTCGTAAATTATTTTGCCTGGCACAATTACGATGTTTTTATTAAAGATTTGGGTCAGTAAAAATACCATACCAGCGGCAACGATTAAGAAAACAAGAATGATAATAATGGCATTTTTTCTCCTTCCGTTCCCTTTTGAACGTGTGGAGGGATGTGCGGTAGGAGTTTGATAAGTGGTGTGCGATCTCATGTTAATTAAATTATAACATATTTACGGAAATATTGACGACTACCTAAATCTCTAATCTTGATTTGCAGTTCCTAGCTCTAACTGCTTGTGCTTAGATTTAAAACAGTTATGCTTATAAATTATGCTATAATAAAGATATGTGTAAGTTTTTCCGTTGGCTTTTTGGACGAAAGAAACCACTTTCTACATACGAAGGGGATATTGTTTCGCCAAACGGCAGGATTACTTGCAAAGTAAAGTTGCTTGATGGGCGAGTTTGCTATTCTGTAATTAAGGATAACAAAATTGTAGTAAGAGATTCCTATCTTGGTATGGATTTAAGAGGTGACTATCCGCTGAAAAATAATTTAATGCTAGTTAGGACGATGAATAAGACTATGGATGAGACCTGGGAGACTAAGTGGGGAGAAGAAAAATTTATTAGGAATAATTATCACGAAACAGCATTGTACTTGTCTGAAAACAGCGGCAAAAAGCGTTTGTTTACGATGCGTTTTAGGGTATTTGATGAGGGTGTGGCGTTTCGTTACGAAATCCCACCACAGCCAGAGTTCCAAAGGCTAGTAGTTGCAGATGAACTTACAGAATTTAATGTGGACATTAATGGTTATGCATGGCATATCCCAGCTTATCAGCCAGATCGTTATGAATATAATTATGCAAAGAGTCCGGTGTACGAATTAACGAGTTCTGTGCATACTCCACTTACTATTGAGACTCCTACTGGTAGCGTTCTATCTATTCATGAGGCGGCACTTTATAATTATGGTTCGGCAACAATTAGGTTGAATCGCAATAACGTTTTGGCAACTGATATTACTCCACTTTCCGATGGGGCTAAAGCTTATGTAGAGCTACCTTTTAATACGCCGTGGAGAGTGATTATGATTGCGGATAATGCGCTAGATCTAACTACTAATCGGATGATTTTGAATTTGAATGATCCACCAAGGGAGGAATTTGATTGGGTTCGCCCAATCAAATTCCTCGGGATTTGGTGGGCAATGTTTGTTGGTGAATGGACTTGGGCAGAGGGCGAAAGACATGGTGCTACCACCAAGCACGCTAAAGAATATATCGATGCTTGCAATAGACTTGGAATTGATGGGCTTTTGATTGAGGGGTGGAATAATGGCTGGAATGGAGATTGGCTTAAGAATGGTCCCACTAATGATTTCTTGCACCCAGTAGAGGGATTTAACCTTGAAAAGGTCGCGGATTATGCTAGGGAGCATAATGTTTCTCTAATTGGACATCACGAAACGGTGGGGTATGTAGATAATTATGAACGCCAGCTAGAGGAAGCATATAAGTATTATGCTGAAAATGGAATTTGTTATGTAAAGCCGGGGTATGCCGGATCCTGGATGATAATACAGGGTAGAAAAGAATACCATCACTCACAAATTGGGGTACGACATTATCAAAAAGCTTTGGAACTAGCAGCAAAATATAAGATTATGCTAGATGTGCATGAACCAATAAAAGGAACAGGACTCGAGCGAACTTGGCCAAACTTGCTAAGTCGTGAAGGCGCGCGGGGACAGGAATATGAAGGCGGTGCGCTTTCGCCATCGCACACTACGATTCTGCCTTTTACGAGGCTTTTAGCTGGTGGTATGGATTATACCTCAGGGATTTTTGACGTTACCAATGGAACGAAGAGAATTGCGACAACTTTGACAAGGCAGCTTGCGTATTATGTCACGATTTTTTCGGGAATGCAAATGGCAGCGGATCGTCCAAAATTTTATGAAGGAGAGTTTTCTGACGCTTTTCAATTTATTAGGGATGTGCCAGTATCTTGGGAGAAAACAGTGCCAATCCTTGGACAGATCGGACAATATTATATTGTAGCAAGGCAAGAACGGAATAGTGATGATTGGTACGTGGGTGGTGTAACTAATGAGGAAGGTCATAGAGTGCGACTAAACCTAGATTTCTTAGGTGATTATGCTTATGAAGCAAGAATTTATCGCGATGGTGATGATGCGCACTACCGTGAAAATCAATTATCTTACGTTGTGGAATCAAGAAAAGTTAATAAAATGGATTATCTTGATATTTGGATGGCACCTGGTGGTGGATTTGCGGTGTCTTTAAAAAGAATTTAGATTTGTTTGGCGGTAATAATTAAGCGGTGAGAAAAATCAGTGTCGGTGATCTTTTCGCCCGTGCAAGTCATTAGTACTAGAGTGTTCCCTGTCTCTTCTTTTAGGATGTCTTTCATGGAGATTTCGGATTTTTTCT
>CAYYEY010000047.1:0-4017 GCA_964471175.1 uncultured Candidatus Saccharibacteria bacterium
CCTCTATAGTCGTACAATATATGTTGTCAGACATTAAAATCTACCCCTGTTAAGAAGTAGCCAGGTCACATAAAATGGTCGTGAGGGAACTCTACAATTCCTCTAGTAGTAGAAAATCTTTCAAGCTGATATGCCTTACGGTACTAGTAGAGAAGTCAATTTCATCTGTCGTGATTAGAACTTTTTGCACAGCATTATCTAACTTGTTGAATGCTTCAAATTCACGCTTGTAAGCTTTTTCTTCTACCACGCTATAAGCAACTTGGACATAATACTTCTTATTGCCTTTTTTGATGTAAAAATCTATCTCTCCCCCATCATCATTATTGAGCACGTAAACAGAGTAGCCCATATAAATCAACTCATTATAAACGATATTCTCTAAATTATGCGTCAAATCGTACGGACTACCACTTCTAATAGAGTTAAATGAGACATCGGCGTCATACACCTTAGCACGATAAGAAAGTTCTGTCTTGGTCTTGGTAGAATATGGCTTGACGCGCTGTATCACGTATGCCTCCTCAAGGTAGTTCAAATAATTAATGATTGTGTGAACAGAACTGTCGATATGCTCGTTCTTAAGATAGGAATTGATAGAGTTTGAGGAGATAATGCGTGAATTAGACTGCAGGACAAAATTTACAACTTGTTGGAATAGCTCAATATTCTTAATCTTATATCTTACAATTAAATCGTTCTTAACAATAGATTCGTTGAGGTCTGTGAGATAGCGATTTCTCTCCTCATCCGTAGAGAGCTCAAAACGTTTAGGGAACCCACCCCATACAAGGTAATCCATCACCGTGCAATCTTTTTTTAGCTTCTTTGTGTATTCGATAATCTCTTTGTAGACAAATGGCCGTATCTGGAACGAGACATATCTGCCACTAAACTCAGAGATATATTCTTTTCCAAGTAGCTTTGAATTAGACCCAGTGATAAAAATGGAGTTGTCTTTTAGTCTCAAAGTTTTACAAGCTAGAGCCCAATCATCTACCTCTTGGATTTCGTCAAAAAAGAGATAGTTTAGACCAGATTTATGCTGGGAATTGACATAATCTATAAGCGCCTTAGCGTTAGGGATAGAGGATTTCGTATCATAATCCTCAAAGTTTAGATAGATTACATTGGGATTTTTATTCTTGATCTCGTCCATGATTTGGCCGAGGATGATAGACTTGCCGGAACGTCTAATACCAGTGATAATTTTAATTAAATCCGTATCATAAAATCCGCGTATTTTTTCTAAATAATGCTCTCTTTTGATCATATATAATCCTTTTAGCATTAATTGCTAATACTTAAATTATACTGCATAAAATACCTAAAATCAAGAAAATTATGCAGTACACTGCACAATTTCCCGTTTTTCTTGGAAATTATGCAGTATACTTGTTTAAGTTACAGGGGTGAACCTTAATGTCTGACAACATATATTGTACACTAACATACGCTGTGACAAGAATCATCAGGCTTTTTAAGCAGAAGTTCAATCTATTAAAACGGCAAATCGCCAATAGCAGCTGCGCAATATAGTGGTAAATTTTTTATATTCCCATTGTCTTTATAGGGTAATAATGAGAGCTTTATGCCGCACTCAATACTAGTATTATGCTCTAAGAGATTTTTTAGCGATGCCGAAGTGGTATTTTTGCTCGATTTGACCTCTATGGGGACCAAAACGCCATTCTTATCAGTGATAAAATCTATCTCTCCCTTAGAATTATCTTTAGCGTAGTAAAATGGCAAAATACCTGTAGAATATAATTCTTGGAACACAAATTGCTCTGCCATCGCCCCCTTAAACTCTATAAATAACTCATTCCCATCCAGAACTGTCTGAGGGGCTAAGCCTACTTTCGCCCCCAGCAAACCAATATCTACCATATAAAGTTTGAATATATCTTTATCGGCATAAACAGAAAGTGGCAGATGTGCCTTATTAACTCTTGTAATACGCTTTACGATACCAGCATCCTCTAACCAGATAAGCGCCATTTCGTAATCTTTAGCCCTAGCGCCTTCCCGAATCATTCTAAAAATGAACTTCTTATTCTCTTTGGCAAGTTGGGCGCTCAAGATATTGAATATCTCTTGTATTCTTGGTAGAACATTCTTTGGCGCGTGTTTAGAAAAATCATTTTCATAAGCCTGAATAATATCGTTTTGAATACGACGAGTGCCTAATAAGTTCCCCTCGTCAAGGTAATTTTTAACAACAGCGGGCATACCGCCAGTAATGAGATAAGTTTTGAGGCAATCAACTATCTGTTCATGGAACGGTAAAATGGATGTAAAATCATGCTTAGAAATTGCCTCTGCGAGTTTATCTTTGCCTGTCGCAATCAGAAATTCGCTAAAATCTAACGGATGAATATCTAAGAAGTTAACTTTTCCCACGGGGAAAGACACCTGCTCATGTAGCGTTATTCCCAAGAGACTTCCTGCGACAGCAATATGATACTCTGGCGCGTCCTCACTAAAATACTTAAGAGCGGTTATCGCTTTTGGACACTCCTGAATTTCGTCAAGGATAACTAAGGTTTCTCCTGGGGTAATTTTGGTATTTGTGGCTAGTTCTATGCCATCGATAATACGCTTTGCGTCAAAATCAAGATCAAATAGACCCTTAACCCTCTCATTATTCTCTAAGCTAACATAGGCTACGGATTTATAATTAGTTTTACCAAATTCCTGTAAAAGCCACGTCTTACCAACTTGGCGTGCACCCCTTAAGATAAGTGGCTTACGATCTGATGATTTTTTCCATTTTTTCAACTCTTTTAACGCTTTTCTATACATTTTTACTCCTTTGCCTATATTATAGGGGTAATTTACATTTTTTGCAAGGTTTTTTAACGCTTATACTACACTTTTTTCCACACTATATACTGCTTATGTTACACTTTTTTCCAGTTTTGTATTTGTAAGATTTTGCGCACTTTTAATGAACAATCAGCCGATTTAACGTGATAGTTCGTTTGAAGGTTAAAAATAGCGTGGAATAACAGGGGTAGATTTTAATGTCTGACAACATATATTGTACGACTATAGAGGGTTGGACGGAACAGGTACAGCTTCTAGTCCAGCTACGGGTTCAAATATGCAAAGTTATGTCGTCCGTAAGCTTGCTGATGGTAACTGCTGGATGGCGGAGAACTTACAGCTAAACCTCTCAACGTCGCATAGCTATAAAGTAGGTACATTCGCTGGCGGTGAAGCGGATTGGACGCCAAACTCTAATACTAGCTCAACTAACCCATATAACTATGCAATTACTCAAAACTACGCAGAAAATATCGCTTTAGCAGACTATAGGGGTATATCCCACAATAACTGGTACTACACCTGGTACGCAGCAACTGCCGGACAAGGTACCAGTGACTCTAATCCATCTATTACCCAATCTATTTGTCCTAAAGGCTGGAGATTACCATTAGGTACTACAGCAAATAAATCCTTCTATTACCTAATCACTACTAAATACGGTCTATCTACTGGTAACGCTATTAATAACGACCCATTAAACTTCTATCCGGCCGGCGCCTACAGCAGTGGGAGTCAGTACCTTACGTCCCGCGGCTTCTACTGGTCTGCGAGCCCGAATACCAGCTATAGTAACTACGCGTATAACCTGAGCTTCGATAGTAGTAGTGTCACTCCGCAGGCCAACTACCTCGATAAGTACCGCGGGTTTAGCGTCCGTTGTGTGTCGCTGTAGCCCTTGCTACTTTTAGGTTGCCCGCGCCACTCCTCTAACTCTAAGCGCACGCTATATGTCACTGTAGGCTCTAATGTTGTAAATTCCACAACATAAAAAATAACAGAGGTAAATCTGGCAAATTTGTAGTAAAATAAGACTTTTTATCAGGCTTATGCTTTATGAGATAGACCCTTTGTGCTGGTGTGATATTATGCCGAAAAGAAATTATACATACATAATACCCAAAGATATTGTCAGAAATCCTGAAAAGCACGAAATTACTGCTACTAAAATCCTTGCTAACTATTTCA
>CAYYEY010000048.1:0-3999 GCA_964471175.1 uncultured Candidatus Saccharibacteria bacterium
TCCTCAAAAGTTGAAGCTTTGAGGTCCTTTAGATAACGTTTCATGCCGGCAGACTCTAACTGGAATACGCCCGTAGTCTCTGCCCGTTGCAAAAGTGCATAGGTTTCTTTGTCATCAAGTGGCAAAGAGTACATATCGATGTCTTTGCCATAAACTTTTCTAATCATCCTGAGGGCATTATTAATCACCGAGAGGTTTGATAGACCTAGAAAGTCCATTTTAAGAAGGCCAAGTTCTTCAACTTGAGTCATTGGAAATTGTGCTGCTAGAACCTCTTCCCCATCGGCGCCACGTTTTTTGGCAACTTCAAGCGGTAAGAATTTAACTAAATCATCTGGCGCAATAATCACCCCACAGGCGTGCACCCCGTGCGAACGAATAGTACCTTCTAGCCTGGAAGCATAATCAATCACCTCTTTGGCGGTAGGATTGTTCTCATATTCGTTCTTGAGATCGGGGACATCTTTTATAGCGTCTTTTAGATGAACATGGTGGCCCATTACAGGGTCTGGAACAAGTTTGGCAATACGATCCGACTCGGCATAAGGTACCTCTAGTACGCGAGCGACATCGCGAACGGCGTTTTTGGCCATCATTTTGCCAAAAGTAACGATATTAGAGACGCGACCACGGCCGTATTTTTCGGTACAGTATTTGATGACCTCGTCACGGCGCGTATCTTGGATATCAGTATCGATATCTGGCATGGAAATACGATCAGGGTTCAAGAAACGCTCAAAGAGTAGGTCGTATTTTAAGGGGTCAAGCTCAGTAATTCTAAGTGCGTAAGCCAAAATAGAACCAGCGGCAGAGCCACGTCCTGGACCATAGACAATACGCTGTTTCTTACCCCAGTTGATAAAATCTTGCACGATTAAGAAGTAGCCGTTGTACTTCATTTTGTCTACTACGGAAAGCTCATAATCAATACGCTCTAAAACATCTGTGCGATTGGCTTTTTCTAGGAGTTTACGGCATTCCTCAACTGACAGCTTCTCCGATTCTTCCTCTGTTTTGCCAGCATATCTAAATACTAGACCACGAAATACTAATTTGTCAAGATAGGACTTTTCATTATCACCCTTAGGGATACCTGGAAATTTTGGAATTAAAATACGTCCGAGTTGCAAATCAACATTGCAGCGATTAGCAATTTCTTTGGTGTTTCTAATGGCATCAGGAAAATCTTTACCCCAACGCTTAATGATATCTTTGGGTGGAATAACGTGAAGCTCAAAATCTTTGAGGGTCATGCGATCTGGATCAGAAAGATTAGCGGCGGTACCGATACAGAGTAGAACTTCATGAGCATCTTGGTCCTCGTGCTTAAGATAGTGGCCGTCACAGGTTACCACCAGTGGTAAGCCGGTTTCTTTGGCGATCTTTTGCAGACCCCTATTAATACGATCCTGCGATTCCCAGTGAGTAGGACTATCTGGGTGGCCATGATCTTGCATCTCTAGATAAAAACGATCCTTAAAAACATTAGAATACCAATCAACTAACTTTTTGGCACCTTCGTAATCATTCTCCTTTAGTTTAACAGAGATTTCTGAGGAGGCGCAACCAGAGAGGCAGATGATCCCCTCGTTGTATTTTTCCATTAGCTCGTGATCAATGCGCGGCTTGTAGTACATACCAGTGAGTTCCGCCTCAGTCATCATGCGACAGAGATTCTCGTAGCCCTTTTCGTTCATGGCCAGCAGGGTAATGTGGAAACGTTCTTTATCCCGAGCGGGATCCTTGTCAGTACGCTTTCTAGCAGCAACGTAAGCCTCCAACCCTAAGATTGGCTTAATACCGTTTTCTCCGGCGGTTTTATAGAGCTCGACCAGGCCACTCATGGTGCCGTGATCTGTTACGGCTACGGCCTCCATGCCGTTATCTTTGACAAAATTAATGAGATCTGGGATCTTGGTTAGTCCGTCTAGGAGAGAGTAGTGAGTGTGGTTATGGAGGTGCACAAAATCAGCGGGCGTTAAATCAGCACCCACTGAAGTTGAGTTTTTCTTAACCTCCTTTGACATGACTTTATTATATCAAAAAACATCCCTTTTGGGGATGTTTTTTTGGTTATCAATTTGTGCCTTTTTGCTATTTTTGACTATTTTTTGCGGCGAGTTGTAGCTTTCTTACGTTTTTTAGCGACGTTTTTTGTGACGCTCTTACCCCTGGTGCTGGCCTTCTTGACGGCAGCCCTTCCCTTTTTCTCCAGCTTCTTGCCTTTGGCTTGTAGCTTTTTGCTTTTGGCCTTGGCAGATTTTAGAGCTTTCTTGCCTTTTTTCTCTAGGTCTTTTCTGGTATCGGCGCCAGACTTTGGAGCCGTAAGGATTCCGGCTACTGCACCAGCCGCTGCGCCAAGGACGGCACCAAGGACAAACGCGCCACCCTTACCGCTTTTGTTAGCTTTGTTAGTTTTACTTGGTTTTTTCTTTGGGTTTGCCATAGTTCCTCTTACTTTTTAGCATTTTTGTTATTACTATTATACTTGTCTACAAAGTTTTTGACAAGTCCACCGACTGAGGTCATTCCTTTTATGTTTTCTGCAATATCCTCAGTTTTATCGGCGATGTTTTGACCCTTATCGACGATTTGTTGAGCACCTTTAGAGATTTTGATTAATTTGACAAGCAAGATAATGCCCAAGATCAAAAACACAAAAAGCGTTACTGATAAGATTACTACTAAAATCCAAGTTGCAAGTTCCATTTTCCTCCTTAACTATTAACGAATCTCTTTATATCATCAAAGTAATCCTCGTATTCTTTGACGAATTTTAGGTGAGACAAGAAGTAATTTTTAGGATCGCCGGTGGTCATCCAAGTACCAGAGGTCTTTTTGACATAGACGCGATCGGTCGGGATTAATCTAGCAATGGCGTCTGCGGTCCAAAGCTCGTTATCTAGACCAATGTTCTTGGGGTCAAGGTGCTGAAATACTTCTGGGGTCAAAAGATAGCGGCCATAAGAGGCAAGATCAGATGGAGCATCCTCTGGATTTGGCTTTTCTACAAGACCGACTAACTTATCGCCATCAAGGGAGATTGACGCGTATTTTTTGATTTCCTCGTGTTCAACTGGCTGGCCAGCAATAATAGCGGCGGCATCAGGATGTTCTTTTTGGGCTTCGATTAGATCTTTTACCGCTCCTTGTCCAAAAACTACGTCATCAGAGTAAGCTACGATAAAGGCTTCGTCGTCGTTGATAAATTCTCTGGCCGACGCAACAGGCGAACCATTGCCATAAGGGAGGCTCTGGTCCTGCTCAATAACGGTAATTTTAGGGAAATCAAGAACCTTCTTGACCGGTGCGAAACGATCCTCTTTACTCTGAGATTTTAGCTGGTTTTCGATTTTTGCGACAGGGTTATGGAAGTAATCGTCATAGATATGTTTGCCCTCAGGGGTGGCGACGATGATAATCTCTGTAATTCCGGCGTCAACACATTCCTCCACTACTAGTTGCATAATTGGACGATTCCCAAGTGGTAGCATGGCTTTTGGGATAGTCTTTGTGATTGGTAAATACCGGCTTGCAAAGCCAGCATCAGTGATGATAGCCTTGGTTGGGGTTTTATAGTTCATAATTTCTCCTTGAAATATTCTTGGAAATCCTTTTGATTTTGCTAGAATCTCCTTAGAATTTGAGGAATGTTAATAAGTGTTCCTTGAGATTTTATTATAGCATAGGCTGATTCAAAATGATAGGTTTTGGCAAAAAATGATAAAAAAGGGCCCGCGAAGCGGGCCCTCATGGTTCTTTTTGCTGTTTGTAGCTACTATTTCTTTAGAGCGATTTTCTTGTCGTATTTGGCAGAACCAAAGGCAAGAATCATCTCAAAGATGAAAGGTAGGAAAATTAGACCTAAGGTGAAGCCAATACCTTTCTTGAAGGATTTTGCGAGGCGGACACAGAATAGGATTCCTAGGATTAGGCTAAGAATGCCCGAGGCCAAGAGGAAAATGTAGCCGACTGGGTTAGCGGAAACAAGTTGATAGC
>CAYYEY010000049.1:0-3887 GCA_964471175.1 uncultured Candidatus Saccharibacteria bacterium
CGTTAGGAATTTTGAGGAGATCTGTCTCTAGTACGAGAGGACCGAGATGGACGAACCTCTAGTGTATCGGTTGTGGTCACCTACTGCATTGCCGAGTAGCTATGTTCGGAAGAGATAAGCGCTGAAAGCATATTAAGCGCGAAGCCCACTCCAAGATAAGAATTCCCTATGAAGTCCCAGAAAGATGATCTGGTTGATAGGTGCAAGGTGGAAGCGGAGTAATTCGTGGAGCCGAAGCATACTAATAGACTCATTGCCTTTTTGTGACCAAGTCATTTACGCTAAGTCTTGACATAATTAATAATTATGCTCATGCTTGCATTGGCGCAAATGATTTGGTACAATTGACTTAACTAGCAATCGGTGCTTGAAAGGCCAGCCAATAAGGCCGTCGCACACCGAGAGTAAGTTTACAATTTCATCCTTGTTAGCAAATGGACATCAATAGCCCGCCTCTTTTAAAACGGGCGTGTTGTTTGGTGCCCATAGCGCTGGGGAAATACCTGTTCCCATTCCGAACACAGAAGTCAAGCCCAGTAGCGGCGATTATACTGCAATATGCGGGAAACTAGCAAGGTGCCAAATTATACGATAAGGCCACCCCAACGGGTGGCCTTTCGTCGCTTTGAAGTGGTGTGATTATTCTCCTGCTTCCTCTAGTGCAGAAAGTAGACTATCCTCAACATTTTTATTTTTCTTCTTTTCTTTAGCTTTAGATAGTTCAATATCAAGTTCGTAACCAGTGAGTTTAGAAGCAAGACGTACATTCTGACCTTGCTTACCAATAGCGATTGATTGTTGATCCTCAGTGACGTATACTTTGGCTTTCTTTTCTTTTTCATCAGCCTCAACCTTTACAATTTCTGCTGGGGAAAGGGCCTCACGTACAAATTCAGAAATGTTATCACTCCAGTTAACAATATCAATCTTTTCATGCTCGCCAATTTCGTTCATCACGGCTTGGACACGCACACCGCGTCCACCTACAAACGTACCGACTGGATCAACTCCAGGAACAGATGAAGTTACGGCAATTTTAGTGCGTTTACCAGCTTCTCTAGCAATAGCCTTAATTTCTACAGTGCCACTTTCAACCTCTGGGACTTCCTGGCGGAACAGATCCTCGATAAACTCTGCCGAACCACGAGTTAGAATTAACTGCGCACCGCGTTCGCCACGCTCAATTTCTTTAATCATTACTTTGATACGTGAACCAACGGAATAGTATTCTCCATCAATTTGCTCAGATTTTGGCATAATACCAGAGGCACGGCCCACTTCCAAGCGTACAAGCCTTGGCTCCACTCTCGTCACGACACCGTTTACAATAGTACCAACTTTATCCTCAAAGTTAGCAAGCACCGCCTCGCGCTCTGCCTCACGAAGCCTCTGAATTACAACCTGTTTAGCAGTCTGCGAAGCCACACGACCAAAACCAGTTACAGTATGCTCTTCCTCTACGGTTTCACCAACTTTCTTGCCTTTAGCTTCACTCTCTGGAATTTCGGTAGCTGGATTATAGGCAAGCCCATCCTCAATCACTTCTCTAGTAACAAATACCTTTGCTTCGCCGCTCTTTAAATCAAGCTCTGCACGGACATTCATGTCTTTATCACCATTATCACGACGCCAAGCTGCCGCAATCGCAGTTTCAATTACATCAAGTACTACATATTCTGGTAGTTCTTTTTCCTCACTAATTACTTTAACCATGGAGGTCATCTGTTTGAGATCAAGTCCTTCCATTTTTTCCTTTCTAGGCCACAAGCCTTAGTTTAAAAACGCCGACCCTTCCGGGCCGGTCAAATAAGTATAATTCTATTATATCAAAGATTGACAAAAAGTAAACATCAAAATATTTGTCACCTTCACATTCATTCAATAACGATGCAAAATCCGTTTGACATATCACAAACCACTAAAATACAATTAATATTGAAGGAGAATGAGGCCCTAAATGAATAAATGCCAGTAATAATAAAGAAAAGCATCTTTTTTATTTAGCTCGTTTCCAGGGAACTGGGGTGCGTTCTTGTGTAAAAGCAAGGTTAAAAACACCTTTGGTCCTCAAGGGGACTAAAGGATTAAAAATTCGCATCTCTAAAATCCAGGAGTGTTGTGTCCCCTGGGGGTGATATAGTAGTGAGTTTACCCGTGCAGGCAACTACAACAGTGGCAGCCTGAACAATAGTGGCTCGAACGGCAACTACTGGTCCGCTACTGCCTACTCTAGTTCTAGCAACGCTTACAACTTCAACTACAATACCTCGAATACGAACCCTCAGAACAACAACAACAAGTACAACGGGTTTAGCGTACGTTGTCTAGCTGTCTAGTCGTAGTTACTCCTCCCATTCCCCAGCAGTTCTCTACTTACGAGATCCCGCATCAATCTCCTTCACCGGACTAAGACTACCATAGATAGTCCCAGCCGACCGAATCAAAAACTTTCTTAACAAATTTTTTGGCCTTTAAGTGTTTAAACGCACCAAGATAAGAGGTAATAGTCTCTGGTCCTTTTTTGCCCATCGCGCAAGCTTGTACCGCTTGATAGAAATTCATTTTTACTCTTTTACCAGGTACAAGTCCAAACGGATAGATTACCACCCCAAGGAATCCTACTCCTTTTTTAACATCTTGGATATGACGTTTATTGGGGTGCAAGGTTAATCCAAGCCCAGACAGATATTCGGAGATAGCATCTAAATCCTTTACGGCTTGAGAGAGTTGGTCTTTTGTTACTACAATATAAAAATCATCTACATATCTACCATAATGCTTGTAGCCAAGTTCAAGAGACACGAATCTATCTAACTGGTCTAAGTAAATATTTGATAAAAGTTGCGATGATAAATTTCCAATCACAATACCTTTACCTTTAGGCTGATGAAAAAGGCTCTTACTAAACGGCAGTAATTTCCAAAGAGAAATTGGCTGCCTACGTTTTACACCCCTTACGGGATCGTCAAAAATAATCTCTTTCCAAAGATACTTGAGTAATTTGTATTTTACACCGCCTTTTGGGAACTGACGATCTAGACCCCAACAAATCCGCTCGTAAAGTTTTTTTCGATCTAAACTCATAAAATATCCCTGGATATCAGCCATGATAACATATGTTTCTTTTCTATAGCCTTGAGAAACTTGGCGAATATCTTTTTGGAGGCGTTCAATACCAAACTTTGTACCTTTGCCTTTGCGACACGAAAAAGAATTATAAATGAGCCTTCGGTCCCACCAATCCGCCACTTCGTTGTATAGAAAATGATGGACCACGCGGTCACGAAACGGCGCCGCAAAAATCTCTCTAATCACTGGCTTCTTGACAATAAAGGCTACACCACGAGATGGTTTATAGGTACGCTCCAAAATATCATCGGCGAGCAAATCAAGGTTTCTCATCCAGTTCATCTCAAACTTAAACTCATCACAGGTAGCCTGTTTACGTTTTTTAGCATCAAGATAGGCATAATATAACTGCTCTGTTAGCCACTCTTTACTTATTTGATGCTTGCTCATCTTGAACCTCGTTTATATTCCTAGAAACTTTCCTTATTTCTTTTTTAAGTTCTTTCTCTGTAGCACGACTTAAAGCTAAAAGATGTCCTGATAACATCACGGCGCGCTTCTCTGTAGTTAACCTGAGATACATAACGGAAAGTACATCTGCATCAAGTTGATTTATTATTTTTTTAATTTCAAGTAAGGCATCTACTTTCCCAATATCACCACGTGCAGCAACCTCTATCAAACGAACAATATCTAAATTTTCAGTAAGGATACGAGCACCCAAAGTCTGTTGCATTACTTTATCCATGTCTTTTACAACCGCGCGAACTAGTACTAGTAATTCCATAGCTTCTACTTTGGCTGCTGGCCAAACCACG
>CAYYEY010000050.1:0-612 GCA_964471175.1 uncultured Candidatus Saccharibacteria bacterium
ACTTTCTTGAGTCTTATTTCTGCGCTTGATAAAATCCAAGATGGCGATATAAAATATAATTCAAAAAGTCTAAAAGAGATTACTGGCCAAGAATTCCGTCTAAAATATGTCAACATTGTATTTCAGAGTTATAATCTTATCAAATATATGACTGCAGCAGAAAATGTGGAAGTGGCCTCCGATTTTGATAATCGGAAAGTTGATCCTGATAAATATCTACAAAAGGTTGGAATTTCTGCAGAGGAAGGAAAACGTTTAATTGGTAAACTGTCTGGCGGTCAGCAACAACGTGTGGCTATCGCACGTGCATTAGCCTCAAACTCACCGATTATCATGGCAGATGAACCAACCGGTAATCTGGATGAGGACACCGAGGAAAAAATCATCGAGATTTTTCGTAATTTAGCACACAAAGATAATAAAATTGTAATTATTGTTACCCATTCTCGTCAGGTTGCCAAAAAGGCAGACAAAGTTCTTACTTTGCGCCGTGGAAAACTCAGTTAGTACCATCATCGCTTTCAAAACACCTCTATTATTTTGCTTTCGTGTTATAATATAATATATGGCTCGGTAGCTCAATGGATAGAGCAGCTCCGTCCTAAGGAGAAG
>CAYYEY010000050.1:622-3506 GCA_964471175.1 uncultured Candidatus Saccharibacteria bacterium
TTGTGCTTCCTGCAGAATCCACTATTAAGGACCTCGGGGCCGCTCTCCGTTACGCTTAAATTGTTCAAGTTTTACGGTTGTTATACCTGCACAAGAATAATCTTTATAATATATGGTATAATAATAAATATGGCTCGGTAGCTCAATGGATAGAGCAGCTCCGTCCTAAGGAGAAGGTTGTGAGTTCGACTCTCGCCCGGGCTACCAGATTAGGGTGGAACTTTGCAATCGCAAATTCCAAGGTAAAGGAAATGTATGACAAAATTATCGTTTGATGGGCAACGTGAAGGCGAAGAAGTAGAATTTATTTTCCGTCGCCACGCTTCTACGGCCGCAAAAGGTATTTTGTTTTTGATAATAATGATTGGCATTGGAATTCTACCAATGATAATGTGGCCCAATATCCCAGAGATGTTCTGGATTTTTCTAGGCTGTATCATCATAGGTCTAATGGGGCTTGCTTATGCCTATATGCTCTGGTATTTTTCGATTTACATTGTGACTAATGAGCGTATCCGCCAAATCAGCCAGAAGGGTTTATTTAAAAAAACCGTAGTAGATTTAGGTCTTGATAAAATTCAAAGCATTTCTGTTCACACACCAGGCGCAATTGCTGGTATAATGGGATATGGAACTATTTTAATTCAAACTGGTGTTGGTGATTTGATTATTTCTAAAGTTCCAAAACCAGAAAAGATCCATAATAAAATGCAAAATGTTGCGAGGGAAAATGGCTAAACAATCAGGAATCAAGCACAAGTTACCAAAACTCACCAAAAAAGACGATCATAAAACTGAGAAAGAAAAATTTGATGAACGTCGCGAGGAGATTTTGGCACAGGGTCGTAAATTCAAATATCCAATGCAATTCGCTAAACATCGTCTGATCATTATAACTATTATAGTCGCAATTATAACTTTAGTTTTAGCTGGCGTCTTTGGTTGGCTTTCTTTGTATAAATCTCAGAATACCGGCGACGTTCTATATCGTCTAACCACTGTTTTCCCAGTTCCAGTTGCTAAAATCGATGGGGAAAATGTTCGCTATAGCGATTACTTAATGATTTACAGAAGTAGCGTCATGCCTGTCGAACAGCAGAATGGTACTTTTTCAAGTGGCAACGAAGAGGACGAGGATAACGTTAAAAACGCCTACAAGCGCTATGCGCTTGATGCAGCAGAGAATTATACCTATGCAATTAAACTTGCTAACCAACTAGATATTAATATCACTGAAGAAATGATTGACAAATCTTTTGACGAGCATCGTAAAGTTGGTGGCACTGATCGTAACAAAGAAAGTTTCTTAAAAGTCCTGAAGGATAATTTTGGACTTTCTGAATCAGAATATCGTCGCATGCTTTATCTATCTTTGATCGAGTCGGAGGTTGCCAAAAAGATTGATACCGAAGCAAACAAGAAAGCTACCGAAGCTTACAAAAAAGTTAAGGAAAATGCTGATTTTAAAACCGTTGCCAGTGAGCTTAATATCGAGTATGAGGAGACTGGTGGACTAATTGATATTATGAATATTGATGGTGGTAGATCTAGTGTAGCATACGATATGGAACCAGGACAGATTAGTGACGTATTCTTATCACTCGGTGGAGATGCATATTACATTGTCAAGTTAAACGAAAAGGCCAGTTCAAAAGTCAACTATGTTTCACTCAAGATCCCATTCACGGAATTTGAAAATCGCCTAAAAAACGTTCGCGAGGAAAATCGTGTAGAGGAATATATTGATATTCCAAGTACATCCGATCAGGCTGAGCAGATTCTTGATCAATCTACAAAATAAAGTATGTTATAATATATTCATTGGCGGGTATCGTATAACGGCTATTATGTATCCTTCCCAAGGATAAAATGAGAGTTCGACTCTCTCTACCCGCACCAGTTGTCCCTAGAAAATACTAAATTAGCACTCTTGACTTACGAGTGCTAATTTGCTATTATAGAGGTATGCAAGATGAATTTAATGAAATCATGAGCCATCTATCAGAAAACGCGCGTTTTGCTATTCAAAAAGCTGATATGTTTTCTAAGAGATACAATAATGGCTACATGAGCACAGAACATTTACTTCTGGGCATTCTTGATATGGATGCCTCTACCGGTGCACATATTTTAGCTGATGAGGGGATTGAGCTATCTGACGTAGAAAAACAAATGAATCAAACTGCCGTAGAAGTCCCCGGTTCACAAATGGCAATGATGTCTCTGTCAGAAGCAGCAGTTTTAACTTTGCGTATGGCTGCCGGCTTTGCCAAAGATTATGGTCTAGATATTGTTGGAACTGAACATATCTTATATGCGCTTGTTACTCAGCCAAATTCTAGAGCAGCGATTATTTTAACTAGCCTTAAAGTTGATATTGCAGAACTTGCAAACACTATTGAGAAACTTGTTGAGAATCAATCTGAATCTGCTAAAAAAAGTCGCGAAAAAGAAAAATACTTAAATCGGCCAAAACTAAAATGGCTATCTCGTTATGGTCAAGATCTCACCGGACTAGCGCGTGATGGCAAACTTGATACCGTTATCGGACGTGATAAAGAAATTGATCGTACTATTACGGTTCTTTGTCGTCGTACCAAATCTAACCCAGTACTAATTGGCGAGGCAGGTGTTGTTAAAACTGCTATCGTAGAAGGTCTAGCCTCTAAAATTGTCAAAAACGATGTACCTGGTCTCTTGATCGGAAAGACGATTTACCAAGTCGATCTTTCCTCTATGGTTGCTGGTACTAAATTTCGCGGCGAATTTGAAGAACGCATCAAAGGTGTTATTGATGAGGCGAGTAGTAATCCTAACATTATTCTATTCATTGATGAGCTACATTTGCTTTCTGGTGCCGGCAGCGGTTCTGAGGGTGCTATGG
>CAYYEY010000051.1:0-3446 GCA_964471175.1 uncultured Candidatus Saccharibacteria bacterium
GTCTCTGGCTCGGTACTAGGAATGGTAAAGGTATAGGACGTAGCGACACTTGAGGCGGTCATAGGGTTTATGGTTGGCATATTAGAGATAGTGGATTCTGCGATGTCTGCTGGAGTAGTGCTTCCAGTATTACCAGAATCAGAACCGTTCATGTTGAAGGTGAGGGAGTAATCTGTAGGGATGGCATTGGTGGTAGCAGTAAACTCTAAAGTGTTTTGGTAAACTCCAGCAGCAATAGAGCTGGAAGCATTAACACCAATGGTGACTGGAGTGAGGTATGATTCTGATGAACTAGAAACCGTACTAATTGCTTTACTAACGTTATGAGCCGGAATATCAGAATAAGTGATAGCTGAAGTATCCGTGACATTGGTAATAGTAGCTGGAGTAGTACCTGAGGCTTGAGTAATATCAAGAGCGTTTACACTGTAACCCCATTTAGTTTTATAAAGAGAGTTAGCTACTCTAAACTCTGCTTCGGTAATGCTAGTTGGAGATTCGCTAGTTCCGGCTGGGAGAGATGGAATAGTACCAGTGGCGGCTGGTATAGTGCTATCAGTATTAACTAGAGCGTTGGTGTAAGTAGGATTACTGCTTGTATCTCCTACAGGATTAGTACCATTACTAGTTAGATACAAAGTATAACCAGAAGGATTAGAAGTAGAGACTTCAGTAAGTAGGCTATTCTTAGAAAATGAGCCAACTGGAGTAGGAGTGATATCTATAACCAATTCTGATAGTTCATCGGTGGCGGTTTGATCTAGTAAATGCATGGAGATGACATCAGAGACTGTTAGCGCAACTGACGATGAGGCAGAAGCAGAGGTAGAGACGGCAGAAGTAGAGGAGCTAGCAGCAAGAGAAAATCCCAGAATTACAGAAACAAAAATAGCCATGAAGGCCAAAAAGAATACACGGAATTTGCGGTTGCTAAATCCTTCTAAATATACCCCCCCCCTGTTACTCATTGACATGTTACCTCCGTGGAAAACTATTGCTACTTTTCCACATTTTATCATGGTTATGCCAAATGGCGCAAGTCTTGAAAAATTTCGTGAATGTTATATTGCAAAAAGATTATACAGTTTTTACTTTGACCATGGCGGGACGAATGACAGTGTCATTATATATATAGCCAGAGCGGAGAGATTCGGAAATAACTTCTTTTTCTCCTTCCCCTCCATCCATCATCACGGCATCATGATAATCTGGATTAAACTCTGTATTTGGCTCTGAATTGATTTTAGTTAGGCCTAATTCTTTGGTAGTTTTTTCTAGATTCTTGGCGATGGGGGCTAGTTCTGGGTTCATGGCGATAGCGCGCTCCATATCGTCTAAGAGTGGCAAGACTTTTTTGATGGTTTCCTGTCTAGCAAAATCGGCAGCTTGGGATTTTTGTAAATCCATTTGTTTTCTATAGTTCTCGAAATCGGCGCGGGTGCGCTTTAAATCGTTGGTTAGCTCGGCGATTTTGGCTGATTGGTTTGAGTCAAGCGCCGCAGGGTTATTTACTGACTGAGTAAAGTCTTTTGGTTGCATTGAATCTTTTGGCTGTGGTTTCGTATGCTTCATAAAATATCCTCCAACATATTACCAGCATGACGCACGAGTGCCATGACGCGACTGTAATTTTGACGAGTAGGACCAAGTACACCAATGTAACTATTGTCTGAATACGGCGAGCGGAATTTAGAAATGATGAGAGAAACCCCAGAAGTTTTGCCGATTGGGTTTTCTTGGCCAATAAAGATATTGAGTGGCTCGCCTGGAGCGGCTTCTTTTAGCCATGGTTCTAGATTGTCTAAGAGTTTAGCGACACTCTGAACGCGAGCGTTGTCAGAAAATTCTGGCTGGGTAAAAAGTCTGGAAATACCAGAGAGGTAAAGTTGATCTCCAATGGTGGCGAGTCCGAGATTGCCAGTTAATTCTACTAAACTGTCCACTGCACCACGAATAGCATAATCGGCGCGGGTTTGGGAAGTAACACGAAGTTCTAATGCGTGCGCACCGCGATCAAAATTTTTGCCAGCGATAAGGCGAGCAGGATTTTCTTCACGCTTTTTAAATATGTCGCTTTGAGAATTTTGATCAATTTCTTGATTGATATTTTCTGTTAAAGAGTTAACATACAACCTGTAACCTGCATCGGTAGGGATACGACCAGCGGAGGTGTGAGGCTGAGCGATGTAGCCCATTTCCTCTAGTCTTGCCATTTCTGAACGGATAGTAGCGCTAGAAACATCAAAAAGTTTAGCCAGAGTGACTGAGCCAACTGGCGCAGCCATTTCGGCATATTCCTCAATAATAGCAAAGAGAATATCTTTTTGACGCTTGGTGATATCCATACATATATTATATATAATTAGCACTTAAAATGCAAGAGTGCTAATTATGGCTTAGTTGGTGATTTTGTGCTATACTAGTATTTATGGATATGGAAGAAAAAATAAAAACCATCAAAGAGTGGCTGGGCAAAGGGTCCTTGAATATTTTTGGATTGCCAATGAGTGGCAAAGACACCGTGGGAATTAGATTAGCAGAGACGCTTGGCGCAAGATTTTTGTCTTCTGGAATGATTATTAGAACGATGGAAGCAGAAAAAAACAAACATTACACTGATTCTGGTGATTTGGCGCCAACTGATGTGTTTTTTGAATGGGTGCTTCCCTACTTTGCGAGAGAGGACCTAAGAGATTCGGCACTGATTTTGTCATCCGTTGGGAGATGGAGCGGCGAAGAGGACCAAGTGATGAGTGCGGCAGAGGATGCTGGACATGCAATCAAAGCAGCAATTCTTTTAAATATTTCTGAGGCGGATGTGATGGTGCGCTGGGAGGCCGTGCAGGAAGCAGGTGCGCGCGAAGGTGATGAAATCACCAAACGCGAGGATGACAAAAGACGTAGTGTGTTCCAAAAAAGAATCGACGAGTTTAATCAAAAAACCGTTCCAGTATTGCAGCACTATCAGAGACTTGGGATCTTGGTGCCAGTAAGAGCTGATATGTCCAGAGACGAAGTCTTTAATGAAATGATTGATAAATTGTACGCCTTTATCACTAAGAAAAACTTTTAGTCGTCACGCTTTAGCATGACGGTGAAGGCTTCGGACGGAATATCAATTTTACCAAAACGTTTCATGCGCGCCTTGCCACGTTTTTGTTTTTCTAGAAGTTTGGCTTTTCTGTCGTGATCACCTGTATGGATCTTGACGGTGACGTCTTTTCTATATGCGCCGATAGTTTCCCTTGCAATGATTCTGGCGCCGATGGCGGCTTGCAGTGCCACCTCGTAATTTTGGCGCGGGATAACTTGCTTTAACTTTTTGGTAATTTCGCGACCCAAACCATCTGCCTCATCACGGTGGCACATGCAAGCCAGTGCGTCGATTTTCGGGCCTCCGACCATAAAATCGACGCGCACTAAATCTTCTGGCCGATAATCTGCGA
>CAYYEY010000052.1:0-3427 GCA_964471175.1 uncultured Candidatus Saccharibacteria bacterium
CAGATGCAACGCCTACGTTCACGCTTCTAGTCGAACCATAATTTGGAATTTCTCTAATATCATCACATTCCTGCAATAATTCTTTGGAGATTCCTTCATTTTCGCTTCCGAATACCAGTGTCGTTTTTTCACTAAATTTTTTATCCATTAGGGATTTTATTTTGCTTCTACTTTGCAACTGTCCCTTACGATCATTTTTAACACCATTATCATCACCATAGACTTGTGTTAGTACTTTAGCTGGTACATTATTCTCTATCGCAACTAGTTCCCTGCCAGATTGCTCTTTCAAAAACTCAAAAATAGTCTGATAATGCCGAATTTCCAAATATTTATCCGTACACATCGCGCCCCTACGATTATATTTTTTTCGACCAATAATACTTACTCTGGACACGTTAAAATTATTTGCATTTCTTACAACAGTGCCAATATTAAAATCATGCTCAAGATTCTCAATCGCGACTTCTAGTGAATTACGCTTTTTTGCGAGCCGATCAAAAACTTCCTCGTTTTTAAGACCTTTGTACTCGTCTATTAAATTTCTAGTATCCTCTTTATCTGCATTCTTTATTTTACCAGAATCATTCATATCCCCTGCTTTATTCGAATCACCCATATTCTTTGACTTATTAGAATCGGTCATATTTTCTTGTTCCTTTTTATTCCAAGTATTATATCTCTATTATACATGAAAATCCCCCAGCATATAACTGGGGGATTAACTTTGGTGTGCATCATTTTACAATAGCGACATAGATAAATCCAATGCCACCGTCCTCTGTATTAACCTGTATCAAAGTTCTTGATTCAAAATTTGGCAGATTTATAGTAGCAAATTCCAAACTTTCTAAGACGCCGTCCAAGCATTCCTTTGCCACAGAGATATCATCAAACACCAAATCCGGTTCAATGTCATCCTCGTCAAAAATACTAATTTTAGACTCGAGCTCATTTTTGGATTCTGATTCACTCTTAGACTTAAGGTTGTCTTTAGTATTCAGCTTCTTTTTGAGCTTAAACTCCTCTTTAAACTGTTTAGGCGGTTTATGTTCGACTACTTTCATATTTACCTTTAAAGCATCAATGCCAAGCTTAGCAAGATCCTCAGAGATTTGCTCACGCCAATAAGCGGGCAAATACCGTCTCACCGTCATCGCTGAAGGAAAAGACTTGTTCTGTTTACTTCTCTCTTTAATATCCATCTCTCTTGGCACTCTACCAAGCTCCTTTGCAAATTCCAGCATTACAGCATAAACAGTTTCCGAGCTATACTTTGGGACTTTCGCCTTACTAGAGTTTTTAGCAAGCTTAGCAGAATTAGAGCTGGTCGTAGAGTCAGAACCAGGTGTAAAATTAGAATCAGATTTAGAACTAGGGTCAGAGCTTAGATCAAAGTCAGATGTATTTAGATTCTCGTCCGCTATCCCAAGCGCTCTCATCCGTAACTCCACCTGGTCTTTCATGCCTTTAAGGTTTTTAAATTCCCTAAGTAATTTATACCAGTCAAGCAATGGATCTTTTTTGAGAGCGTCTACAGTAATATTACCATCTTTTTGCTTAATCTTAATTAATCGATCGAGCATGTACTCTCTATCACCTCTCATCTTACCACCTCCTTTACAGGCAATGCTTAATTTGGCTACGCCAATCATTCGATAAATACTTTTTGATAGTTGTTATTGAAGGGAAATCTGCTTCTTTTTTGCTCCGTTCTTCTAGTTCCCTTAAGAGCGGAACTCGTCCAAGCTCTTTTGCAAACTGTCTTACTTCATAACAAACAATCTGCTCATCATACTTTCCTACAGCCCTATTGCAATAAACTTCAGGCTCTACCGCCTTGACTCCACTTTGTCTTAGTTTTGACTGAGCTTTTTCTGCTTCTGCAACTTTGGCATTACTGGCTCTCGTTTCGGCAAAGATATTTCTTGCCAAAATTTCCTCAACCTTTAACCCTGATTCATAAAGATCAAGTGCGTAATTGACTTGAGAAGCATTAAATCCCCATCTTTTTTTCCAAACGAATAAAGTCGGGGATTTAGTGTTCTCTCCAAGCATTATGCTCTTTCCCAGAGAACTATAACTCAACATCCTTCCACTCTTTTTTATGATTTTGCGTGCTCTTGCAGTCAACTCGAAAAGGTCATTATCGGAAAAACTAATGTGTTTGATTTTCTCTTCATCCCGCTCTACTATTTGTTCTTTAATTTTTCTTATCAAATGCGGATATTTAAACCTCATTATTTTGATAGCCTCTGCCCAATTACTACAACCAAACCCTACCAGTATTGACTCATAGATTTCAGGACCTAAGATATTCTTAGCTTTTCGTTCTTGATAGAATTTTCCTCCGTTTATCTCTAGAAGATACATCATAGTATCGGCCGCCTCATCTCTTAACTTTACTGCCTCTTTTTTCTCAATCTCCTTTTCTCGTTCTACAACAGACTTGCTTTTTCCTTCGTTCCAAGAAAAACTATAAGTACTCATTTTTACCTCCTATTTCTAGCAAATTTATAGTCAAATACTTAAAAAGCAACACTTTTGCACACCAAAATATTAATGTTCCTACTCCCACTCTGTATCCTACCTATTATATCATATTTTTCCAAAAAATAAATCCCCTAGCTTAGCTAGGGGATGTAAAATTAGCGTGTGGATAATTGATAGTTACTGCTCTATATTAAAGGCGAACATCTATGATATTCCCTTCTGCTATTCAGACGTAAATTGCTGACGTATTCCAACGATCAGCCTTTCTGCGTTTATTAAGTCTATTCTCCTCCTTGGGATCAAGCTCTATCCTATTCTGTTTTCTGGAATTTATCTTATGTATTCCCTGATCCAAGATTGCCTGTTCCCTTCTGTTATCCTCTATTGTTGATGCAATTATCCTTTTTACCATAAAATCACCCTCCATTTAGTTCGAAACCGTATTTAATTTTATGATCCACATCGCTAATTTTTTAATTTGCAAGTTGTTTAAGTTAGCCTACTGCCTTTTATTGTCCCTGCGCATCGACATTATAGGAATTCTAAGAGCCTACCCTTTGTCTTATGAAACCCCTAAAACTGCTAAGCGCCCCAAATGAGGCGTCATTAACCAGCAGTCTAACTTAACAACTCAGTTGTGCAATCTATAATCATCTATCGTATTTGCTTGCTGTCGGATTGTCTTTGGCGCGAGCCGAACCCTTTTATAAATAAAAGATATCAAGACAATTTCTGTTATGTTTCAAGCTTACAAACATAACCCGACCGACCTAGATACACTTTTGTAACGCCTTTTATCCAAACGGAATCGGGCTCTTACCGATAGTATATGTGACCCTTAGGTCCATATAAAGCTTGCCATATGCAAAGTGTTCGTATAATCCTTCTCTAGAAAGGAGGTAATCCATCGACACGTTCTCGTACCGATGCCTTG
>CAYYEY010000053.1:0-1888 GCA_964471175.1 uncultured Candidatus Saccharibacteria bacterium
TCTGAAAAAGAAAAGTATATCAGAAGAATTAAAAGAAAATATAAAAAAAAGAAGATTATGATAAGGCTCCATAGCATAAAAAGAAAGGAAAAGGTATGAAAAAAATTTTAAAAAAGATGCCAATGTATGAGATGCTGAGAAAGCAAAAACGTAAGTTGCATATGCGAAAAGAATTTAAAAACGATTATAAATTTTTTAAGAAAAATTATATGTATGCGCGTGTGACAACCGAGAGTGTAAGGTACGAGATTCTGTTTATTTGTCATGCAATAGAAAAGGGAATGGCAAGTAACAAACCAAGACGATTCGGGATTGAAAAAACCGCAAAAATTATGGAACTTGTATCTGATAAGTGTAAAGTGGATGAGTATACTTATAATATGGCGCTAAGTTGTCTAGAATCTTATGTGGAGTTTTATAAAAAACATGAGTGGGAGGATGCTGATGAATGCAAAAAAGTAAAAGATTTTGTTTCTAAAAAACAATATAGTAGTGTACCATTTGGTGTGCTAACTCTAGATAAGAATAATCTTTGCCATACTGGCAAGTATGGAGATATAGTACATTCTCGTCATTCTATACGTGAATTTTCTGATAAGAAAATTGAGGAAAGTGATATATTGAAAGCACTTAATATTGCAAAAAGTACTCCTTCAGCTTGTAATCGGCAGATGTGTAAAATTTATAATATAACCACTAATAGTCTAAAAAATAAGATATTGATGGTGGGACAAGGTTTTAGCGGTTTCGAGACAAAAAATGCTAATATTTTTTTGGTGACATTTGATGTTGCGGCAAATTATTTTGATGGGGAAAGAAATCAAGGTTGGTTCAACGCTGGACTGTTTTCTATGAATTTTGTGAACGCGCTACATTCTATTGGAATAGGATCATGTTTCGTACAGTTTGGAAATTCATTTAAGCAGGAGAATGATTTAAAACGTGAATTGAATATACCGCAAAGCGAACGTATCGCGGTGATTATCGCTGCTGGATATTATAAAGATCATTTCAAAGTACTGCAAAGTCATAGAAAATCGCCAGAGATGTTGCTTGAAAATAGGTAAATTTGTTTAAATATCGCCTTGTGCTGTGCTATAATTAGTTTAATGGCAGTGCGAGGATTACAGAGGTGGATGGTATTTGGTGGGATACTAGCAGTAGCCCTAATTACTGTGTGTCTTTTGGAGCAAAGTGAGGTAATGGCAGAGACAGAAATGTCTCAAAATATAGAGCTAGTCACAGAGTCAGCACCAGAGGTAGAGAAGTCAGAAACGGATTTGGCAGAATCAACGGACTCTACCAATTTTTTTATCAAAACTGATAAGCCGGAGGTTTTAAATGAATATGATGACGAAATTAAAGATGTTACCAAAGTTACTGATGATTTATATGTTGTGACAACGGAAAGTCCAGAAAAAGTAGAGGAAGTATCAGAATCATTGGATAAAAAAGATGAGGTTGAAAAAGTTTTTCCAGATATCAAGGTTAAAGCACAGGATATTACAAGTGATTCAATAATACAGGCTATTTCTGATAAAACTAATATTTCTTGGGGGACTGTAACTAGCGGATTTGATCATTATACAGATTGGTTAAATTTAATTGGGGGCAAAAAGGTAGTCGTAGCCGTACTAGACACTGGAATTTATGCCGACCATGAAGTTTTTCGCGATAGCACAGGGAAAAGTAGAATTTGTTCAGATTATTCAGGGCTTTCTTATGATTATGTTAATAATGATAGTGACCCAGCGGATGATAGTGGGCACGGTACGAGTGTGGCGGGGATTGTTGCTGAGTCTACGCCAAGTAATGTCTGTATCCTGCCGGTGAAAGTTTTGAATTACAGAGGAGAGGGAAGTCTGGGTACAATTGTAACTGCGATGAA
>CAYYEY010000053.1:1988-3277 GCA_964471175.1 uncultured Candidatus Saccharibacteria bacterium
GAATCATTGAAAAAGTATGCAACGGATTATGGCACGGCGGGATGGGATGAATACTATGGTCATGGTGTAGTTGATTATGAGAAAAACATGTTTAAAAAAGGAAGGGTAAAGGTCAGTTCTACTCTTTCTGAGGACAGAGAATCTGCGACGTTAACAGGTAAGGCATTGAGTATAAATAATTTAGTCGGCTATGCTTTTACTAAAACCGCGGATGTCCCAAGTAGCTGGACTAACATTGATAGTGCTATCTATGGTGAGTCGAAGGCGATTAACGAAATATCAAAAACTGTAACAGAGAATGGTACTTATTATTTTTGGGTAAAGAATTCTAGCAATGATGTGATTTCTGCGGCGGTGGTGGTTGCTGACATTAATACTCCGGAGCAGGCACCTATAAAAGACGGAGTTTATTCGATTCATTCTGCTTTGGATTTAAACAAGGTGGTTGATATCGCAGGCGCAAGTTCTGATAATGGAGCTAATGCTCAACTTTATACGGCTAACCACTCGGTGGCACAGAAATTTTTAATTAGGCATATCGGCAATAATATTTATGAAATTGAGAATTTGAAATCACAAAAATTGCTTGACGTAGCGGGTGCAGGAAAAACTAAGGGCACAAATGTCTGGCAATATGCTGGTAATTCTACTTGTGCACAGCAGTTTAGGGTCAAAAAGACTTCGGATGGGTATTTTTACTTCATTTCTACTTGTAGTGAGCTGTATTTAGATGTCGCTGGTGCAAGCACCAAAGATGGAGCAAACATACAACTTTATAGCGCAAATGGCACTAAAGCGCAAAAATTTGCAATATATGCTTATGCTGAAATGCCAAGCGCTCAGGTTGTAAACAATGGTAATTATGTAGTAAAAAGCGCTTTAAATCTTGGAAAGACATTAGATATTAGCGGTGGTTCTAAGAATGACGGCGGCAATTTGCAACTTTATACGGTAAACGGTACTTTGGCACAAACTTTTGCGGTGGAGTATTTAAAAGACGGATTTTATAAAATTATAAATAAAAATTCCGGAAAAGTTTTGGATGTAGCTGGAGGGGTATGCAATAATACTAGCAACGTGCAGCAATATGCTTGGAATGGAACGATGGCGCAGCAATGGATGATTAAGGAAACTTCGGATGGAAAATATACTTTTGTTTCTCGTTGTAATATGCAGGTACTGGACGTGAACGGCGGGCAATCAAAAAATGGAACAAATGTTCAAATTTATGAGAGCAATAGTACGGCTTCGCAGAAATTTGAGCTTTCTAAGAAATAGGATCTAAGATG
>CAYYEY010000054.1:0-1092 GCA_964471175.1 uncultured Candidatus Saccharibacteria bacterium
AATTCTCCTTAAAATTCATATTTCTTATAAATATTCGAATACTTACTTGCCATATAAATTGCACAACTGAATTGTTAATTTAACTTCGTTACAACCTTAAACAAGTGTCTCGCAGTTGATAGACTATTTCCATCATACCGCACTTTTTAGGAGTTGTCAACACTTTTTTAAAAGATTTTTTAAAATTCATTATCTTACAAAGAAATAGATAGAAAAGGCAATTATTACGCCAAGCAACGCACCCACAATTACCTGCGGAATAGTATGACCTTCAACGATTTTTTGTGGCTTTGTGTGCGGGTTCTTATCTGACTCAGCGATCTCATTGAGTAATTTCCCGTGCTCCCCTACTGCGTACCTTACATTTACCGCATCATAGACAAAAATAATCGTAGTACAAGTTGCCAACATAAAAACAGGAGTATCAAATCCATACATCAAACCAATTAACAGAGTAAGTGCTGTAAAACTAGCTGTATGCCCAGATGGCATCCCCCCAGATTTAAAAGCGTAATATAGAAAATCAGAAAAAGTAAATTTTCCCCGCTTTTTCACTAAACCGACAACCAATTTAATACTTTGCGCAATCAGCCACCCCAAAGTAAATGCCAATAATAAATACAGTGCCCTCATATTCTTATTATATCATACAATAAGCGAGCCGGAGGTTAATGGGCTCGCTTATCAGACAAGAAATTATGTGTTATCAAGTGCTAATTTTCATTTTAAAAGTACTTACCTAAGTCTCTACTTCTCCTCCTTTCTTTCCTTGTTAGTTTTACGTTTGCCAAAGAATAGGAACCACCAAGATACTGCGGCCGCGACTGCAGATAAGACCACAAGTATCGGTATTACCCACGATTTATTATCTCCAAATTCTTTGCCAAGTTCCGGTACCCCCACATTGTCTCCGCCAGCTCCATCAGATGAATTATTTATCGCTAAAAGAGCCTCATTATTATCTCTATTCTGATCATTAGTATTTTCTGGGTCAACTACCTCTATTTCTACAATTACCTCCTCTGTTCCTAAAACACCAGCGGAATTGTCCTCATCCATTGTCGCAAGCTTCATCGGTGCAGTTAGTGTAGC
>CAYYEY010000054.1:1192-3079 GCA_964471175.1 uncultured Candidatus Saccharibacteria bacterium
CAGCGGAATTGTCCTCATCCATTGTCGCAAGCTTCATCGGTGCAGTTAGTGTAGCAGCGGCGTCCAAATTAGCAACCTGGTTAGCAGTTTGGTCAACCTGGTTAGCAGTTTGATCTACTATCTGATTACCAGTATTGTTCTCATCGATATCGCCTCCCTTTACTTCACTCTTATTAGTGTCATTTTCATCATTAGTACTACCTTCACTAATGTCGCTCTCACCAGTACTACCTGTGCCAGTACTGCCTTCACCAGTATTGCCTTCATCAGTATTACCTTCATCAGTGCCGCCTTCTGGCTCGTCCTCCACCCACTCGTATTCTGCCGGCCAATCACCAGATTCATAGATAAACCTATCAGTTAAAGCGGTAAGCTCCGCATCCTCCTCTGCTGGAATTTCTACTCTCTCCCCTGTTGCTGTATATGGCTGATATTGAATCTTTCTATCGCCAATCTTTTCCGCCCAACATTCTGTTGCCTCTCCACTCCTAAACACCGATGAATTAATACATCTACTATAATCCACTCGCCCATAAGTATAAGACATATTAGAATACCCCGCCAGATAATACATCCTCCCAGTAGTATTCCCTAGCAAATTCCCACCTCCATTCCTAAACTGCTTGGATACATCTACATGCTCGCCATTAAACCAGTTCGCCATAGAATTTACCCTGTTATTCAGAATAACGGTATCCCCATCTCTAGTATTAAAATCCAACGTATATAACTCATAATCACTTGGATCCGACCCAAAAGCCACTTGCAAGAGATTAATCATCCTAAAATCCCCAGTCCACTCTGTCGATATCAAATCATAAGTCGCTTCCACCACCCCAGTATTTGGCACAATTTTATTAATAATTACATCATCTAACTGGTTTGCATAATACCTTGGCGGCGTCTTTAACACATTTTTAGCAAAAGTGTTTTTAGTACCTATACAGACACCAGCCATCGCTACTGTAATGACCGCCGTCATAATTGCTGCTCTGCGCGCTATCTTGCCAATCTGTATTTTTGTAAATTTACCTCTATTGCCTACCTGTTTTGCACCTACTATTTCCCCACTCATTTTTTGCGCTTTTTGCTTACGCATAAAACTCCTTTTTTAGCTTGTTTGGCTTCTAGAATAGCAATCTCAAAGATCCTATCCAAGCTCAAGCTCGATCAGGCACAAAATAACGGACTTATGCTTTATGAAACAGGGCTTTTGTGCTAGGAACAACTGAACAATAAAATTAACAGAGAGAGCGAACACATTTTTTAATTACTTTCCTTTAGTTTTTTAGGCCCAGAAATTTCTATAAAAATGTACAAAAAATTTATCACAATTTATTCTCTACCCCTGTTATTCCCAATCGTGCACAAAAAATGTTGTAAAATTTACAACATTTACCCCTATCCGCTTATGGGTAAAAATTACATAAACAGGGGTCAAAATTCTAACGTTTAGTTTTTAACATAATCTAATTGAGGCATTTTTTTATATTTCTATGACTTTATGTCTGCTCCCCGCGCCAGATTTTATCATTATTTGGCTCTTTGGGACATCAAAATACTCCGATAATAGTCTTATTACCGCCCTATTTGCTTCCCCATCAATAGGTTTGCTTTTAGTTTTTACAATAAGTTGCCCGTCTTGTTTTATTACTTCATCTTTGCTCGCGTGCGGTTTGACTACAATTCTATACTTCATACCCATATTGTACCACAGCAAAAACCCAAGCTATATAGAACTGATTTTTGTGATTCTATTTGACTCAATATAAAGCATTTTGCTGACATTTTTAGCGCCTTAGACTCGGTGGGAGTCAAATCAGGCCCAAAAACCCATAGTCGCACAACGTACATTGTACGACTATAGAGGCTTGGATGGAACGGGTA
>CAYYEY010000055.1:0-2845 GCA_964471175.1 uncultured Candidatus Saccharibacteria bacterium
CTTCGCCGATGATCTGGGTCATACCAATTTTGGTGCCGATGATGACTTGCATCTTGTTCCTTTCTTCCCTTACAAGCATTACAGAAACTAGACTTATGAGCAGTTTCGTCGCCTTAATCTGGTATAAGACTCAGACTTACTCTTGCGTCTAGCAAAGTATGCTCTAATTATTAGAATATACGTTTTTATTTTACCATACTTTATTACCTCTGACAAGTACTTTTTCCAATATTCCTCGTCATAAAGAAGCAGGAACAATAAAAAATTTCTTAGCGGTCGCATTTCGCCTAATCAAAGTATAATTTTAACCCTTAGCTCACCCAACAATTCGGGTTCGCCAAGGTGTTAAAATTCTACTTTTCATAGGGAAATACTCTTTTATGCTAAGAAATTTTTATCTATTCCTGCTTCTTGAAGCTAGGCATCGGCGAGTTCTTGCTCAGAAGGAGCAGATTCCTCTTCTGGGTCCTTAATAGGGGTGATGCCAGTACCTACTGGGATCTTGCGACCGATGATGACGTTCTCTTTGAGACCGTGCAAATGGTCGATGCGTCCAGAAATAGCAGAGTTAATCAAAACCCTGGTAGTATCCTGGAAGGATGCTGCAGAGAGGAAGGAATCCGACCAAATAGAAACCTTAGTAATACCAAGCAATAAGTGTGTATAAGTTGCTGGTTTTTTGCCTTCGATAGTTAAGCTGGCGTTTTCGGTTTCTACAGCAGACTCAGAGAGAATGTCGCCAACAACAAGGTTAGAATCACCCGCATCGTCGATGATTACTCTGGAGAACATTTGGCGAACGATGATCTCAAGGTGTTTTGCGGAAATTTCATGACCCTGAGCGGCATAAACTGCCATAACGTCGTTCATGATATAGCGCTCAGTTTCCTCTTTGCCTTTGTACTTTAAGAGATCTTGAAGGTTCAAAGAACCAGTTGTGATACGATCGCCGGCTTTGACGCTGTCACCACTTTTGACTAGCATTTCGGCTTCAGCTGGAATTTCTATTCTAACTGGGGAGCCTGCATTAGCAACAAGGATGATAGCACCTTCTACTAATTGGGCATTGCCATCAAATGGAGCGATGATTGGATCTTTGCCAAGTCTTTTAGCGGCGATTACGTCACCGGTCTTGACACTTCCGCCATCTTTAACCTTAGCTTTGCGGCCATCGAGTTCAATGCGCTCGGTAGCACCTGCTTCTGGGCTAATTTGAACAATAATATGATTGCCATCCTCCCAGGTTTCTACGACACCGTCAATTGGGGAGATCCAAGCCTGACCTTTAGGAGTACGAGCCTCAAGAAGCTCCTCAACACGAGGTAGACCTCTTGCGATAGCACCAGAACCCGCTACACCGGAGCCGTGCTTGGTATCAAGAGTCAACTGTGTACCTGGCTCACCAAGAGATTGAGCGGCGATAACACCGACAGGTTGATGTGGAGCGACAAGCTCACGTGTAGACATATCAATGCCATAGGCCTTTTGAGGGATTCCTTCAACAGCGGTGGTGGTAAGTACGGACTGAATCTTAACCGATTCAATCTTTGGATCCTCCTCAAGCTGTGCAGCAATTTCACTAGTAATTAGCTGATCTGCCTCAAGATAGCCTGGGATCGGTTCTGCGGTGTAGCGTCCAGCTAGACGTGCGGAGAACTCAATGCCGGTTTGTTCGGTTTCGTACTTATAGATTGTGAATCCTGGGTCATCAGCGACACTATCAGTAGTAAAGACATCTTGAGCGACATCTACTAGGCGTCGAGTTAGGTAACCAGAGTCTGCAGTACGAAGCGCGGTAGACACCTGACCCTGACGTGCGCCACGAGTAGCGATAAAGGATTCTAGGGTGTTTAAGCCTTCTTTATAAGAGGACTTAACTGGAAGCTCGATTTCGTTGTTGTTGATATCCACCATGATACCAATCTCTGCAGATGCAAGTTTGATGTTAGAAACTGAACCGCGAGCACCGGAGTTAACCATTACAGCGATATCTGTATCCATTTCAGAGAGTTTACTCTTTAGGAAGTCAGAAATCTTATTGTCGATGTCGCGCCAGTTTTCCACGGTTAGTTTATAACGTTCGTCCTCGGTAACAAGACCCTGGTCAAACTGCTCTTGGATAAGGGCGGTTTTAGCATCACCTTCGGCGATGAAGTCTTGAATCTCTGGATAGGTTGGATAATCATCCTTGGCAGTAGAAACAGAGGCGATAGTCTCGTATTCAAAGGCTAAATTCTTGAGTTTGTCGGCGATTTCAACAGTAGTTTCGGCGCCATATTTGTCAAAGACATTAGCCATGACTTTCTTTAGCTGTTTGGAAGTCTGAACAGAGTTATCGTATGGATAATCCTCTGGTAAAATTTCGTTGAAAATCACGCGACCGAGGGTGGTATCTCTAATTTCTTTCTTAGTAAAGACGCGAATAGGGGTCTGCAAGTGAATAATGCCCTGATCGTAGGCCATTTCTGCTTCATAGATAGAGCTAAATGGTCTAACTTTCTCGGTAGTCGTACCTGGCTTATCATAGGTTAGATAATAGATACCAAGCACCACATCCTGATAGATAGAAAGCACTGGCGCGCCATCTGCAGGCTTAAGTAGGTTCTTGGTAGCAGACATTAACTCGCGAGCTTCTGCCTGAGCATCTTTAGATAGAGGTAAATGGACCGCCATCTGGTCACCATCGTAGTCAGCGTTAAAGCCGGTTGCGACAAGTGGATGAAGCTGGATAGCCTTACCATCGATTAATTTTGGTTGGAAAGCCTGAATTGAAAGACGGTGAAGGGATGGAGCACGGTTTAAGAGGACGTACTTCCCTTTAATCACTTCATCGAGGGCATCCCAG
>CAYYEY010000056.1:0-2689 GCA_964471175.1 uncultured Candidatus Saccharibacteria bacterium
GAATAATAAAGATACTTAGTAAACGCTTGCGTCTCGCCTGCAAAAGCTGTCTGCATATTTTTATAAGTTTTAGATTTCTTTAGTTCCATGTTCACTCCTTTTCTACTATTATAGCATGCTATAATATATACAATATGGGAATTGAAAGAATCGTTAGTAATACTGTTTCAGAAAGCGATCAACAAGAGGAAATTATAGAAAAATCCCTGCGTCCGCTTACTTTTGATGAGTATATTGGTCAAGAACGCATGAAAAATAATTTGAAAGTAGCGATTGATGCCGTTAAAAAACGTCAAGCTGCTGGAGAAAAAGATGTTCCAGGCAGTACTCTGGACCATATATTGTTATATGGCCCGCCAGGGCTAGGGAAGACCACTATGGCCAATGTTATTGCACACGAAATGTCTGCAAATCTCAAGGTTACTTCTGGACCGGCAATCGAGCGCGCGGGGGACCTTGCCAGTATTCTCACTAATTTGCAAGACGGCGATATATTGTTTATTGATGAGATTCATCGTTTGCGCCGCGCGGTAGAGGAAGTACTCTATTCTGCAATGGAAGATTTTAAATTAGATATCACTATTGGCAAAGGTCCCGCCGCGCGCTCGATGCGCTTAGACTTGCCACGCTTCACCGTCATTGGCGCTACTACTCGTACCGGCTCACTCGCTGGCCCTTTGAGGGATCGCTTTGGCATGCTTCATCGCTTGGAATATTACAAAGAAGGGGAGATCGCTCAGATTATTTCACGCACAGCAAGTATTTTGAATAGCAAAATTGAGGATGATGCAGTTAGTTTGCTTGCTTCGCGTTCACGCAAAACCCCGCGTATTGCTAATCGTTTAGTACGTCGCGTTCGTGATTATGCCGATGTCAACGGTGATGGAATAATTGATAGTAAAATTGCCACTAAAGCCTTAGACTTAATGGAAATTGATAACCTCGGACTTGATCCATCTGATCGTAACTTACTTAAACTGATGGAAGAAAACTACGGCGACCGCCCAGTCGGACTAAACACGCTGGCCGCGCTTACTGGAGACGAGGCCACCACTATTGAGGATTACAATGAGCCATACCTACTGCAAATTGGCTTTATTGAGCGCACTCCGCGCGGCCGTAGAATTACGAACAAAGCTAAAACTCATCTCGCGAATTTTTCTTCTTGATAATGTTATAGATAACGCAACTACAAACTGCTAGTGCAACGCCGTCTGCTACGATTATAGTTGCGATAATAACGGTTGAACTATCACTTTCCTCATTAGTATTGCCGGTGTCTGGCACATTTGGCGTAGTAGTGGTTCCACCAACAGTCTTTGTTTTTGTATTGGATTTTGTAGTGCTGACTTTTACCACCTCAGACTTTTTCTCGTCGGCTGATGTTGTACTTGGAGTGCTTGGTTCTGTACTGCGGTACATATCATAATAATATCCGCTATTTTGACTTGGGTAATAGATGATCGTTACAACTTCGGTTACTTCTCCGCTACTAGAGCCGTCGCTAGTCTCGCCGCCAGTATCTGGACTACTAGGATCACTTGGCCCCTCAGGCTCAGTAGGCGTATCATCATCTACGACACTATAGGTGCCGTCCTCATTCTTTATTACTTTTTTGCCTTCAGGAATGAATTTGTCATCTGGTTTAGCGTCAAAGGTTCCACCATTTATTATGCTTTTTTCTGCAAATTGAGTTGCGACAAAAGTACCACCATCTACTGTTACTGGTGATCTAAACTCAGCATCAGTAAATTCACCACTATTCACGGTAATATTATTGGCTGCCGTTGGCATAACTGGCATACCCGGAATCCCAAGCGTAGAGGTATTACTAATATTTGCTCCCTCGAATATTCCATCATTAATAGTAGTTGTAACCTCATCGGTCACGGTAATGGTTTTGATGGTTCCACCGGAAATTTTAAGCGTATCACCATTTTTGGAATATATACCATTATAGGCGCCGCTTTCAATTGTAAGATCAGAATTTGCAAATCCCCAGATATTGCCACCAGATGACAAAACATTTGTTAGGGTAGCCGTACCATAATTTCCAAGACTTGGACCAATCTCTGGTGTAATAGAAACATTATAAATTGCTGCAATTCCACCTGCGCCGACTTCAATAGCGACTGGCCCGAGCGACCCCAAATTTGGCGCATAGTCTGGCGAAGCGATTTGCCTAATATGACCACTGCCACCGTTTAGATTCATTACCACATTAGCCCCAATAGAAATTACATGAGTATCCCCCACACCGGTTAGGTCATGACCGTTTAAACTAAGGTTAAAAGTACAAGCAGTAGTTTGGTCTGGAACAACATAAGAGGCTACGGTGTCATCATCTAGAGAAATTGGACTATCTGCCGTCACATAATTTGTTTTATCGCTATAAACTTCAACGTTAGTACATTCTGGAAGTACTGCTCCGCTTTCTGCGAACGCACCTGAAGCATTGCTAAGGCTTTTTATTGACCCAGCAGTCACCGCTAAACCTGCTAAAATCAGTCCAGCCGATGACAAAATATATTTTGTGTTTCTTTTTATTTTCAGCATAAAATGCCTTTTTTTATTTTTATGACCTATTGTGACCTTAGTATAACACTTATGCTTTAAAAAATCAATACCAAAATATACCCATTGTTGCCATCCGATAATATAACATTCCAGTATTTTTTCAAGACTTGCG
>CAYYEY010000057.1:0-2666 GCA_964471175.1 uncultured Candidatus Saccharibacteria bacterium
AGCATAAAAGTAATGAAAAATATAGCTAATATGCTACATGGCTTGTTTAATGTACCAATTGAAGGTAATAAAAAATAGACCAAAATTGGTCTAGGATTTGGCAGGGATGGCAAGATTCGAACTCGCGACACCTGGTTTTGGAGACCAGTGCTCTACCAACTGAGCTACATCCCTATGTGTCTTAGGATTTATTTTAGCACAAAATCTCAAAAAACTCTAGTTTGTTTTAGCATAAGTGTGATATAATAAAACATGATGAAAATACTAATGCTTGGATGGGAGCTGCCACCTCACAATTCTGGAGGTTTAGGTGTTGCTTGTTTGAATCTATCTAGAGCTTTGGCTAAGGATGGCGCAGAGATTGATTTTGTGGTGCCGTACGAGGCGGATCATTCGGAAATTAAATTTATGAAGGTGATGTCAGCGATGAAGCTTGATCCACTATTTCGCTACGGAGTAGGGGCGTATGATTCTAAATACGTAGATCAAGCTTTGATACCGGATGCGCCATCGGAGAAAATGATTTCCATTCGCGAAGTTCAGCATAATTATTGTAAGTTTGTAGAGGACTATTTAATGGAATATAAGCCAGATGTAGTACATGCACATGATTGGCTGACTTTTGAAGCTGGAGTTCTAGCCAAGAAAAATTTTGGGATTCCATTAGTGGCGCACGTTCACGCTACAGAATACGATAGAAGTGGGATGCGTGGTGGTAATTCCCTAGTACACGCTATTGAGCGTGAAGGGTTAATGTTAGCCGATAAAATAATTGCTGTTTCGCGGGCAACTAAAGATATAATTGTTGAAAAATACGATATACCTGCTGATAAAATTAGCGTGGTTTATAATTCGCTAGACGAAGAGTTTTTGCGTTCGGCTTATAGCTATGATTCTGATGACTATAAATATCTTGAGGCGATGAAAAGTTTGGGCTATACTATTGTCTCTACAGTAGGCAGATTTACGATCCAGAAAGGTCTTTCTAATTTGATGCGTGCAGCAGCCAAAGCATTAACAAAAAACAAAAAATTAATATTTGTTTTTGCTGGTGATGGAGAGCAAAAACAGGAGCTTTTAGAAATGAGCGCAAGGTTTGGCATTTCTAGGAATGTAGTTTTTACAGGATTTGTAAGAGGTAAACAGCTAAGAGACATTTATGCAGTCTCGGATATTTTTGTGATGAGTTCTATTTCTGAACCATTTGGTTTAACGGCTCTAGAGGCGGCGCATCATGGTGACGTTTTGATAATCACTAAGCAATCTGGCGTTTCTGAAGTTATTCGTTCGGCGATGGAGTATGATTTTTGGGATGAGGACAAGCTGGCTGATGAAATTGTGGCGATTTCTAAAAGTAAAGCCCTTAAAAATACTTTACGTGATGGAATTCTGAAAGAATATCGTAAAATTTCCTGGAATGATGTTGCGAAAAAAGTAGAATCAGTCTATAATGAAATGGAAAAGCATAAGGAGTTTTGTTGATGCGTGCTATCTGTCTATATCTACACATACATCAACCTTGGAGGTATCGAAGGTATAGCATTTTTGATGTAGCGCACAATCATAATTATTGGTACGAAAAAGATTATTATGATAAGCAAAACAATGAGCGAATTTTTAGAAAAGTCGCTAAGAAATCTTATTATCCAATGTTAAGTCTTTTAGAAGAGAATCTGAAACGTTATTCGGATTTTAAATTTTCTTTATCGATTACTGGTACTTGGTTGGAGCAAGCCGAAGAATGGGAGCCAGAGTTAATTGAAAGATTAAGGAGAATGGTTGGTACTGGCAGAGTGGAAATTGTGGGTGAAACTTATTATCACTCTTTGGCATTCTTCTATAATAGAGAGGAATTCCAAGAACAAGTTAAGATGCATTCTGATGCAATTTTTAGATTTTTTGGTGTAAGGCCAATAACTTTTAGGAATACAGAGTTTGCCTATAATGATGAGGTAGGCCGTTGGGCAGACAGAATTGGCTATAAGGCGGTTTTGGCAGAAGGATGGGACAAGGTGCTTGGCTGGCGCAGTCCAAATCATGTTTATAAGGTCGCTGGTGGAGAACACACTAGATTACTTCTTAAAAATTATCGTTTGTCAGATGATATTGCCTTTAGATTCTCTGATCGAAATTGGAGCGAATGGCCACTGACAGTAGAGAAGTACCAGAATTGGCTCAACGTAGATGCTACGCGTGGTAATTTGATTAATCTATTTATGGATTTTGAGACTTTTGGCGAGAATATCTGGGAGGATACGGGTATTTTTAAGTTCATGGATAAACTAATTGGCAGTTGGCTAGGTGAATATGAAAACCGTTTTGTGACAGTTTCTGAGGCGGCAGATATTGAACAGCCGGTAGATAGTGTTTCGATGTCGGAAACGGTAACCTGGGCAGATACAGAACGCGACCTTTCGGCTTGGCTTGGCAACGAAATGCAGCACGAGGCAGAAAATAATCTCTACGCAATGCGCCATGAAATTATGACTTCGTCTGATAGTGATTTGATTGCTGATTGGCGCAGGATGACTACTTCTGATCATCCGTATTATATGTGTACGAAATATTGGAATGATGGCGACGTGCACGCCTATTTCTCCCCATAAACCCTATTGTTGGGGGTGAGGAGCTCTGCTGTGTCTCGATGAATTAATGCAAGTATTTCT
>CAYYEY010000058.1:0-2654 GCA_964471175.1 uncultured Candidatus Saccharibacteria bacterium
TAAAGCTTTTGCCATCGCAGTAGGGCTTGGATCATTAGCCATTACCGCACCGCTTTCTGGTACCACCTCACGCATATCCGGATCGCAGAAAAATACAGGCAAACCTACCGCCTCTGCCTCAAGCAAAGTCAACCCCTGCGTATCAAAACCATAGGATACCGTTACTGATAGGTGTTGATCTAACATTTTGTCAAGGACCTGCCCATGTGGCACTCTCCCACATAACTTGACCTTTCCGCTCATACCATTTTGCTCTACAAACTTTTGGGCCTTTTTAAATTCATTTCCATCCCCACAAGCCGTAAAATAAAATGGCTTGTTCATTAATTTTAGCGCATTGAGAAACGGCATAATACGTTTTTCTCTGGATAATCTGCTGTTCCAAAAAAGTTTTAGTGGCTCGTTAGCCTCCAACTCTCGAACTAACGTCCCGCCGAGACTTTCAACTTTCTTGTCAATTTCTTGAACCATCTCGTCTGCTACACCGTTAGAGACTACCGTAATCGGTCTATTTACCCCGTAATATTTTAACTTTTTGGCAAAATGAGCAGATGGAGTCAAAACCTGATCAGCAAAGTTTGCGTGATTAACCATCAAGGTCCACATTTTTGCTCTCGCAATAGTTGGCGCCAGTTTTTTGTCACGTTTTACCTTCACGGTATGAGGAATATATCTGCTATGCAAGAAATTAAGTGCCAAGCTTGCTATGGTCTTGAAGGGATGCGGCACGTTTACCGCAATTGCCATATCTTCGCGCCCATGCATAGTCTGCACCAAAGGAATATTAAACCTCCGAGCAAGCCGCATCCCAGCCAGGGAACAACTTGCTTCGTAATGCACATGGACAAGATCAAAATCAGAAAACTCCGCGTAATTTTCCAAAATCCACTGCTCAACTTTTTTTGGAGATTTAGAAAGCGGTGCCTCATTTAAACGTATAATTTTATGCGTTGGCACAATTACCACGTCTTTTAAAATCTGGTTGTCAGAAAGACCTTTTGCCAGACCACTTTCATCTAAAAACCCTGGTGCAAAAATTTTTACTTTGTGGCCTAGTTTTTCTAAACTTTGTTTTTGGGCAGTAATTGATGATGGGATCCCACCCGGAACTTCTAAGAATACATCCGTAAAAACCGCAATATTCATAGAATAATTATATCATAACCAAGGTTATTAAACGCAGGTATATCCACCATCAACTGGCAAAATTGCACCCGTCACATAACTTGCTTCTTTACTTGCGAGAAATACTACTGCCGCGTTTAATTCACCCTCTTTACCATATCTTTGCATTGGTACTGTTTGCTTCGCAAACTGCTGAAATCTCTCCGTATCAAGTACTGGCTGTGTTAATTCCGTATAGAAATATCCTGGACAAATTGCATTACAGGTAATACCGTCTGTTGCAAGTTCTGCTGCCACTGCTCTTGTAAAATTCACTACTGCACCCTTTGATGCATGATAAGCAATTGTTGGAATTTCGGTATTACCAACTAGACCATACATTGAAGCGATATTGATAATTCTGCCATATTTCTTTTTCTTCATAATATTACCAAAGGCTCTAGTCATCTTGAATACACTTGTCTCATCAGTCGCAATCGTGAAATCCCATTCATCATCCGCCATTTTTAGCACACCCTTATCTTTAGACGAGCCAGCACAGTTTAACAAAATGTCTACCTTGCCATATTCTTTTTCTACGGCCTTAGCTGCCGCATTAATGCTCTCAGTAGAGGTCACGTCACACTTAATTGGTAAAACTTTTACACCGTAATCCTTTTTTAATTCTTTGGCAAACTCCTCTAGTCTTTCTATACGACGTGCCAAAATCGCAAGATCTGCTCCTTGACCAGCTAGTCCTCTAGCCATCTGCTTACCAAGCCCAGAGCTTGCTCCAGTTACTACTGCCACTTGACCTTTTAAATTAAACATTCTAACTCCTTTCCACTCTTTACTTATTTTTCTTGGTGGCTTTTTCGACTTTCTTAATAATTTTCTTACCCACCTCAGCCACTTCGGCACCGAACTCCTCTATGCTATTCTTATTTGCATAATTTTCGTATAACTCCTTTGATACATTATACAATGCTTGTACATGATTTTCGAGAAAATAATAGTGTTTGACATAACAAATACTAAGAATCCACATAATCAGCGTTGCAACTTCCATTGGGATGAAGCTCGTCCAATAACTCATCCTGGTTGATGCCAAAAGAAACACCAAGATACCAGTTAGTGCCAAAGTTAAAGCTATAAAAAATAGCATGATAATAAGATGAATCAACCTCTCATGCTGAAAATTCTTTAGCATCTCTCTATGATAAGCTACTAGTTTTGCATCAGGATTTTTAGTTCGCTTTGCAATATATGTCTCATATTCTTTGATTCGTTTCTCCATTCAACCTCCTGTTTACCTTATTCTAGCATATTTTTATTATATTAGACCAAATATTTCATCTCATCATAAAACCCCCGAACATGACGGGGGCGAAACTCAACTCTACAATTCCAGTTTATCGTATAAAAAAGAAAAATGCAATACTTTTTTCCTAAATTTTTAAACTTGGTGGGCGAAGAGGGAATCGAACCCTCACGGTATTGCTACCACTAGATTTTGAGTCTGGCGCGTCTACCAATTCCGCCATTCGCCC
>CAYYEY010000059.1:0-2642 GCA_964471175.1 uncultured Candidatus Saccharibacteria bacterium
TAAAAAATTTGCCCCAACCTTTCGGTTGGGGTGTGTGCGGCTAGATGCCGAATATGTCTTTATTATAGCAAACAATACCAAAAAATGCAAATTTAAGCATAATTATTTATTTACTACGGCTCAAAAAGCCGTTTTCTATGATATAATTAAGTTGTTCCATCATTCAAATTTGTAGTAAGTTCACCCCTAACGAGGTGAAGTAAAGAATTAAACTCCGAGCGGAGCACCCGCTCCAGTTAGTTTAATCGCTTACTGCAGAAAATGAGTGATGGAACACCCATAGCGGGTGTTCCGCTTAGTTTTAAGGGAAACTCCGTGCTAATATATCAAATATAATGGCGGGTTCCCCGCTGGAGGAAAAATGGACAATAAATTTGAGACGGCGGGTAATACCAACCAAGACAATACTGAAACTGGATGGGAAAGTGTAGCGGCGATGGCGAATGACTTTCAAGTCAATAAACCAGTGGCGGAAGCAGGAGCACAACAGCCAGAGGTAATCTCACAGCCAGAAGTAGTTTTATCTGCCGATAATAATGTTTATCGTGAAATTGCTAAAAATGCCTTGAAAAACTGGAATGGACTAACTGAAGAAGAGGCACTAGAAAAAACTACCAATTTGACAGAGCAAGAACTTGAGGAGAGTGTCGGAGCAAGGTCGTCTATAAAGTCGGCCATATATGGCATCTATGATGCTCTATCGAAGCGTGGGCTAACAGATACCAAATACTATGATGAGGACACAGGAAAATATTTTACATCGGAAGCCAAGAAAGGCGTAAGAGAAGTTTATTTTGGTGTTTTTCGCCGTGAGAAGAGCGATGAAGCATTTAGACATCTAGCAGAAAAACTGGAGATGGTGGAGGATAAAGAAAAATTTACTCTTGATGTGCTATCAAATATACACAATGACTGGGTGGAAAACAATGTAGCAAAATTGAGAGACCCCAACCGAATAAATAAGAGGTATCAAGCGATGCCTTTAGAGTTAATCGGCTTTGATGAAGCAAAATCAGATTTACTATTCTTGGAGCCAATCCTTAATGCTGGTGGTATGGATGTGAACGAAGAACGACTCAGAGAGGCATATGATGTATATGGTGATACTGAAAGCCAAAGATTCAAAGAACTTGCAAAAAATCCACAGGCTATTAGCGAACTCGAAAATTGGCAATCCACATCTATCTACTCTGAGCACCATAAAAATGTGCCAGAACTTGCGATGATAACTGGAAATTTCTGCGAGAGTTTATATAACAAAGATAGGGGAGGGAGTTACCTACCACCTATTAATTACAATAATGTCGAGGATACCTCTAAAGTTACTGGAGTTGAAAGAGTTGCCGTGCCTAAAAAGTATATAGAAGATATCGGCTATTATCGTGACCACTACGGAACATATGAAGATGCCGTCAGAGACCGAGACAGGGCCGCTTTGGACGCCTCTAGGGGATATACAGAAAAAACCGTAAATAGAGAGCCTGGAGAAGGTGAAAGACGAGAAAGATATTGGGTTGAAGTTGCTAAACAATCAGTAGATAGACTAAAGAACCACTAGTCTTAGAAAAAACAATAGCCCCTCTCGTAGCTTCTCCGTGGCTCGCAGGGGCTATTTTGTTGAAGTACTAAAAATAGCCCTTTAGGGCTAATTGGCTCCCCGGACTGGACTCGAACCAGTAACCTCGAAGTTAACAGCTTCTTGCTCCACCATTGAGCTACCGGGGATTAAACCTATGTATATTATACACCTGCGCCAGGGAAAACGCAAGGATTAATTGTCACTCTATCAATCTATTTTGCCACCCTTATCTATCTATTTGCTCAAAGGGTCGTCAATGCTGCCACCGTTATCATCGGTGTAATAGCCATAAGGCGAGCCAGCGTCATCATCATTAGTATTTGAAATAGAAGTTTCTATGGCTGGTGCCAGTGCAGTACTCGTATCAGAGGCGCCGGAACTGTTAGAAGTGTTAGAACTAGACCCATCGCCACTATAACCGCCATAATAATATGGATAGTTTGTTGCGCGGGTTGCCGATTCAATTTGCTCCACGGCAGTAGCTTGCTCCTCAGAAGTTTCCTCTACCTTCTTGCAATTATCATTAGAATCACAGTTCTCATCAGTACCATCACCATCGTTTAATCTCCCAGAATCGGAATCAGAATTACTAGAATCAGCGCCTCCAGCCATTGGAACTTCAATTTCATCCTTGGCCAGAATTTCATTTTTATCTGTTTCAAGCATAAAATCATCAGAGAAAAAGGCAATCTTACCTTCAAAACCAAGTGAGATATTGTCATGAGGCTTTTTTACCGCTGTTACTAGAGCAAGTAACGAAATTGCTCCAGAGACAAAAATCAATCTAAGCGTAATTAAAAACCTCTTGGTCTCATCACTAATGTCATCCATGCAGCTATTATAACATATATTAGCAAGTAATGGAATGGCAAATTCAAACATTTCAAGAGTAGTAGGACTAAAATTTTATGTAAAAATATTGCATAATATATCGACAAATTGGCTTTTTTTAGAGAATGTGATAAAATAAAGAAGTTATGTCAGAAAAACAAGCAGAGAAGTATGTAGAGCAACCAGCAAGTAGTGCTCAAGAAAAAGTTATTCAAATCGCCGGTTCTATTAC
>CAYYEY010000060.1:0-2255 GCA_964471175.1 uncultured Candidatus Saccharibacteria bacterium
GGCTATCATGACCGCGACGGTGAACAGAGGATAACCGGCCCAGGTGACTCGGTCGAACGTGACGGAAAAATGCTTGGTTTTGACGAACATTATATTGGATCAGGCACTGAGGATGAAGAGCTAACATTGGAGCACCAACGTTTTAATGAGCTGGCGCTAAAAATCTTAATCGAAAGACGAGGACAATAACGCTACTTTATTCCCCAGTTTTTTCGTGTGTAGGGTTTTCCTAGTGTTATTTCGTTGTTTTTTTCTTTTGAAAAAACAGTACTGTTTCCCTGAACCAAATTGTTTAGGGTATTAACAGATAATTTAACAGGGGTAAAAATCAAATTTTTGGCAGTTTTTTGCCATAAAAATGCGCAATTTTTGTGCTCTGTTATTGCAAGGTACTTAACAGAAATTTACTACTAAAAAATCGGCCAAAATGCCGAGTTTCTTAAAATCTGGTGGAAGAAGTGTGACACTTCTTGAACCTACCTATATTATAGCAGATTGGTTCTTAAATAGCAATAATTGGATCATGATAAAATTGAAGGAACAATCCGCCGACGAGAGACGAAAACAGATATTAGAGATGAATTATGTATTCTAGTAATCACAAGATAAACAACCTTGAACTCAAATAGCACTATGTTAGTCTAATAAGCAAGGGCTGGGCGCGGCTCCCCACAAAGCAAGCGCCTAGCCCGGCACTTTTCTATGTTACTTTATTTTTACGGAAGACAGTTTGATATAATTATATTATGAACACAAAAATTAATTTACAAGATCGGGCGAGAGGTATGCCAGGTGGGCTTGCTATTGGTGACGCATGGGGGGCGCCAGTAGAGTATTTGAACAGCGATACCATTGCTGGTGAGATGAGAAAAATACAAAAAATGCACGATACCTTACGTTTTCCAAAAGGCGTATGGACGGATGACACTTCTATGGCTTTATGCTTAGCAGACAGTCTACTGAATTGTGGTGGGTATGACTCTTATGATGTTATGGATAAATATGTCGGCTGGTACGACAATGGGGACTGGTCGTATTTTAATAGTGGCTATGGTGCTGGGCTGCAAACTCAACTGGCGCTGGATAGCTACAAAACGAATCAAGAATTGACCGATGACCAAAAAACTGATAGTGCCGGAAATGGAGTTATTATGCGCTTGGCGCCAGCTATTATTGCTACAGCAAATAAACCAAATCTGAGGCTTGCGAGTATTTCCGCACGAGACACACACTATTCCGTAACGGCAGAAGCGGTTGCGGAAATGTTCGCAGCAACCCTTTATGCTACGTTAAGTGGCGAGGACAAAGAACATATATTTGCAGCATTAAACGCGGATTTCACCTTGCCTGAGTATAGAAAGGTCTATGAACAAGCTAAGCCGCTATTTGATCGAGCCAATAATCCCAAAAGCGATTTGCTAAAAGATCTCGGTGGTTATTGTATAGATACATTAACTATAGCACTCTGGGGATTGAAGCAGTTCGACCGTCCGTTCTACGGTATGCTTGGAGTGATTAGTCTGGGTGGCGATACAGATACGAATGCCGCTGTTTACGGGCAACTTGCTGGCGCGTATTATGGTTATAATGCTCTGCCGGAAGACTGGCGTAAAAACCTCTACAAAGAATCAGAAATTGTGCGAATTGCAGACAAATTGTTGAACATGGGTCAGTGTCCAATTCTCCGCACAAGACAGCTTAATTAAAAATTTTGTTCACCAATTCTACGTATTCATTATAGGCAAAAGTATCACCGAGGTCAGACAATAATTCCGCAATAGCCTTATAATACCAAGCATGCTCGGTTTTATCTTTTTGGTTAAAACGTTCCCATAGTTTATCCCCAACAGTGTAATAATCTCTATAAATAGCCCTCATATTTGACAATTTATCACCAAGCGCAATCATATTTTCTTCTTTGGTGGCATTTTTCAAATGATCGAGAGTTTCTTGTTTGCGAATTTTCCAAGTTGTTGTGGGTGGCAAGCTATCTCTCTTATTTTCACTTTCGGCTGCGACTAATCGAACTACCGTGTCTCCAAAATCTTTTCGTATGTCGTCGATGGTTACTTCCGTATCTTCCACTACATCATGTAGAGCTGTCGCAGCCAGAACCCTTTGGTCGTTAGTCATAGTAGCTACTATCGAGACTGCTTCTATAGGGTGTGTGATGTAAGGCGTGCTTGTACCTTTCCTAAAGCTACCACTGTGAGATTTTACTGCATATATTATTGCTTTATCGAGTATATCCATAT
>CAYYEY010000061.1:0-2234 GCA_964471175.1 uncultured Candidatus Saccharibacteria bacterium
CCTCTATAGTCGTACAATATATGTTGTCAGACATTAAAATCTACCCCTGTTATTTTTAACTTCATTTCCCAAATTCTTATTTTTTGCGAGTTTAGGAAATGAGATTTTGTGGTCTTATTTATACAAATCATCACTATAAAAAACGATACCGCATCTTATTTCGCAATATTAGCTCATCATTGCGAACTGGTCATAGTATTTTAGCATTTTTGTTGGATCTACTTTGATTTCTTTTCCACCGAAGAAGTAGCTACAGAACTCCTCTCTTGCTCTGCAAATTTCTTTTTCTCTAGCAGGGGAATCTTTGTAGCAATCTATTGTTAGGTCAAACAGTTCCAAGGCTCTATCTATTGCAGCATTCATGTACTTTTCTTTGTTCTTGCTCTGCCATTTAAGGGCGCGAGATACTTCACTTCCAATATTTCCCATTTGGAATTTAGGGGACATCTCTTTCCACTTGCCACCAGCATATTCTGGGTGAGCGTATACTATTTCACCCATTTTGCGACAACCTCTGCAACTTTTTTACGAATATTTGGGTCATCAACGCCACGACTGCGATTATTCTGTGATGGACGTAGATTAATCATAGAATCAAACTCAAGAAAATCCTCTGGGTTTTCCTCCTCAAAATAGAGGTTTATCCCCCATAAATCTTGCTGTTTAGAGCCATTGGAGAGCAAAAACTGCTCCAAGTCTGCATGGAATTCTGCATCAACTGCTAGGAGCTCTTTTTCTACATCCACTACGCCTTTTACAGCTATGTCCTCAATGAGGTTATTGCAGGATTTAAGATCAGATTTTTTGATTGGTAATTCTATGAGTTTCATGAGAATATTTTAACATATTTAGAGAAAAATATTAATGTTGGATGCACCTCATTGTTGCGTGAGAAGCGAGGAGTGCGCAAAAAGTTGCTGGACTAACAGGGGTAGATTTTAATGTCTGACAACATATATTGTACGACTATAGAGGACGTGACGGAACAGGTACAGCGGATTCTCCAGCTACGGGGTCTAATATGCAAAGCTATGTAGTAAGGAAGCTTAATGATGGTAATTGCTGGATGACTGAGAACTTACAGCTAAACCTCTCAACGTCGCATAGCTATAAAGTTGGTACATTCTCTGGCGGAGAAACAGATTGGACTCCAAACCAAACTACTAGTAGCAATGCCTTTAACTACGCCATTACACCAAACTACAAAGAAAACATTGCTGTATCTGACTATAGAGGCATATACCACAATAACTGGTACTACACTTGGTACGGTGCTACTGCTGGACAAGGCACTGATGCGTCTAATCCATCCATCACTCAATCTATTTGTCCTAAAGGCTGGAGATTACCAAATGGTAACAATAACGCAACAAAATCATTCTATAATCTAATCACCACTAAATACGGACAATCTACTGGTAATGCTATCAATAATGATCCTCTGAACTTCTATCCGGCCGGCAACTACTACAGTGGGAGTCAGTACGGTACGTCCAGCGGCTCCTACTGGTCTGCGAGCCCGTATACCAGCAATAGTAACAACGCGTATAACCTGTACTTCAGTAGTGGTAGTGTCAGTCCGCAGAGCCGCGACTATAAGAGCAACGGGTTTAGTGTCCGCTGTGTCTCGCTGTAGGTTTGTCGCAGTTTTCGCATGATACATAAGTAGTGTTTTCATCAAAAAAGACGACCTATTGATACCTTGCGGCCTCGCATTCGTCTTTGTACTTCTAATTATATCACATAATAGCTATTTTTGCTTAATTATTACTAGCTTTTCTGCTCTTGTAATTAGTACTAACCGCTTGATTCTATTTGCCCTAGCAAGTTTTTGTCTTATTCGTCCTACTGCTTGGTCTTTAGACATAGATGTTCTAAAGAGCGTTATGATAACATTTTCTGATTGCCTATAGATCCCTTTTAAATTTCTCCCGATTGTATTTTGATTACTTCCTCTAATGTTTTTAATTTCCCATATCTGATTCAGCCTTATTGCCAGAATATCTGGGGTAGTGGAGGTACTACGCTTTATAAAAAGAATGTCACTTTGTAAATATTCCGCCATTATCCTTGCGACCTTTTTCTCGTAATCATTAGGCTTAGGTTTTATACCATTTGGCGTAATTACCTTAAACTCTTTTATTCTCTTAGGCATAATATCACACTAGCATAAAGGGTCTATCTCATAAAGCATAAGCCTGATAAAAAGTCTTATTCTGCTACAATGTTGCTAG
>CAYYEY010000062.1:0-2211 GCA_964471175.1 uncultured Candidatus Saccharibacteria bacterium
ACTGGACTCGAACCAGCACATCCTTGCGAACACTAGCACCTGAAGCTAGCGCGTCTACCAATTCCGCCACTCGGGGTTAACCATATTATAACATATTTGGCATAATTATTCTCCTCGTGCTATAATGAAATGGTATGAGACTTAATTCCAAAACTAACCGATTGTCTCTTGTGGTTTTTGGCGTGATAATCATCGCATTAGTTTTTGCATCCGTTGCTAAAGCAGTCACCCATAATACTTACGCTGATGAATCTGGCATATCCCATGATATTACCGAGCCACACTTTGTTACTATCCATGATCAAGGCAAAAAACTTACCATCAAAACTCAGGCTGTATCTGTTGGCGAGGCATTGGAGCGTGCCGGCATAGAGTTATTAGATACGGATATCGTAGAACCAGAAAAAACTTCGTTAATCAATTTTGACAATTTTCATATCAATATTTATCGCTCCCGTCCAGTTACGATTGTTGATGGCGGAATCAAAAAGAATCTGATGACTGCAAGTTTTGATCCAAAAACCATTGCAGAATCTGCAGGAATCTCTATCTATGATGGTGATGAAATCAAAATGGTTGCCACCACCGATATCATGGAAACTGGCCTTTCTACCACCTATAAAATCACCAGAAATGGTGGTCAGACTGCTACTGTAGAAACTGCCATTGCCTTTTCTGAGGAAACCAAAGAGGATAGTTCACTCGCTCAAGGAGAAAGCAAATTAATCCAGGCTGGCGAGGAAGGTCGCAAAGTTGCTAAATACGCAGTTAATTTCATTGACGGCGTGGAAGTATCTCGCACCCTCATTTCTGAGGAAGTTGTAAAAGAGCCAGTCCCTCGTATTACCGCTGTTGGCTCCAAAAAATCTGTGCCGCCAGAATGGGAGACCTGTGCTTCCTGGGCGCGCGCAGCTGGTGTGTCAGAGGGGGAATTATATAATGCACTTACTTTAATTTATCATGAGTCTGGTTGCCGTGTCGGCGCAACTAATTCATCCTCTGGTGCCTATGGTATTCCGCAGGCTCTTCCTGGCAATAAGATGGCTTCCGAAGGTTCCGACTGGGAAACTAACCCCGTTACTCAAATTAAATGGATGGCTAAATATGTTACTGGCCGCTATGGTGGTTGGACTCAAGCTATGAATTACTGGTGGGAGCATCACTGGTATTAAAATGAAAAACAATAAATCTTTAGGTCAAAACTGGCTCAAAAATCGTGAAATTCTTGAAGAAATTGCTGATTTTGCTGCCGGATTTGCGTCAAATCCTGCTATTTCTAACCAAAATACCTCTAATACCACTCCAGAATCCCCTCTAAGCCACTTATGCTTAGAAATAGGACCAGGTCTAGGTACGCTTACCTCAAGCCTTTTGAGGCGCTTTGAGCGCGTAATAGCGGTGGAATTTGATTCTAATTTAGCAGAAAATCTACCAAAATCATTCCCAGGTAAGAATCTAGAAGTGATAAACGCCGATTTTTTGAAATTTGATCTCTCTAGCATCACCGAACCATACGTTATTGCTGGCAATATTCCTTACTATATTACCTCACCGATTATTTTTAAGCTAATTGAGGACAATAACAAGCCAATCCGCATCGTCCTATTAGTCCAAAAAGAGGTCGCAGAGCGTGTTGCTGCTAGTGTTGGTAAGCATACAGTACTTTCGCTCTCGGTTCAAAACCGCGCTAAAGTTATGCTTGGTCCCGTAGTCCCCAAAACAGAATTTACCCCTGTTCCAAAAGTTGACAGTCAGGTAATTATTTTAGAACCACTTGATAAACCTATCGTATCTAATGCCACAATCAACTTAATTAAACGCGGCTTTTCTGCTCCTCGTAAGAAATTGATAAAGAATTTAGGCCAGATCAGCAAAGATAACCTCCTTTCTATCTTTAAAAAATGTGGAATTTCCGAGAATGCTCGTCCAGCCGATTTGCCACTTTCTACTTGGCAAAAATTACAAGAAGCGTTATAATAAGCATAAGTTTTATATTAATTAGGGAGGCTTTTAATGAATCCGGAAGATAAACAAAATAATGACCTTGGTGGGGCTACCCCTGCAACAACTCCAGCGCAGGATCCATCTTCGGCGCCAGATCTTGATAAAGTTGCCGCTGATTTAGCCGCTGCACCACTTGCTCCAGAGACTCCGGAAACTCCTGCAACCCCAGAAACTCCCACAACTCCGGAAACTCCCACAACTCCGGAA
>CAYYEY010000063.1:0-2196 GCA_964471175.1 uncultured Candidatus Saccharibacteria bacterium
CATCCTCCCATTCTGGAGAAAAGAGGGTGGGGTTAAAACAAGAGAAAATTTGCGAGAAAATATAACTGGATGAGGAGCCCAATGGCGAAAATCGCTCAAGAAAAGCTTAGTTCTAAGAAACCACGGGTTTTTGGCAAGAAACCTAATCCCGAAGAGCAAATGAAGCGTCGCGCTGCAAAGAAAGCTTACGATTATCGTAAAACTCAAGTAATGATGCGTGAAGAAGAAAATGATCGATATGTAATTTTGTTTCAGTCCAACAATGAATGGTGGAAAATTGCAGGTAAATCAGTTTTGTATTATGCCTATTTGATTGCACCGAGATTAGGAAAGAAGGTTAAAATTTGGCCAGACAACGATTATGCTTCTACTTCTAAGGAGGGCATCGTGCAGATACGGGGTATTGATGAATTGTTGACTGAAGTAGGCAAATTGGGTCTTAAGGCGGAGAAATTTGAAACATCGGGCTATGCTAGAATTAAACTTTTGAAAAAAATAACCGAGGAAGAACTTAATGCTATGCGAGGCGAAGAGGCGCGTGAGTGGGAGATGGCAGAAAGAATGGTTATGCCGGTAGTGCTATGGCCAGGGCTTACTAGTGAAGTATCTGAGCTGATGCGCATGACTTGGTATGCTGCAAAAGGTCTTGACGCTCCAGCACAACGTGCTTTTGGTAATAAAATGGTAAATACTGTACAGGATATGGTAGATAAGATGACAAGGGCTTCCCATAATGAGATACCAATAATAGATGCACTTTCTGGTATGCTTGATGATGCGGAAACGATGGAAGGACTATTGTTTAGTACGACAGTATTGAGGTTATTTAGTTCTAAAAGAAATTACGAATTGGCAACGATTTTAGAAAAAGTAAAAAATCGTGCTGGAAAAGAATTGGAAAAATATGAAAAAGATAATAAAAAATCTAAGAAAAGAGCAAGCAACAAGAAAGCTAAATAACTAAGAGAAGGACATAATGGGAGATATAAAACGAAAATCCTTTAGCGATTACAAGAGTCGAGGAGAGTATTTTAATGAGAAAATTAATAAAGCATGGTTAGAGCAGGCACTTTACAGCGCATATTTGAAGGCAAAACGCGGTAAGGAAGGGACGGAGGACGTAAGAAAATTCAGTGCTTATTGGCGACGAAATTTAGATATCTTACTTTCGGAAATATTGGATGGCAGATATAAACCAAGTAGAGGAATTGCTTTTACGGTAGAGGAACCGGTAAAACGAGAGATTTTTGCGGCGCCATTTAGAGATAGGATTGTGCATCATTTTTTATACGACGAAGTGGCGGACTGGTGGGATAGAAGGTTTATCTATAATTCTTTCTCTTGCAGAAAGGGCAAAGGAACATTATTTGGAATTATGCGGCTAGACAAAGATATGCGCCAAGCTAGTAGAGGATATAGAGAGAAAGCTTATGTAATAAAATTGGATATCCAAGGATATTTTATGAGTCTGCCAAGAGAGAAATTGTACCGACAAATAGTATGGGGATTAAAAAAGCAACATCCAAAAGGTGGCCCGCATTATCAACTGCTGAAGTATTTGTGGAAAGAAGTGATTTTTGATAATCCGGTTGAAGGAGTAAAATTTAGGCAACCACGTTCAGCTTGGAATGGATTACCAGAAAATAAAAGCCTTTTGCACCAACCACCTGGAAGAGGGATTGTAATTGGAAATTTATCCTCGCAGCTGCTGTCTAATATTTATTTGGATCAATTAGATAGGTTTATTACAATGCAACTGGGCTATAAGCATTATGGACGTTATGTTGACGATTTTTACATTATAGTGCCAGAGAGCCAATATAAACAAGTCTTGAGAGACATAAAAGTGGTGGAAAGGTATCTCTTTAGTCTTGGACTTGTTCTCCATCCAAAGAAAAGATATGTCCAGGATATCAGAAAAGGCGTTCCTTTTCTAGGCGTAGTAGTTTACCCCAATCGGATTGTACTAAGTAAAAGGTTTAAAAAATCGTTTTTTAAGGCGGCGAGAGAAGTTGCTGAGGGTCGGAGAAAAATCGAAACAATAGTCTCTTATTTGGGGTATTGTAAATATTTTGATGCTCATAAACTTTGTAAAAAGGTATTTGATTCTGTGGGGTGGAGGTATAGATTTTAGCGAGTGGTGATTAGAATCCAGTGGGTAAGGTTATATCTTAGTGGGTGGGGTTGCTTAGGAAT
>CAYYEY010000064.1:0-2110 GCA_964471175.1 uncultured Candidatus Saccharibacteria bacterium
GATTATATATACTAGTGAAGAATTAAATTTAAATAAATTATGCTTTGATAGTTGTTCTTTTTCAGAATTACCCAATCTATGCCAAACTGCATGCAAAAGTTCATGAGCTGCGGTAGATTCTACTACGCCGTTTAAATCACTGTTTTCTATATTGTATATATAAATCTGTCCACCAGTATAGCAGCCTAAGACGGAAATGTCCTGATCGTGGGATTTGCAATGTTTGTTAAAATCATCACGGTTATCAAGACTAGGTGCAGTGGCTTTGAATATTATGTTGCTCCGATAATTTAAACCGATTTTATCGATGATATCTGCTACTTCTGCAGACGGATGATAAAAGAAAGAGGAGATAACGTCTGCAATTATTCCACGATTGAACCAAACGCAAATGCCAAGCGCGATAGAAACAATTATTACGAGCGGAATAAATTTTGATTTATTTCCCGGCTTTGACGCGTTGACTTGAGTTTGCGTTTCGGTTGTTTCTGACATTTTATTCCTTTCCAACTTTTAATGTTAATTTGTTTTTGTTTAAATCTATTATGATAATATCACCAGGTTGCAATTTGCCTGAAATAATTTCATCCGAGATTAAGGATTCAACATTGTCCTCGATAGCACGGCGGAGTGGTCTAGCGCCGTTTTTTGGATCATAACCAATACTTATAAGCCACGCTTTGGCCTTGTCAGATATTTTAATACCAAGTGACTTAGTTGCAAGACGCTTTTTAAGATTTTCAATTAGCGTATCAAAAATCTGTTCAACTTGTTTCTTGGTCAACGCATGAAATACAAGCACTGCATCAAGACGATTAATAAGTTCTGGACGCATTACTTTCTTTAGTGCGCGATTTGCAGCTTCTTTTTGACGTTCATATTCAGCATCTTGTTCTTTTTTGGTTTTCTTTAGCTGGCCAGAAAAGCCAAAATTATCGTCATCATACATGGCTTCGGAACCGAGGTTGGAAGTAAGAATAACTACGGTATTATTAAACTTAATTTTGTTGCCTTGGCCGTCAGTTAAGACGCCGTCCTCCAAAATCTGGAGAAGTAAATTAAAGACATCCGGATGAGCTTTTTCGATTTCGTCAAAAAGAACAACTGAATACGGACGGCGTCTGACAGCTTCAGTCAACTTGCCACCGTCATCATAGCCAACGTACCCTGCTGGTGCGCCAACTAAACGTGAAACATTGTGTTTCTCGCCAAATTCAGACATATCGATTTTAATTAGGGCATTTTCACCACCAAATACTTCACGAGCGATCACGCGGGCAAGTTCAGTTTTGCCAACACCAGTTGGACCCATAAAGAGGAAGGAACCAATTGGACGGTTGGCGTTACCAATACCAGAGCGACCACGTCGTATAGCTTTAGAAACTGCATGAACGGCTTCATCCTGACCGATGATAGCTTTGTCGATATGGTCCTCCAAATGAAGCAAAAGTTCTAGTTCTGAACCATGAACTTTGGAAACTGGAATACCAGTTTTTAATGAAACGGCTTTAGCTAAATGAGCTTCGGTAAGAGTTGGGGTTTTAGATTTGTTAGCACCAGACTTTTCTAATTTTTTGATTTCTTCATTTAGTTTTGCAAGGCGAGTCTTATAGAGCGCTGCTTTTTCAAAATCCTCAGCTTCAGCAGAAGCTTCAATCTTTTCGTTTAAATCTTTTTTCTCAATTTGTAATTTCTTATATCTGCTACCACCCTTTTTGTCTTCGGCAACTTTAGCAATGGCGGAGGCCTCGTCAATTATATCTATAACCTTGTCTGGCATAAAGCGGTCATTGATATAGCGGTTGCTCATGTTAATTGCAGTAGTCAAAATATCATCTGGAATAACCACATTGTGATGCTTTTCGTAGTGTTTTTTGATTCCTTTCAAAATACGCAATGTCACCGCATCACTCGGTTCTTCCACCATGACAGTTTGGAAGCGACGTGAAAGAGCTTTGTCTTTTTCAATATTTTTACGATATTCATCTAGCGTGGTGGCACCAATTAAATGAATTTTACCACGCGCAAGAGCAGGCTTTAAAATGTTTGCTGCATCCATAGCACCCTCAGAACCGCTGCCGGCACCAGAAAGCAAATGTAGCTCATCAAT
>CAYYEY010000065.1:0-1833 GCA_964471175.1 uncultured Candidatus Saccharibacteria bacterium
AAGTGTCAAGTTCATTAAAATAAGAAACTCTTAGCGCAAGATAAGTATTAGCAAAAAGTTTTACCGCCTCGGCCTCAGTGCTACCCATATATAATACCGGTACATCCTTCCGCTCAGCAGCCTCCAGGAGAATACTAGCAAAAGCCTGCCCCGCCTCTTTCAGATTCTGAGTTTGTTCGAAACCTTCTTGGTTTTCTATCGAACCAATAATAATACGCGAAGGATAAAGATTATCATAAAGCGCCTTCCCTTCTCTCAAAAATTCGGGCGAGAATAAAATAGTGAGATTAGGATATTTTGCTCTCATTTTCTCTGTGAAACCAACCGGAACAGTTGATTTAATTACGATAGTTGGAGTCATTTGGTCAGAATTTTGCGTTGCGTCAATTTTTACTAAAACGTCCTCCACCGATGATGTATCAAAATAATTTTGCTCTGGGTCATAATTTGTTGGAGTAGAAATAATAATAAAGTCAGCACCAAAAAATGCTTCCTTATAATCTAGGGTTGCCCTAAGGTTTAACTCTTTCTCAGCAAAAAACTTCTCAATATAATTATCTTTAATTGGAGATTTACGTGCGTTAATCTCTTCTACTTTCTCCGGGATAATGTCTAGTGCGATCACCTCGTGGCGTTGCGATAAAAGCGTCGCCAGCGATAATCCAACATAACCCGTCCCAGCAATAACGATTTTCATAAGGATATTTTATCACAAAACTAATATTTTCATCAATCGGCATTAATGCAATCTGTTTAGCCCTTTTTCCACTTTACGAACTCAGATATCCCATCCTCAAACTTCCATTTTGGCTCATAGCCAAGTAGCTTTCTAGCCTTAGATATATCGGCATAAGTTCTGTCAACATCACCAGGCTGCATTGGCAGCTGTTTTATCTTTGGTTCAACCCCTAAGACTCTCCCGATTGTAGCAACCATTTCCTTTAGCGTAATTGGATTGTTGCTCCCAAGATTAATAATCTCATAAACATTCTCATGGTCTAGGACATAATCAAAAGTTTTAATAATCCCATCGACAATATCATCGACATAAGTATAATCGCGAGAGGTAGTGCCATCCCCATACATCGTGATTTCCTCACCATTTAGCATCATTCTAGTAAATTTATTGATGGCAAGATCAGGACGTTGTTTCGGCCCATATACAGTAAAGAAGCGTAACATTAAAATATTCATATCAAACAATTTAAGATAGACGTGCGACAACACCTCAATTGCTTTCTTGGTTGCAGCATATGGAGAAATCGCAAAATCAACTATCATATCCTCCTTGAACGGCACTTCCTTACAGTTACCGTAAACTGAGCTAGATGATGCCATGGCCAAATTTTTTATTCCATATAGTTTTGCCTGCTCTAACACATTCTGCGTACCCATTCCGTTTACATCTTGATATAACATCGGATTTTCTATTGATGGCCTCACTCCAGCCATTGCAGCAAGATGCATTATAATGTCAATCTTGTTCTCATTAAACACCTTGCTAAGCCCATCAACATCCCTAATATCCACTTGGTAAATACTAAAATTCGGATCCTCCAGGAATGGTTTAATATTATCTTTTTTAAGTTGTGGACTATAATAATTATTAAAATTATCAACAACAATGACCTTATTCCCCTCTTTTAGCAGCCGTGCCGTTAAAGTCGAGCCAATAAATCCAGCCCCACCAGTAATTAAAATTGTTTTCATATCCTACCCTTTCCTTTTTATTATCTTTTTTGCCATCCCAAAAACATAGTATACAAAATCATCATGCAATAATGATAGCATAGAAAGATACGTTATGGTGCCACATATAATTTGAATGGTTGT
>CAYYEY010000066.1:0-1827 GCA_964471175.1 uncultured Candidatus Saccharibacteria bacterium
GGCTACTATTGGTCTAGCACTTTTGGGAGTGCTTATACTAATGCAAAAACCTTTTCTTTCTCTAATAATAGTATTATTAATTATTTATACTCTGCTTATGATAAATATATGGGAATGGCTGTGAGATGTGTTTCTGTGTGATTTTGAATTATGTAATTAGGATTTCCTATAGTGCGAGCTAGCTAATTCTTTGCAGGATTTGACAAGCCCTGCTAACCCAAAGTGATTTCTACAGGTCGAGTACGGAACTGGTAATTCCGGCGCAGACCTGCCTAGAAAGCACTTCGGGTTACAGGCGCGCAGTCAAGCTGCTGCATAAGAATTAGTTAGCTCGCGCTAATAAAAAACTCGCACTCCCAGGCGTGAAGTCAACCGCCACGAGAAATTAGTTAGCTCGCGCCAAAAAACGCAAAAAAACAAAAAACGTAAGAAAGCGCCAAATTACAACTCAGCAATCTTTATCCTGACCTGCTCTGCTGTGTCTCTATCACGTACGGTCACAGTATCATCAGAAAGCGTATCAAAATCTATCACGATACATTTTGGCGTACCAATTTCATCCTGTTTGCAATAACGTTTACCAATGTTGCCAGAATCATCCCAGGTTACATTACTATATTTAGTACGCAATATATCATAAACTGAACGCGCCTTAGCAACTAGTTCTGGTTTATTCTTAAGTAGTGGCGATACGCAGAAACGGTATGGCGCAAGATTCTCAGGAAGTTTTAAGAGAACACGGGTTTTACCATCTTTTTCTTCTTTAGTGTATGCAGCTGACAAAATTGCAAGGAATAGACGTTCAACACCAATCGATGGCTCAATCACGTGCGGGATGAAAGTTTCACCAGTATTTTTATCGCGATACTCCATTGACTTCCCAGACTCACGTTGGATATTGGCAAGATCAAAATTAGTACGATAAGCAAGGCCCATTAACTCTTCTTCCCCATTTGGATAATCATACATAAAATCAATTGTTCGTTTAGAATAGTGCGCGCGATCTTCTGCTGACACTTCAAGTTCATGTAATTTTTTAGATGGAATCTTTACTATATTTTCAAGGAATTCATGTTGGAGTTTGCGCATCTTTTCTAAATTCTCTTCCCATGTATCCGGATGGACAAAATATTCAATTTCCATTTGCGAGCATTCACGGTCGCGCAAAATAAAATCACGCGGAGAGATTTCATTCCTAAAAGCTTTTCCCTGCTGTGCCAAACCAAATGGCAAAGAAGGATACATCGTGTCAATAACATTTTTATAATTAGTAAAAATACCCTGGGCTGTCTCTGGGCGAAGGTAGGCAATATTTTTCTCTGCCAGTTCTGGGTTATCCTTTGTGTCCTCAGGTAATACTGCTCCCACATGGGTAGAAAACATCATGTTAAATTTACGAATTGGACCCCAGTTTTCTTTACCACAAACCGGACACTTAGTGTGCGTAGCTAAAAATTCGTCAGTTGTAACTGACTCAGAAATACCATCAGCAATTTTATCAGCTCTAAAACGAGATTTACATTCTTTACATTCTACCAAAGGATCAGAAAAAGTATCAGTATGCCCAGAAGCCTTCCAAGTTAGAGGATTCATAATAATTGCCGCATCTACTCCGTACATATCATCACGTGATTCTACAAAGAAATCCCACCAGGCATCCATAATTTTACGTTTTAAGGCCACGCCAAGCGGACCAAAATCCCATGTCCCTGCCATCCCGCCATAGACATCACTTCCAGGAAAAATAAATCCCCTTCTTTTACATAAACTTACAATATCCTCTAAATTATTCATATCTCTTATTATACCATAAAAGACTTTGCAATA
>CAYYEY010000067.1:0-1714 GCA_964471175.1 uncultured Candidatus Saccharibacteria bacterium
TGTACGTTGTGCGACTATGGGAAAAAATGCAAGATTTGACTCCGACCAAGTCTATAAACCCAAAAGTCTCAGCAAAATGCTTTATATTACGTCGCAATTTTTAATAGGGGTAAAAATAAACCTATTGACAATTTAGGTGGCATGCCACCTAAATTGTCAATAGAACTAGAAAATGTGGTATACTAAGAACAAGGAGTTTTCATGAAAGAAATCAAACGAGAATTATATCTAAAAGAACTAATCGATCGGAAAGATATACCCCTTATAAAAGTAGTTACTGGGGTCAGGCGTTGTGGCAAATCATATCTACTAAATCCCATTTTTCGAGATTATTTAATATCTAACGGTGTCCCAGAGAATCATATAATTTACCTAAATTTGGAATTAATGGAAAACGAAGACCTACGCGACCGTAACGCTCTATATCATTTTATTCTTGATCAGATAAAAGACAATACCGAATATTTTATTCTCTTAGATGAGATACAGCTCGTAGATAGGTTCGAAAGCATTCTTAGTAGTTTTCTAGCCAAAGGTAACCTAAATATCTATGTCACGGGGAGTAATTCTAAATTTCTGTCTTCAGATATTATTACAGAGTTCCGCGGAAGGAGTGAGCAAATTCATGTATATCCACTAAGTTTTGCAGAATTTATGACTGCCTATGAAGGTGATAAATATGCTGGTTGGCAAGAATATATTCGCTATGGTGGATTACCGCTTGTTATGCGTTATTCTGATGATAAGCAAAAAATGTCTTATCTTAACGAAGTAAAGAAAAATATTTATCTTAAAGACATAATTGAGCGTCACAGCATCAGAAACAGCAATGCTTTGAACTCGCTTATAGAAATTGTTGCGTCAAGCGTCGGTTCGCTCACTAATCCATATAAATTAGAAAAGACTTTTAAGAGTAAAGTTGGCATTAGCTTGAGTCATAACACTATTAATGATTACTTGGATAAGCTCGGGGAATCTTACATTATTGAACGTGTCAAAAGATTTGACGTTAAGGGTAAACAATATATGGATACTCCGTCAAAATATTATTTTACTGATATTGGTATTCGTAACTCTTTTGTAGGTTTTCGCCAAATAGAAGAAAATCACATCATGGAAAATATCATCTATACAGAGCTTCGACGTCGTGGCTACCAGGTTGATGTAGGAATTGTAGAGATATTCGAACGTAATCCTAAGACTAAAGAAAAAGCTAAAAAACAGATAGAAATAGATTTCGTAGCAAATCGAGGTGATCGTAAGTATTATATCCAATCTGCGCTCACTATTAGCAGTGCTGAAAAAAGAGCAATAGAAGTACGTCCACTTAATAATGTTGATGATTTTTTTAAGAGGATTATTATCACCAACGACTTGATGCGCCCAGGCCGTGAGGAAAATGGCGTTGTGACTATGAATGTGCTAGATTTCTTACTTGATGAGAACAGTTTAGAAAAAGAAATGTCATGATTTTTAACAACTAATTTGCATTAAAGTTGTTATTCTACAAAACAGAGGAAATTGATGAATTTGGACGTGAGAAATTGACATATTTTTTAGTTTCTTAGACTTAAATGAAGTCTTACTGACAATTTAGGTGGCATGCCACCTAAATTGTCAATAGGCCTATTTTTACCCCTATTAAGAATTGCAACGTAATGTAAAGCATTTTGCTGAGACTTTTGGGTTTATAGACTTGGTCGGAGTCAAATCT
>CAYYEY010000068.1:0-1630 GCA_964471175.1 uncultured Candidatus Saccharibacteria bacterium
TGTAAAGCATTTTGCTGAGACTTTTGGGTTTATAGACTTGGTCGGAGTCAAATCTATTAACCCAAAAATCGATTTAAAATGCTTTATATTGCGCCAAAACCTCTAACAGGGGTGAAACATAAGTACACTTGTATAAATCCAAAAAAATAGGAAAAAATTATTCTATAAAATAGGAAAAAATATTGCAATATTTTAGGAAGTTTTGTATAATAGCCATAAAGATTAACAAGGATTTATAATGAGCAGTACCGATAAATATATCCCCAGATTAATGGACTCAATTCTAAAAAGAAAACTTGAGGCACATGGTGCAGTTTTGCTAGAAGGTTGTAAATGGTGCGGTAAATCCACTACTGCAGGTCGTCAAGCTAGAAGCGTTCTTGAGCTTCAAAACCCAGACACCTATAGTAATAACATCCAACTTGCCAATACTAAGCCAAGTATTTTGTTAGAAGGTGACAAACCTCGTCTGATTGATGAATGGCAGGATGCGCCAGTAATCTGGGATGCAATTCGATATGACTTAGACAAAAGCCGTAAAAAAGGTCAGTACATTTTAACAGGCTCTGCTACGCCTGGTACAAGCTCTCCACGCCACTCTGGTGCAGGTAGGATTGCGCGTGTGACAATGCGTCCAATGACACTTTTTGAATCCAAAGACTCTACTGGTGAAGTCTCCCTAAAAGCACTTTTTGAGGGCGCGAAAGATGTTACTGGTAAGTCAAAATATGATATAGAGGGATATGCTTATTTGTGTGCCAGAGGTGGTTGGCCAGATACTATCATTAACCCCCCAAAGAGTGCTATAGAAGTTGCAAGTAGCTATCTCAACGCTGTAATAGAAAATGACACTAAAACGCTTGATATTTCGATGCATAAGCCCGCTAAAATGCGTTTAGTGCTAAGAAGTATTGCACGTAACATTTCTACTCCTACTAATATTTCCACAATCTATAATGACACTAATAACGATTCTGACATTGCCAGCATTAGTGATAAAACCGTAAAAACATATCTTGATATTCTAGAGCAGTTACATATTAGAGATGATGTTCCAGCCTGGAGTCCGCATTTACGGAGGAAAACTGAGGTTCGAACAAGCGATACACTTAATTTAGTGGATCCATCGCTTGCTGTAGCGGCATTATTCGCAACAGAACGAGATTTGATCAGAGATTTTAACACCTTTGGTTTGATCTTTGAATCTCTCTGTACACGCGACCTAAAAGTATATATGCAAACACTTGATGGAGAGGTCATGTACTATAGGGATAGCTCTGGTTTAGAATGTGATAATATCGTTCATCTGCGCGATGGAAGGTGGGCGGAAATAGAAGTAAAACTTGGTTCAGATGAAGCAATAGAGAGCGCAGCTAAGGCACTAAACAAACTTGAACAAAAAATCAACACAGATAAAATTGGGAAACCAGCATTTAAGATGATTCTAACTGCTACAGAGTATGTTTATCGTCGAGAGGACGGTATATTTGTTGTGCCTATTGGCTGCTTAAAACCGTAATATGTTTACGGTGAAAACGACTCAATATAAAGCATTTTGCTGAGATTTTTGGGTTAATAGACTTGGTCGGAGTCAAATCTTGCATTTTTTCCCATAGTCGCACAACGTACA